>DASVEW010000030.1:0-25034 GCA_036380355.1 Gaiellaceae bacterium | reverse complement strand
TGTGGACGAACCACGACTCGAGCTGCTGCGCGTGCTGCGCCCCGGGCGACCAGCCCGCGCCGCCCTGGGTGCGGATGGTGAGGGGCACCTTCAGCTGCCCGCCGGACATGTAGCGGTGCTTCGCCGCCTGGTTGACGATCTGCTCGGCCGAGAGCGTGAGGAAGTCCTCGTACATGATCTCGACGACGGGCCGCATGCCCTGCATCGCCGCGCCGATTCCGGCACCGACGATGCCGATCTCGGAGATCGGGGTGTTGCGGACGCGCTCCGGACCGAACTCGTCCAGGAGGCCCTGGGTGACGCCCATCGACCCGCCCATCTCGGCGATGTCCTCGCCCATGATGAAGACGTCGTCGTCCCGGCGCATCGCGGTTGCGAGCGCGTCGCGGACTGCTTCGCGGTACGAGAGCTCGGCCATCAGTGCTCCTTCAAGTGATGCTGCCCCGCTTCTGGGTTGCGAGCACCAAGCCAGAGCGCGCACTCGGACGATCCCAGGCTCGCCAGCCTGGGTGAGGACGAGGGTCGGCTCTGGCGCCGCGTGATCGCGGGCCAGAAGCCGGCGTGCATTGCTTGGAGGAGCACTAGGCGTAGACGTTCTTCAGCGCGTCTTCCGGCTTCGGGTCGGTGCCGCTCTTCGCGAACTCGACACTCGCCTCGACGAGCTCGGTGACCTCGTTGTCGAGCTCCTCGAACTCGTCGTCCGAGAGCTCGAGCTCGGCGCGCAGCTTGTCGATCGGGTCCTCGGTCTCGCGCAGCCGCTCGATCTCCTCCTTCGGCCGGTAGACCTGCGGGTCGCCGATGTAATGGCCCACGAGGCGGTACGTCTCGGCGACGAGGAAGACCGGGCCGCGGCCGGAACGGGCGTGCTCGACCGCCTTCGCCGAGGCCTCGTAGACCTTGCCGACGTCCTGGCCGTCGACCTTCATGGACTTCATCCCGTAGGCCTCGGCCCGCTTGGTCATCTCCTCGATCGGCATGTGCTGCCTGGCCGGGGTCGACTCGGCCCAGTGGTTGTGCTCGCAGACGAACACGGCCGGGACGTTCCAGAGCTGCGCGAGGTTCAGCGCCTCGTGGAAGGTGCCGATGTTCGTCGCCCCGTCGCCGAAGAACGCGACGGCGACCCGCGGCTCGTCCCGGAACTTGAAGGCGAGCGCAGCGCCGACGATCGCCGGCAGGCCGCCGCCCACGACGGCGTTCGCGCCGAGGTTCCCGCGCTCGACGTCGTACAGGTGCATCGAGCCGCCGTAGCCGTGAGAGCAGCCCTCGAGCTTCCCGTACAGCTCGGCCATGAGCTCATTCGGATGCGTGCCCTTGGCGAGCGTGTGGCCGTGCGCCCGGTGCGTCGAGGCGATCACGTCCCCCTCCTCCAGCGCCCGGCAGACGCCGACAGCGACCGCCTCCTGGCCGATCGCGACGTGGAGGAATCCCGGAAGGTCGCCCGCGCGGAAGCGTTCTTCCACCTTCTCCTCGAAGCGGCGGATCAGCAGCATCTCGCGAAAGAACTCGCGCAGCAGCTCGGGCGAGACCGCCCCCTTCCTCTCCACCTTGGCCACGAGCGCAGTGTAGTGACGGCAAGACGCCGGACCGTGGTCACTAAACTCGGGCGCGTGTCCGTCGCGGAGCAGTACCGGGAGCTCGAGACGCGCCTGCCCGACGACTGGGCGGACGCCCGGTTCGTGCTCAACGTGGAGGACACGAGCCGCGCCGATCGAGCCGCATCGCTGCTGACCGCGTTCCAGCCCGGCCGGGTCGGCGGACAGGTCCGCTTCGCGGTTCCGCGGCGCGGAGGCCGGCTCGAGCAGGCGCGCAGGATGATGGAGCGCATCGACCGGGAGGGCATCGCCGGGACGCTCGATCTCGTCACGGCGTCCGAGACGGCGCCGGAGACCGAGGAAGCTCGGGCCGCCTGGCCGCCGGCGGCGGCGCAGTGGGACGCGGCGGTGGCGGCGCTTCCCGAGGACTGGACAGACATCTACGCCCAGATCGAGCTCGCGTCGAGCGACTTCCTCGAGCGCGGCGCCCTGCTGATGGGGCCGCTGAACCCGTCGCGCTACGGCGGCGCGGTCGGCTTCCGCTTCCGGGTCGGACGGTACGGCTACGGCGCCTCGGCCGGGATGACCCGGCGTTGCCTGGAGCGCCTCGACTCGGAGGGGATTGGCGCCGGCCTGACGATCCTCCACTACCTCTCCGACACGAAGCCGGTCATGACGCAAGGGCCGGTCTGGTACCTGGAAGGCCGGCCGGTCTAGTGCCGGGCGACCCGGTGTCCTGGCTCCTGATCGAGCCGGGCTGGAAGGTGGTCGCAGCGGACGGCACCGAGGTCGGGCGTGTCGAGGAGGTCGTCGGCGATCCCGAGAAGGACATCTTCAGCGGGATCGCGATCTCATCCGGGCTCCTGACCGGGCTGCTGGCGAAGCCGAAGTTCGTGCCGGCGGAGCGGATCCGGCTGATCACCGAGGGCGAGATCGAGCTGGACGTGCCCGCGCAGGCGATCGACCATCTGGAAGAGCACGAGCCGGCGCCGCCGCCGGAGCAGGTCCGCCCCTAGCACCGGGGATCATGCGGCACGCTTTCGGCACGAAGTCGTGCCACACGCGCGCGCCGAACCTCGCTACGGTCGCCGCGGGGAGGAGGCTGGGTACGCCTTACCCGAGGACCCCGGCCGCGCGGAGCCGGCGCAGTCGTAGCATCGCCACGATCCCGAGCAGCGGCCCGGGCGCGAGGAAGGCGAACGCCCATCGCCAGCTCACCTCGTCCTCGAGAAACGGCAGCAGCCAGATCGTCGGCACGGTGAGCGCGAAGCCGACCGCCATCTGCAGTCCGAGCGCCGTACCGACGTACGCCTGCTCGGCGAGCTCGGTCACGAGCGTGGAGAACTGCGCCGAGTCCGCCACGACCGCGAAGCCCCAGACGAGCCCGAGCACGAGCACGACGGCGGCCGGCGCGTCCCTCACCAGTCCGATCAGCGCCGCGCAGGCGGCCGAGACCGCCATCATCGCCGCGGTCGTCTCCGGTCTTCCCCACCGGTCGCCGAGCACGCCTCCGACCCAGCATCCCGCGGCCCCTGCGCCGATCACGGCGAACGTCGCGTACGCCGCCGCCCGGCCGTCCGCCGCGACGGCCGCGAAGAAGACGAGGAACCAGGCCCACATCGCGTACAGCTCCCACATGTGCCCGAAGTAGCCGAGCGACGCGAGCCGCACGCCCCGGTTCCGGAGCACCAACCGCGCCTGGCGCGGATCGAACCGCGCAGAGGGAAACGAGTGCGGGCCTTCCGGGACGCCGAGGAAGACGAGCACTCCTCCCGCGGCGGTGAGCCCGGACGTGACCCAGACGACGAGGTGCCAGTCGAGACCGCCGAGACCGTTGACGAGATGCGGGGCCGCCGAGCCGAGGGTGAGCGCGCCGACGACGATCCCCAGGGCCGTGCCTCGGCCGCGCCTGAACCAGGTCGAGGCGAGCTTGAGCGCGGGCGGATATACGCCGGCGAGGAAGAACCCCGTCGCCACGCGCGCCGCGATGCCCACGACGGGCCCGTCGGCCGTCACGAGCATCAGATTCGCAACGGCCGCACCGAGCGATCCGGCGAGGATCACGGCCCGCGGAGGAAAGACGTCCGCGACGCTCAGCGCGCTGCCTGCCAGCGCTCCGGCCACGAACCCGACCTGCACGGCGATCGTGAGCCACGCCGCGGCGGTGTTGCCGAGATCCCACTCCTCGCGCAGCTGCGGAACGACCGCCGTCGCCGAGAACCAGGTCGTCATCGCGAGCACCAGCGCCGCCGCGAGCAGCGCCAGCGCTCTCAGAGCGCCTCGGTCCACACGAGCGCCGTTCCGTCCAGGACGACGGTTCCCTCCTGGTTCACGATCGTCGTCCGGAGACGGGTCAGCGGCTTGTCCTCCCTCGCCTCGAGCACCTCCACCTCGGCCGTGATCTCGTCGCCCGGCCGGACCGGCGCCTTGAAGCTCCAGTCCACGTGCAGGAAGACGCTGCCCGGCCCGGGCAGATCCTCGGCCACGACCGCGTTGAGCAGTCCCGACGTGACGCCGCCCTGGACGATCAGCCCGCCGAAGCGTGATCGTCCCGCCGCCGCCTCGTCGTAGTGGAGTGGGTTGCGGTCGCCCGTCAGCTCGGTGAAGAGCTCGATGTCGCGGTCGGTGATCCGCCGGCTCCGGCGCGCGACGGCTCCGACCTCAGCCAATGATCTGCTCCAGCTCGCCCGCGATCGCGGCGGCGCCGCGGCGGTCGGCGGCGATGACGAGACACGTGTCGTCGCCGGCGAGCGTGCCGACGATCAGCGGGTGCTCGATCCGGTCGAGCGCGCGCGCGATCGCCGGCGCCGAACCGAGCTCCGAGTGAACGACGACCACGTTCTGAGCCGCCACCGCCCGCAGCCCGAACGTCGACAGGACCGCCGCCAGCGCCTCGCGGGGATCCGTCCGGCGCCCGTCCTGCGGCAGGACGTACCGCGGCCGGCCGAGCTGATCGCGCGTCTTCTCCAGCCCGAGCTCCCGGATGTCGCGGGAAACCGTCGCCTGCGTCGCGCGACAACCCGCGGCGGAGAGCGCGGCCAGCAGGTCGTGCTGCGTCCCGATCCGGCGGCGCGAAACGAGGCTCGCGATCAGCCGCTGGCGCTCCGTCTTGCCGAACGGGCGCGCGTCGGGCTGCATACGGCGAGCATAGTTATCGGACGGCGCGCAGGTTTCCGGTTGCCGAGGCGCGGTAAGTTTCACCCGACGATGCTGCGCAAGCTCACGTGGACCCTCATCTACGGCCTCTTCGGCGCGCTCGCCGCGATCGCCGCGCGCCTCGCCGCGTCACGCGTCTACCGGCTCGTCACCGGCGAAGAGCCCCCGGCGAAGAAGTGACCACGAAAGCCGACCAGGTGATCGACCGCGCGGCAGACCGCCTGCGGCAGTTCGCGGACCGAGCCTCAACCGAGGGCGGCGTCGCGGCCAAGCTCGCGCAGCCGCTCGCGGAGGACGCCGCGTTTCTCAGGAAGCTGAAGCCGAGCCTGATCGCCGCGCGGATCAAGGGCGAGGCCCCAACGAGGCAGCCTGCGGGCAGCGGCGCGCCGACCGCGCCGACCGCGCCGCAGCTCGGCGCGAGGCCCAAGCCGAAAGGGACGGGCGGCGGTCCGAGCCCGCTCCTCCTGGTCGGCGCCGCCTTCGTCGCCGGGATCGTGCTCGCCAAGGTCATCGACTGGAGGGGCCATGCACACCCACGAGACTGACGCCGTGCACACCGGGCTCGGCGCGGCCGCGAAGGACGTTGCCGAGCATGCGAGCACGCTCGCCCGCCTGGAGCTCGAGCTCGCATCGCTCGAGCTCAAGAAGAAGGTGGCCGCGCTCGGCGTCGGCCTCGGGCTGCTCGCGGGCGCGATCGCGATCGGCCTCTACGGCATCGGCTTCCTCTTCGCGACGATCACGGCCGCGCTCGCGACGTTCCTGCCCGTCTGGCTCTCCCTGCTCATCGTCACCCTCTTCCTGCTCGGCGTCGCCGGGCTGCTGGCCTTCCTCGGCGCCAGAAGCGTCAGCCGCGGAACCCCGCCCGTGCCGAAGCAGGCAATCGACGAGGCCAAGCTCACCACCCAGGCGCTGAAGAGCGATGGCCGTGGGTAACTCGCGCACGCCTGAGCAGATCAGGCACGAGCTCGAGGCCGAGCGCGAGCGCCTCGCCGAGGCCGTGGACACCCTCCGCGCCGAGGTCAAGGACGCCACCGACGTCGGCTCGAAGATCCGCGCTCACCTCCCCGTGTTCGTCGCGGGAGCCGCCGGCGTCGGGTTCTTCCTCGCCGGCGGGATCGGCGCCACGATGAGACTGTTCGCACGCCGCGGTCGCGAGGGGAAGGAAAAGGCCCGCTTCGGTCGCTTCTCCTTTGTCGACCGCGACTGAATCGCCAGGCCGACATCCACGCGGCCGGTGGGGAGCACGCGGGTCTCGTGAAGCCGGCCCGGCGATCGCGCTGGGCGTTGCCTAGGTCGCCCTGAAGCTCCCTCGCATCCGCTTCGCGCGTGGGTCGGAGACGAACCGGTAGATCCGCCCTTTCCTGAAGGTCACGGTCCAGGTGACGGTCCCGCGGAAGCGCGCAGTCGTCCGCCTGTTCACGCCCGGGCCGATTAGATGGAAGTTGTGCACGGCCGACCGGTCGCGGACGCGGATCCGGTAGCGCCCCGCCTTCAGCCGCGTGACGCGCGCGCCGCGGCTCGTGCGGAGCGAGATCGTCCTCCCCGGTCCCACGGTCGCGTTCAAGACGGGCGGCCTCGTAGCGGGCGGAGGCGGTGGCGTCGGTGGCCCTCCGCCGGTCGTGAACGAGCCGCGCATGACGGTGTTGTGCGGATCGCAGACGAACGTGTAGCGCGAGCGGTCCTGAAGCGTGACCGTCCAGGTGACGGTCTCGACGGCCTCCACGTCGGTGCGCTGGTCGACCCCCGGGCCGCTGAGGTGGAAGTTGTGGTTGACGGACTGGTCGCGGACCTCGATCGTGTACGTCCCTGCGGGAAGGTCCGTGACCGCCGCGCCGGCCTCGGTCCGAAGCGTGATCGTGGCGGGGTCGGCGACCGTGCCGATCAGACGGGTCTGTGCGAGGGCAAGGCTGGGCGATGCGAGCGCCGCCAGCGCTGTTCCGGCGGCGAGAACGAGAATTCGGATGCGGTGCGTCATGTCCAGCTGTACGTCCTTGCCTTCCTGTTCGGTTTTCGGAGGCTTCATCAGAGGCTTACACTCGCAGCATGCGTCTTCGCAAGAACGCCAAGGTCGACCTGATCAAGGGCGTACCGCTCTTCGCCCAGCTCGGCCGAAGGGAGCTCGACGAGGTCGCGTCGATCGCCGACGAGATCGACCTTCCGGACGGCAAGGAACTGACGGTCGAAGGACAGCCGGGTCGTGAGTTCGTGGTCATCATCGAAGGCGAGGCCTCGGTGCGGCGGGGAGACCAGGAGATCAACCGCCTCGGCGCCGGGGACTTCTTCGGTGAGATCGCGCTCCTGAACCAGGAGCCACGGACGGCGACCGTGATCGCACAGACGCCGATCCGGGCGCTTGTGATCACGGACCGGAGCTTCCGGACGCTCCTCGATCACTCACCGGAGATCGAGGACAAGGTCATGAGCGCGATGTCGGCCCGGCTCGGGCCCGACGACTCGCTCTAACGCGGCTCCGCCGCGCTTTCGCCGAAAGTCGCACGACTGCGAATGACTAGGCCCGCAGCTCGGCGCCGAAACGGTCTCTGAGTGCTCCGACAATCTTCTCCCGCAGCCCCGCTGCCTCCTCGTCCGTGAGCGTGCGCTCCGGCGACCGGAACTCGACCCGGAACGCGATCGACTTCCGGCCCGCGCCGACCTGCTCGCCGCGGTAAACGTCGAACGGCGTCATCCTGCGGAGCTCCGGGCCGGCCGCCTCTTGCGCCGCCGCGACGAGCTCTCCCGCGGCGACCTCCTCGTCCACCGCGAACGCGAGGTCCTGGCGCAGGGCCGGATACGTGATCAGGTCTTCGTACGCGCGCTTCGTCGGGGCCGCCCCGGTGAGGCCCCCGAGGTCGAGCTCGAAGGCGCCCCAGGCGCCCTCGAGGATGCCGGGCCGAACCTCGCCGACGATGCCGAAGCCGAGCGACGCCGTCTTGCCCGGATGGAGGAGCCCGTGCTCGGCGCGCTCGAACGTCCCCTCGATGCCGAGCGCCTCGAGAACGGTCTCCACCGCGCCCTTCGCACGTGCGAACGCCCCCTCTGTCACACCCCCTACATGAACGCGCTCGTCGGGTAGGCCCTCCGCGGGCAGGTAGACGTGGGCAATCTCGAAGAGCGCGATGCCGCTGTTCCCGACCGACTTGTTGTAGCGGGCAGCCTCGAAGAGGCTCGGGAGGAGCGTGGTCCGCAGAACGGCCATGTCCTGTGACTGCGGCTGCGGGATCCGCAGGGCGCCGGGGTGCGGGTCGTCCGCGACGAGGCTCGGCGTGTAGGCCTCCGAGAACCCGGCGCCGACGAGCGCGTCCTCCACGAGCCGCCGGAGCCGCTGCTCGCGCGAGAGCCGGCCGAACATCTTCTGCCGGCGGGGGAGCGTGAACGGGATCTCCTCCAGCTTCATCCGGGCGACCTCCTCGACGAGGTCGATCTCGCGCGTCACGTCCCGCATCCGCCACGTGGGCACCCGGACATGAAAGTCGTCGGAGACCTCGAACTGGAGCGCCTCGAGGATCCGCCGCTGCTCGTCGGCGGGCACCTCGAGGCCGAGCAGCGTCGAGGTCCGATGGCGGCGCAGCCGGATCGTGGGCGGCTCTGGCAGATCCCCGTGGACGTCGCTCTCGCCGACCCAGCGGGCCCCGGCCAGCTCGGCGAACAGCTCGCTGCAGAGCGTGGCCGCCTGCGGCGCGAGGTACGGGTCGATGCCCTTTTCCCACCGGCCCGAGGCCTCGGACCGGAGCCCCAGCCGCTCGGAGCTGCGCTGGATGCCGCTCGGCTCGAAGTTCGCCGCCTCGAGGAGCACGTCCGTGGTCTCCTCGTTGACCTCGCTGTCCTCGCCACCCATGATCCCGGCGATTGCCACGGGCCTTACGGCGTCGGCGATCACGAGATCCTCGGGCGTGAGTCCCCGGAGCTGGCCGTCCAGCGTGCGGATCTCCTCGTCCGGCGCGGCGCGGCGGACGACGATGCGCCCCTCGGCGAGCTTCGCCTGGTCGAAGGCGTGCAACGGGCTCCCGAGGGCGAGCATCACGTAGTTGGTCGCGTCGACGACGTTGGAGATCGGACGCATCCCGGCGGCGGTGAGGCGCGCCCGCAGCCACGCGGGCGACGGCGCGATCTTGACGTCGCGGAAGAGCCGCCCGACGTAGCGTTGGCAGCGCTCGAGATCCTCCACGCGGATTTCGACCGGCTCGTCGGCCGCGCGCCCGGGATCGGTGCCGGGCATGGGACGCAGCTCGCCGCCGAAGATCGCCGCGACCTCGCGGGCGAGCCCGTAGATCGAGAGCAGGTCGGCCCGGTTCGGCGTCGTCTCGATCTCGAGGATCTCCTCGCCGAGCGGGAGGACGTCGGCGAGCGGCGTCCCCGGCTCCGGGCCGTCCTCGAGCACCAGGATCCCCGTGTGGTCGGTGCCGAGCTCGAGCTCGCGCTCCGAGAGGATCATCCCGGAGGAGCTCTCCCCGCGGAGCTTGACCTCCTCTAGCCGCTGCCCGCCGGGCAGCATGGCCCCCGGGAGCGCCACGGCGACCGTGGCACCCTCGCCGAAGTTCCAGGCGCCGCAGACGATCTGGCGCGGCTCGCCCTCCCCGACGTCCACGCGGCAAAGCTGGAGCCGGTCGGCGTTCGGATGCTTGCCGGCCTCGAGGACACGGCCCACGCGGAAGAGCCCGAGGTTGCCGTCCTCGTCCGGAACGCCCTGCCGGATGATGCGCTCCACCTCGCACGTGGAGATCGCGAGCCGGTCGGCGATCTCCTCGGTCGTCGCATCGACCTCCACGTACTCGCGGAGCCAGCCGACCGGCACCCGCGTCGCCACTAGAACTGCTCCAGGAGCCGCAGGTCGTTCTGCCAGAGCGCGCGGAGGTCCGGAAGCCCGTGCCGGAACATCGCGATCCGCTCGAGGCCCCAGCCGAAGGCGAAGCCGGACACCTTCTCGGGGTCGTACCCGACGAACTCGAAGACGTTGGGATCGACGATGCCGGCGCCGCCGATCTCGATCCACCCGGACCCCTTGCACACACGGCAACCGGTGCCGTCGCAGAGGAAGCAGGAGACGTAGGCCTCGACGGAGGGCTCCGTGAAGGGAAAGAAATGCGTCGCGATGCGCGTCTCGCGGTCCTCGCCGAAGAGCGAGCGAAGCAGGTGCTGCAGCGTCCCTTTCAGGTCGGCGAGCGTGATGTGCTCGTCGACGACAAGGCCCTCGACCTGGTGGAAGATCGGGTAGTGGGTCGGGTCGGCGGTGTCGCGCCGGTAGCAGCGGCCCAGCGAGACCATGTAGATCGGCGGCTCGCGCTCCTCCATCGTGTGGATCTGCGCAGGCGACGTCTCGGAGCGCAGGACGACGCCGTCGTCGAGGTAGAACGTGTTCAGCGGCGAGCGCGTCGGGTGCGTCGGCGGCATGTTGAGTGCGTCGAACAGGTACCGCGTCGTCTCGACTTCGCGCCCCTCGACGACCTCGTAGCCCATGCCGAGGAAGATGTCCTCCACCTCGCGACGCACCTGGGTGATCAGGTGGAGGTGACCCCGGCGGTGGCCCTCCCCGGGAAGCGTGATGTCGATCCGCTCCTCGCTGAGCGCGCGGTCGAGCTCCGCGCGCTCGAGCTCCGCCTGCCGCGTCGAGATGGCCTCCTCGACCCGCTCGCGCGCGGCGTTGAGCGCCATCCCGCTCTCGCGGTCGCGGACCTCGCGGAGTGCCTGCTTGAGCTCGCTCTTCCGCCCGAGGTAACGGACGCGCACATCGTCGAGCTCGTCCGTGGTCGACGAGCCGGATGCGGCGCTCAGCGCCTCGGTGACGAGCGCGTCAGCGTCCAAGAGGGCCCCGGGTCGAGTGTCTGCGGGTCGGCAGCTCTGGCGTCAGCGCCGGTCCCGGGACTCGAGCCGGGGCCGGGTAAACGGGGAATCCATGCGCCTCTCTGCCATGGCCACACGATAACGGAGAATGCGGCCGTGGACCCCTACGCCGCACTGGCGGACATCTACGAGGAGTGGTCGGCTCCGATGACCGAGGACGTGTCGTTCTACGTCGAGCTGGCCCGTGAGGCGGACGGCCCGGTCGTCGAGCTGGCCGTGGGCAGTGGCCGGGTGGCCGTTCCGGTGGCGAAGGCGATCGGCCGCCGGGTGATCGGGTTGGACCGCTCGCCGGCGATGCTCGCGAAGGCGCGCGCAGCTGCGGAGGAGGCGGGCGTCGACCTCGAGCTGCGCGAGGGCGACATGCGCGAGCTCACGCTGGACGAGCCGGCGGCGCTCGTCTACTGCCCGTATCGCTCGCTGCTCCACCTGCCCACCTGGCACGACCGCCGGCGCGTCTTCGAGCGGGTCGCAACGTCGCTGAAACCGGGCGGGCGCTTCGCGTGGAACGCGTTCGTGTTCGACCCGCACATCGCGGTGCGGATGGACGGCGTGGCACGGCCGCACCTCGACTCCGAGACACTCTGGGAGTACGCAGCACACCGGCCGGGCGACAACCGCATCGACATCACGGCCTACGTGGGCGAGCCGGGACAGGGCCGACGTGATCTCCAGTTGTGGTGGCTGACGCGCTCGGAGTGGGAAGGCCTGATCGACGTCGCCGGCCTCGAGGTGGAGGCGCTCTACGGCTGGTTCGACAAGCGGCCGTTCGACGACGAGAGCCGGGAGTTCGTATGGGTCGCTCGGAAGCCCGCGTAGCTTCCGTCTACGACGCGATCGCGGAGCTCTACGACCCGTGGAGCCTGAGCGTGACGGAGGACGTCCCGTTCTACGTCGCCGAGGCGCGCAAGGCGGGCGGTCCGGTCGTGGAGCTCGGCGTCGGGACCGGCCGGATCGCAGTCCCGACTGCGGCAGCAGGTGTCCCGGTGATCGGCGTGGACTCGTCCTCGAGGATGCTGGAGGTCTGCCGGCGTCGAGCCGAGGAGGCCGGTGTGGCCGAGCTGCTGGATCTCCGTCTGGGAGACATCGCCGACCCGCCGGTCAGCGAGCGCGTGTCGCTCGTCACGTGTCCGTTCCGCTCCTACCTGCACCTGCCCGACCAACCCGCTCGGCTGCGAGCGCTGCGGGCGGCCCGCGAGCTGCTCGAGCCCGGCGGCCGGCTGATCTTCGACGTCTTCGCCCCGCGTCGTGACGACATCGAGGAGACGCACGGGCGCTGGATCGAGCGCGAGCCCGGCATCTTCGAGCGGGCCGACTGGGACGAGGAGGAGCGGACGCTGACGCTGTCGGTCCGCGGGCTGAGCGGCGAGTCGACGATGCGGCTCGCCTGGATCAGCGCCCGCGAGTGGCGCGAGACGCTCACCGAGGCGGGGTTCGCGGTGGAACGCGTCTACGGCTGGTTCGACTACCGGCCGCACCGGCGCGAGGAGGACATGGTGTTCGTGGCGCGGCGTCCTCGCTGAAAGTCTCACGACTTTCAGCGACCGTATGAAGCCGGGCGTCGGCTTCGCCGCCGCGCGGCCTCCACGCGCCCGAAGCTTCCTTCTCGATGAGCGTTCGCGGCGGAACGGGCAAGGCCCGTTCCGCGGCTAGACGAGCTGCACGTCGTCGCCGGCCGCGACCTCGCCGCCCTTGACGACGCGGGCGAGCATGCCCCGCTTCCCGTCGATCTCCTCCTGCAAGCCGGTGCGGATCTCCTCCATGCGCGAGCAGGGATCGCACACCATCGTGATCTCGAACTCGGCGCCGCCGATCCGGATGCGCTGCCCGACGGGCCAGGTGTGCACGTCCTCGCCTTCGATCGTGAAGTTCTCGCGGATCCGGCCGTACTCCACGCCGAGCGCGTCCAGGTGCTCGGCCGAGGCGAACAGCACCTGGCGCTTCGTGCGCGGGCGGGCATGCGCGCAGCCGTCCAGCCCGTGCTCCTCGATCGCCAGAACGCGATCGCGCCCGTCCATTCGGCCGCTCCCCTTGGCCGGCGACGTCCAGAGTCTCGCGACGTGGGCCATCCCCTTCGACTTTACCTCGTGGCCCGGCGCCACTCGTCGAGCGCGAGCGCTCCCGCGACGCCGACGTTCAGCGATTCCGCACCCGGCGCGAGCGGAATCGTCGCGCTTTCGTCACACGTCGCCACGATGTCACCCGGGAGTCCCTCACGCTCGGCGCCGAGCACGAACGTCGTGCCCTCGTCCAGATCCAGCTCGTGGAGCGGCGTTCCATCGTGCGCGACGAGCGCGATGCGCCGGCCGGGCGCCTCGTCGAAGGCGGTGGTCGGCACGCGGAAGACCGAGCCGGCAGAGGCCCGCAGCGCCTTGGGCCCGGTCGGATCCGCACTGCCAGAGGAGAGAGCGAGGAACGCCGGGCCGAGCCCGTCCGCCGCGCGGAGTAGTGTCCCGACGTTGCCGGGATCGGCAACCTGCCAGAGAGCGAGACCGACAGGAGGTGGAGTACGTGGATCCAGGCGCGGCAGATCTTCACGACGAAAGACTCCGATCACCCTCGGCGGATGGCCGAGCGTCGACACCTCTGCGAGGAGACGGGGGTCGACGGGCTCACCTTCCGGAAGGCCCTCGACGGGACGGTGGGCGTCGACCAGGAGCTCGACAGGCTCGAGGCCGGCCGCGAGCGCCGCCTCGACCAAATCTTCGCCCTCACAGACAAAGAGCCCCGTGCGGTCGCGCTGGCGGCGCGAGGCGAGTCGGCGGACCAGCCGGAGGCGCGGGTTCGACGGCGAGGTGATCACTCGGGCGCGCCGAGCCACTCGAGCCACTGGCCGTGGAATCCCGCGTGGGCGAGCAGCACCTTCTCGTCCTCCGGCCAGAGCCGAGCCCACACGCCCCAGTGGTCGTGCTCGCCTGGCTTGGGCTGGCCCGTCCAGAGGAAGGCCAGTGGGAACCGGCGTCCGGCGTCGTCGAGCGCCGAGACGAGTTCCGCTTGGCGCTCGCCCAGGTAGCTCAGGACGGCGGTGGCGTAGACCACGGTGAGCGCCCCGAGCTGACGCTCCGCGAGCACCTCCGGCAGGCGCTCGGCCACGTCCGCCTGCTCGAGAACCGGCGGCTCGGCGCGGAGCGTCTCGACAGCGCGGTCGAGCCGGTCGAGCCTCGCGGTCTGGTCGGCCCAGACGAACGACTTGAGCAGCAGTCGCTCGTCCGGCTGCGTGACATCGATCGGCGAGCGGTCGAGGCCGCGACGGTGCCGAACCCGCGGCCGCAGGCGGAGCAGATCGCCGGGCACCGGCCGGCGCTCCTCGCCCGAGAGCTCGAGTGCGGCACCCGCCGGTCCCCAGCCGCCGGCCTCGTACCGGTAGCGGTACCGGTCCCAGACGAGGTTGAAGCCCGCGCTGGAGCCGAGCTCGACGAGGTCGAGGGTCTCGACACCGGTCAGTCGCGCGATCTCGAGGAAGCAGGGAAGGAGCATCCAGCTCCGCTGCACCTCGTTCGTCTGAACGCCGCGCTCATGCAGGAAGCGCCGAAGCCATTCACGGCGCTCGACGAGCACCGGGACCGGGTCGCTCCACGGATCGACTCCCTCGCTCAGCGCGAGGTAGTGGAGCCCGCCGAGGAGCTGCAGGGGGCGGTCCCACCGCTCGTCGTCGACGACCTCGGAGACTGCGGGCTCGCCGGCGAGCCGCCGGCAGACGTCCGCGTAGAGCCGCGAGCCGCTGCGCTCGCACTGCTCCGCCTGGTGCAGGAAGACCTGCTCGAGCCCGGCGGTCAGCTCTCGAGCGCGGCCTTGGCCTGCTCGGCGATCTTGCCGAAGGCCTCGGGATCGACGACGGCAATCTCGGCGAGGACCTTGCGATCGAGCTCGATGCCCGCCTTCCGGCAGCCTGCGACGAACTGGTTGTACGAGAGCCCGTGGCCCCGCGCCGCGGCGTTGATCCGGATGATCCAGAGCCGGCGCATGTCGCGCTTGCGCGCCTTCCGGTCGCGGTAGGCGTACTTGAGCGAGTGCTCGACCTGCTCCTTCGCTGCGCGGTACGTCGAGTGCTTGATCCCGACGTAGCCCTTCGCCGCGTCGAGAACCTTGCGCCGCTTCCTGCGCGAGGCGACGGAGCGCTTCACGCGGGCCATCAGCGATCACCTCCTGACCAGATCGTGTTCTCCGGCCGTGAGAACCAAGGTTCGCAAGGACGCAGGGAGCGCTCGTAGCCGGAGGCTACGGGCGCGACTGAGGACGCGGCGAGCCGCCGGTTCGCAGCGCGCCGGAGGGCGCGAGGTGGGCAGGAGGGGGTCGCCACTCAGTGACCGCCCTTCTTGCCGCCGAGCATCCGCACGACCTCCCGGTAGTCCTTGCCCGAGAGCTCGGCCGGGCGCCGGAAACTACGCTTGCGCTTCGCGGACTTCTTCTCGAGCAGATGGCTCTTCATCGCCCGCCGGCGCAGGATCTTCCCCGCCCCGGTCAGCTTGAACCGCTTTTTCGCTGCTCTGGATGTCTTCTGCTTTGGCATCTCTGGAAACTCCTGCGTTCTTCGTCGGCCCGAGCACCATCACCATGTTGCGGCCGTCGAGCAGCGGTGGCGATTCGATGACCCCGAGCTCCTTGACGTCCTCGGCCAGCCGCATGAGCAGGTCGCGGCCCCGCTCCGGGTGGGTGGTCTCCCGCCCGCGGAACATGATCGTGACCTTGACCTTCGCCCGCTGGTTGAGGAACCGGACGACGTGGCCCTTCTTGGTCTCGTAGTCCTGTGTGGCGATCTTCGGCCTGAGCTTGATCTCCTTGACGTGAACCTGGGACTGGTGCTTGCGGGCGAGCTTGGCCTTCTGTTCCTCCTGGTACCGGTACTTCCCGTAGTCCATGACCCGGGCGACCGGCGGTGAGGCCTGCGGAGCGACCTCGACGAGATCGAGGTTCTTGCCGTAGGCGTAGTCGAGGGCCTCGTTGGTCGCCTTGATGCCGATCTGCGAGCCGTCCTCGTCGATCAGCCGCACCTGCGGGACGCGGATCCGCTCGTTGATCCTCGTCTGCGGTTCGGGCGGTGGCTGCTCAGGTCGGGCGAACCGCCGTGGCCTCAAAGGCTCTTCACCAAGCTCTTCTGCTCCTCCTTCTCAACGACAAAACCGCTGCACGCAGCGGCTTCGCTCATTTCCTCGTCTCGCTTGAACCCCCGGCTTCGCGTCTCCGCGCCGCTGAAGGTGAGGAACGGCTGCGCCCCTGCTTGCAGGCTCACAGACTAGCAGCCAGTTCTGTGACCAATTCGTCGAGACTTCGAGACGATTGTTCGCCTCCGCGCTCGCGAACCGCGAGCGACTTCTCCGACTCCCGGTCGCCGTAGACGACCGTGTACGGGACCTTCTCGACCTCCGCGTTTCGGATCCGCTTGCCGACCGTCTCGTCGGAGTCGTCGACCTCGACGCGGAAGCCCTCGGACCGCAGGCGCTCCGCGATCCGGCCGGCGGCCTCGCGGTGGTCCTCCCCGACCGGCACGATCCGGATCTGGACCGGCGTGAGCCAGAGCGGGAACGCGCCGCCGTAGTGCTCGATCAGGATCCCGATGAAGCGCTCGAGGGAGCCCAGGAGCGCGCGGTGGATGACGTACGGCGTGTGCTCGACGTTGTCCGGGCCCATGTACTTCAGTCCGAATCGCGCCGGCATCTGGGAGTCGAGCTGGATCGTGCCCATCTGCCAGGAGCGGCCCATCACGTCTGTCATGTGCAGGTCGATCTTCGGCCCGTAGAACGCGCCCTCGCCCTCGTTCAGCTCGTACCGCAACTCGCGGCGCTCCAGGGCCGAGCGGAGCGCCGCCTCCGTGAAGTCCCACTCCTCGTCGGTGCCGAGCTTGTTCTCGGGTCTCGTCGACAGCTCGAAGCGCGCCTGCATCCCGAACAGGTCGTAGAGATACTTGGCGTAGTCGAGGGTCGCGAAGATCTCCTCCTCGATCTGCTCCGGCGTGACGAAGATGTGCGCGTCGTCCTGGGTGACGTGCTGCACGCGCAGCAGCCCGTGGAGCGTCCCCGCCCGTTCGTTCCGGTGCAGCGTGGACGACTCCGCGTACCGCAGCGGCAGGTCGCGGTAGCTGCGGAGGTCGCTCCCGAAGAGGAGCATGTGCCCCGGGCAGTTCATCGGCTTCAGGCCGAGCGTCCGGTCCTCGCCATACGGGACGAGGAACATGTCGTCGCGGAACTTCTCCCAGTGACCGGAGGTCACCCAGGTGTCGACGTCGTAGAGCAGCGGCGTCTTCACCTCGACATACCCGCGCCGCGCGTTCTCCCGCCTGCGCAGGTCCTCGAGCGCGTTCCAGATCACCATGCCCTTCGGATGCCAGAACGGCATGCCGGGCGCGTGCTCCGACAGGTGGAAGAGGTCGAGCCGCGTCCCGAGGCGGCGGTGGTCACGCCGCTGGGCCTCTTCCAGCCGCTCGAGATACGCCTCCAGGTCCTCCTGCGAGTAGAACGCCGTCCCGTAGATCCGCGTCAGCTGCGTGTTCTTCTCGTCGCCGCGCCAGTACGCGCCGGCGAGCCCGGTCAGCTTGATCGCCTTGATCGGCCGCGAGTCCTGAAGATGCGGCCCGCGGCAGAGGTCGGTGAACTCGCCCTGCGTGTAGAGCGAGATGTCGCCTTCGGCCGTCTCCACGAGCTCCACCTTGTAGGGCTCGCCCTCCTCCTCGAAGCGCTTCCGCGCCTCCTCGCGCGAGATCTCCTCCCGCTCCCACGAGCGGCCCTCGGACAGCTCCCGCCGGATCTCCGCCTCGATCCGCTCGAGCGCGTCCTCGCCGATCGGCTCGGGGAACTCGAAGTCGTAGTAGAAGCCGTTCTCGATCGGCGGCCCGATCGCGATCTTGACGCCGGGATAGAGGCGCCGGACGGCCTCGGCAAGCAGGTGCGCCGCCGAGTGCCGCAGGACGTACAGCGCGTCGGGATCGTCCGCATCGCGCGTCGTCAGGATCTGGATCGGCTGGCCGTCCTCGAGCGGGAGACGCAGGTCCTGCACACGTCCGTTGGAGCGCACGAGCACCGCTTGCTCGGCCAGTTTCGGCCCGATCGCGGCAGCCGCATCCAGCCCCGTCGCACCGTCGGGAAGTTCCAGTTCGGACGAATCGGGAAGGATCACACGCATGGACGAGACGGTAGCGCAGCACCCCAGGGACGACGACCGAAACGACGAGGTCGAGGGCTCCCCGGTGCCGGATCCGGAAGAGGAGACCGGGACCGCCGAGGACGACCCGCAGGCCGACTAAGGAGGACACATGGGACACCACGGGCAGATCCGCGAGCTGATGACCAAGAATCCGAGAACCGTCGGCTCCGACGCGACGGTCGTCGAGGCCGCGCGCACGATGCGAGACGAGGACGTCGGACTGGTGCCGGTCGTGGAGGGCGACCGCCTCGTCGGCACGGTGACCGATCGGGACATCGCGATTCGTGTCATCGCCGAGGAGCGCGATCCGACTTCGACGAAGGTCGCCGAGGTTGCCTCGACCGAGCTCGTGACGATCGATCCGGAGCAGCCGCTCGACGAAGCGCTCCGGCTGATGGCGCAGCACCAGGTCCGGCGCCTGCCGGTTGTCGAGGAGGACGGCCGCCTCGTGGGGATCGTGGCCCAGGCGGACGTGGCGCGCCACGGGGATGACCGCCAGACCGGCCAGGTCGTCGAGCAGATCTCGCAGTAGGCACCTCATGAACGACGAACCCCCGCCCGGCGGCGGGGGTTCGTCACGAGTGAAGCCGTTCTCTACGGCCAGACGGGCCCCTGGGCCGCGAAGGCAGCCAGGAACGCCAGAACCGCAGTCGCAGCGGCCAGACGTGCGTACACCGGGACCTCCCTTCCTCGGTGAGTGGTTTGCTCTGGGAGGTCCTCGAACGGCGGCGCGATTATTATTCGAGGCCCGCTCTCGATGCCTAGACGTAAGTCAACGCACGTGGACGACCCCGCCGCCGTGGGGCGGCGGCTGCGTGAGGCGCGCGAGCGCACCGGAATCAGCCAGCGCCAGCTGTCCTTCGAGGGCTGCTCACCTGCGTACATCTCGAGGATCGAGGCAGGGGAGCGCATCCCCTCGCTGCAGCTCCTGCGCGAGATGGGCAGGCGACTCGGCGTCAGCGAGGACTACCTGGCGACCGGCCTCGAGCGCGAGGCCGGCGGCGAGGACCGCAAGCTGCTCGACGCGGAGGTCTCGCTCCGGCTCGGAGATCTCGACGAGGCTGAGCGCGCGTACGAGGAGATCCTCGCGCTGGCCGAGACGAGGGCGATCCAGGCGAGGGCGCTGGCCGGGATGGGGCAGATCGCTTTCGAGCGTGGCAACTCACGCAAGGCCGTGGAGCAACTGGAGGAAGCGCTCCGGGTCAGCGGCGCCGAGGCATCCGATCAGCCGGCGGTCGCCGACACCCTCGGCCGCGCCTACGCGATGCTGGGCGACCACCAGCCGGCTATCCGCATCTTCCGGCAGGCGCTTCGTGCCGCCGACGAGCGAGGCGACGACGTCGAGGTCATCCGCTTCGGCGTCCTGCTTGCGAACGCCTACATCGACAGCAACGCCCTCGGAGACGCCGAGGAGCTGCTCGACAAGACGGTCGCGAACGCTCCAAACGCCGCCGATCCGATCTTCCGGGCGCGGATCTTCTGGTCGCAGTCGCGCCTGTACGCGATGCGTGACGATCCGACGACCGCCGCCCGCTATGCGCGCAAGGCGCTCGAGCTGCTCGAGCTGACCGAGCACACTCATTACGCCGCCCGCGCCCACCAGCTGCTGGCGCACGTGGAGCTCGACCGCGGGAATGCGCAGGAGGCACTGGAGCTCCTCGACAAGGGCCTGCCGCTCGTCGAGGCGACGGGAAACATGCTCGACACGGCTCTCTTCCGTCTGGAGAAGGCGCGAGCGCTCGTGGAGCTCGGCCGGACCGACGAGGCCGAGGCCCTCGCTGCGGAGAGCACTGCGCTCCTCGAAGGCGCCGCGCCGCTCGACGCGGGCCGTGGCCAAATGCTGGTCGGGGAGATCTACGAGCGCCTCGGCGACGGTGTGAAGGCCCGCGAGTTCTACGAGAGCGCCGCCGCCATGCTCGAGGGAGGAGCCGACCGGTACCTGGTCGAGGTGTACGGAAAGCTCGCTGCGCTGCACGAGGCCGAGGGCCGCTCCGACGAGGCGCTCGCCGTGCTCAAGAAGGCGATGGCGGTGCAGTCGACGGGAGCCTCCGTCGCCGACCCGCGGTAAGGGTTCCGCACCCCACGGCGCTACTTGATGTGGACCTCACGCGAGGTCCGGAGACGACATGGGACGCTCACGGGGGGCTCGCAGGCAGCACGGCCGGTGGCTCGTCGCGCTCGCGACGGCTGCTGCGGCAGCGAGCCTCGCGACGGGAGCCTCAGCGGCGAAGGCCCCGAAGACCGAGTTCCGGGCGCTCAAGCCGGTCGCTGACACGTATGTGACCGCCGCACGGCCTCGGACGAACTTCGGGAGCGCAGCCGTGCTCCGCGTGGACGGCGCACCTGAGGCGACGGCCTACCTCCGCTTCCGGCTCAAGGGCATCCCGGGCGAGATCACGAGCGTCACCCTCCTGCTCCGTCCCGTGACCGCCGGCCGCGCGAGCTACGCGGTTCGCCAGGTCGGTGAGGGGCACTGGCGCGAGCGCCGGCTGACGTACGTGAACGCGCCGGAGCCCTCGCTGCGGTACGCCTCGTCGAAGCCGATCCGGCGGGGGGTCTGGAGCGCAATCGACGTCACGTCCTTCGTGGCCTCCGCGGGCAGCGAGGAGATCGGCCTCGCGATCACCACACGGGGATCGCGGGAGCTGTCCTTCGGGAGCCGCGAGTCGCAAAACGGACCGCGGCTCGTCGTCCGGTTCGAAAGGCCCGGCCACCTGAACGACCGCGTGCTCGACGCCCTCGGCCGCCGGTAGCCCGAGTACGATCGCGGCGTGCGACCCCGGCCGGCTCGGCTCGACCGGCTCCCGCTGCAGTACTTCACGGCGCTCCTGGCTCGTGTCGCCGAGGCCGGGAGGGCCGACGGCGAGCCGCTGATCGACCTCGGCCGCGGAAACCCGGAGGTCGGGCCGCCACCCCACGTGGTCGAGCGGCTCGCCTCGTCCGCGCGGGACGACCGGGTGCACGGCTATCCGCCGTTCCGCGGGCTGCCGGAGCTCCGGGAGGCGGTCGCGGAGCGGTACCGGACGGTGTACGGCGTGGAGATCGACCCCACGAGCGAGGTCGCAGTCGTGCCGGGAACGAAGACCGCGCTCGTGGAGCTCGCCGTCGCGCTCGCGGAGCGCGCCAGCGCCGTCCTTCTACCCGACCCCGGCTACCCGGACTACCCGTCCGGCGTCGCCCTCGCGGCTGCGCAACTCGTCGCGCTCCGGCTCGATCCCGCGGCCGGGTGGGCGCCCGTCTGGGACGAGGTCGAGCGGGACGACGTCGCCGCCGTGTACCTCAACTATCCGTCCAACCCGTGTGCCGTGGCAGCGCCCGCGGGCGTCTTCGACGACGCCGTAGCTTTCGCCCGGGACACCGGCGCCGCCGTCGTCCACGACTTCGCGTACGGCGACCTCGTCTTCGACGGGCGCGAGCCGGCGAGCTTCCTGGCGGCCCCCGGGGCGAAGGACGTCGGCGTCGAGATGTTCTCGATGTCCAAGACGTACGGCATGGCCGGCTGGCGGTTGGGCTTCGTGGTCGGCAACGCGGAGATCGTCGAGCGCGTGAACCTCATCCAGGATCATGCGCGGGCGGGGATCTTCGCCGCGGTCCAGGAAGCGGGGATCGCCGCGCTGACGGGGCCGCAGGACTCGGTCGAGGAGCGGCGAGCGCGGTACGAGGCGCGCCGGGACCGGGTGCTCGAGGCGCTCGCCCGCACGCGCGTCCGCCCGCCCGTCTGCGAGGGAAGCTTCTACGTCTGGCTCGAGCTCCCGGACGGCGTCACGGTGGAGCGGCTCCTGACCGACGGGCGCGTCGCGCTCGCGCCGGGCGAGGGCTTCGGCGCGACCGGAGCCGGGTGGGCCCGGCTCTCGCTCGCCGTGACGGACGAGCAGCTCGAGCGCGGGCTCGAGCGGCTCGTCCGCGCACTGTCCTTCTAGACCGACAGCGCGCCGCGGCAGACCGCGCCGCCCGCGACGGCGCGCGCCGTTGCGACGATGCGGTCCGGCCCGGCCGCATTCGCGATCCGGCGCGTGATCGAGAACGATCCGCTCGGCGGCCGCGTGATCCGCACTCCGCGGAAGACGACAGCGCCGTTGCGCCTGATCACGACGTTCCACCGCCGGCCGTTCCGGTTCTGGTCGACCTCGAACTCGGCCTCGACGCGGCCGTCGTCGTGCTTGGCCTTGAGCTTCCAGCTTGCTCCGCCGGAGCAGATGCCCGACCGCATGACGCCCGGGTTGTTCTTCCCCGGGGCCACGGCGGGCAGCGCCGCGGCGACCGCCAGAAGCGCTACTAGGGCTGTCAGCTTGCGCATGTCCGTACCCCTTTCCTGACCCCACCGACGACGCTACTCGGGCGCCCGCAAAGCACGGGCAAGGGCCGGGTTAAGGGTTGTCCAAACCTCGAGCCAGGCCGTTCAGGGTGTCCTTCATCACCTGCTCGGAGCTGTTCTCGAAGCGGAAGTGGTAGGCGCCGAAGCCGGCGACGCCCATCCGAGCCCGTTCGTCGACGTACTTCGCGCGCCACCGGTTGACCTCCGCCCGCGGGAGACGAGCGACGTTTCCACCCAGACCGCGCGCGAGATGCCAGCCCGGAGTCATTCCGACGACGTAGCGGGCTGCGAGGCCCCGCCTGATCTCGCCGCGGGTGCGTCGGAGGCTCAACTGCGTGGCCGCGAACTCGCGCGCGCGGACCTCCGGATTGCCGGTGAAGGGCGTGTACTCCTCGCCGACGAGCGCGAAGGTGGCCGAGTCGAGCGCGCGCCAGAACGCGCGCAGCTCGGCGTCGACGTTCAACCTCGCCACGCGGAGGCCGTGCAGGGATGCCCAGACGAAGCCGATCCTTGGCCCGTCTCCGAACTCGAGCCGGCCGAAGTTGAGGCCGTGGAGGGCGCCGCGCGTGAATTCGCGCCACTGCCGCCCCTGCCCGCCCGAGAGCTCCGACACGAGCTCGTCGAGCTGCCAGGCGTCCACGCGGACACGCTCCGCCTCCGCGAGCCTGACCTCGTCGCGGAAACGCCGGCCGAGCTCCCTCCCCCACGCCAGGCGCTCGCGCGACGGGAGACGCAGGAGCGACGCGAGTGAAGGGAGCTTGCCCGCGCGTGACGGCTGGTCCGCGCCCTCGACCCGCCGCCTGTTCCAGAACGACGTCGGCTTGATCGGGAAGATCGGCGCGTAGCGCCCGCGCGTCAGCTCGTGCACCTGACGGCTGACCGGTCCGTTGACGCCGTAGCTGCCGATGTAGACGCCGGTGCCAGGCGGCGTCCGCGTCGCGCGGACCGCGCGGATCAGCTTCGGAACGTCGTCCGGCTCGAAGTAGGAGAGGAGGAGAAGGCGGCGCGGCACCCGGAAGGTGTCGAGGCTACCTCACTCCTCCTCCGCCTCCTTCCGCCTAGGCGCTGATGAGCGCGACGTTCGTCGCCTCGGGGCCCTTCTGGCCCTCCCGCTCCTCGTACTCGACGCGCGCGCCCTCGCTCAGGCTCTTGAAGCCCTCGCCGGCGATGTTGCTGTGGTGGACGAAGAGATCCTTGGATCCCTCGTCAGGGGTGATGAAGCCGTACCCCTTGCTGTCGTTGAACCACTTGACGGTTCCGCTGGCCATGAAAACACCTCCCTCGATACTTCACGAACAAGTAGGAAGGCGCCGTGCGCGAACCGGACTCGCTCTAGATTTGCGGCTGGAGCCTACCAGCGTTGAGCAACGCACTCATCCCGCCGATCACGCACGAACGCCATCTGCCCTGCAGCGCCGGGCAGGCATTCGCCACGTACACGGAGCGCATCGGCGAGTGGTGGGATCCGCGGTACACGGCAAACCCCGAGACGCTGCAGGCAGTGACGATCGAGCCGCGCATCGGCGGCCGGGTCTTTGCGACGCACGAGGACCTCGGCGAGCACGAGTGGGGCGAGGTGACGGTCTGGGAGACAGGGCGCCGGCTCGCCCACACGTTCTCGCTCGCCCAGGACCCTCGTCATCCGAGCGAGGTCGCCGTCGAGCTGCTCGACCGCGGGGACGGCTGCATCGTGCGCTTCGCCCAAGGCGGCTGGACGGAGGCAAATGTCGACGCCCGAGCCAGGTTCGGCGACTGGCCCGTCATGCTGGACCGGTTCCATGCCCTCGCGGAGGCACCGTGAGCCCACGCGACGAGCGGCTGGCACATGCGGTCGCGCTCCGCGAGCAGGGCGAGCTCGAGCGGGCGCGGCAACTGCTGCTGGAGCTCCGAGCGGAGCTCCCCGACGACGCGCAGATCGCCGTACAGACCGCGTGGGTGCACGACAGCCTGGGCTTCGAGGAGGAGGCGGTCGAGCACTACGAGGCGGCACTCGCGGGCGAGCTCTCCGACGAGGAGCTGCGGGCCGCCTTCCTCGGGCTCGGCAGCACGTACCGCACGCTCGGCCGGGACGCCGACTCGGACCGAACGTTCCGGCAGGGCATCGAGCGGTTCCCCGACTTCCGGGCGCTACGGGTCTTCCATGCGATGACGCTGTACAACCTCGATCGGCCTCGCGAGGCCGTCAGCGAGCTGATCCACGTGCTCCTGGAGACCAGCTCCGATTCGAGCATCGAGCGGTACCGCCGCTCGCTGACCGCCTACGCCCAGGACCTGGACCGCAGCTGGCTCAAGTGAGGGACGGGAAGAGAGGAGCGTCGACCGCCCGCGGGTGAGAGGGCGAGCTCGCGCTCGAACCCGTGCCGCCCGGCAGCCCGGGAGAGTCGACGGCGAGCCTTGCGCGCCGGAAGCGATGTTCGTACCACTCGGAGCCGGGGGCTCGCCGCATGCGCTCCCAACCATGTGAAAGCAGATCAGCGTTGAGAGCGGCAAGGGCGGCGAGGACGCCGGGTCCTCGCGCATGGGCTTGCTCTCCTCCCACGGAAGGCGCCAGGTCCGAAAGGCTCGCGAGAAGCCGAGCGCCCCTTCGCGGTCTTTGCGTCGGACGTAGAACTGCGCCGAGAAGTACCCGCGCCAGAGCGCGATCGAGCATTGCTGTGTCGGCGGCGGCGTTGGCGTCACGACCCTGGATGGAGTACGGGTCAAACGTCCGAGCGCCGCAATCTCGGGAAGGTTTGGCCCGTCCTCCCCTCGACTGTGGCAATCATCCTCCCGTAGGACACGCGTCGAAGCGACTGGCCGATGGGCGAGTTCAGGGAGCTCGATGCCTGCGGCCCCGAGAACGAGAAAAACCCCGCCGGGGCGGGGCTTTCGCGAGGTGGGCGGTACTGGGCTCGAACCAGTGACCCCCAGCTTGTCGAGCTGGTGCTCTCCCAACTGAGCTAACCGCCCTCTGCGGCCATTCTAGCCGCGTCCGGCGACAGGCGATGGTCGCCAATTCGTCCTCTTGGCCAGAGTTTGGCCAGTTCGGCAGTCCGGGGGTCGCCTAGCGAGCAGCGCGG
>DASVEW010000029.1:0-14261 GCA_036380355.1 Gaiellaceae bacterium | reverse complement strand
ATCCGGAGGCGGCGGCGACCGGGGCCGGGCCGCACTTCACGGTCACGAACCCGACGTGTATCGCGAACCCGCCGGGCGGCGCGCACAACCACACCGTCAACCCGCAGCGAACGTGGCTCTCGATCTCGAATCCGTCGTCCGACTGGGCCGTGGACGTGATCGACCTGCGGCCGGTAACGACCGGCAAGCAGCTAATCGACCTCGCCTCGAGCGGGACGCCGCTGCACAGCTACCGCCTGATCGACGAGTCGCGGCGGACGCCCGAGCGCTGCGAGGCTCGCGCCCAGCCGCCCGGGCCGGTGACGTGCATCGTCATGCGGCGGCCCGACGGCAGCTCCGCTTCCGGCCTGTGGCGGCCGCACGACGTCCACTTCTCGCGTGACGGCAAGACGATGTACGTCGCGGCGATCCAGTCGACCTGGATCGTGGACGTCTCGAAGGTCCTGAGCGGGCAGGTCCGGACGCTCTCGATCATCCCGAACCGCACCGGCGAGGCCGACCCGTCACACGAGATCGAGATCTCGCACCAGTCGGACGTCACTCCCGACGGGAAGATCCTCGTGATCGGGGACGAGAAGGGCGGCGGCACCTCGAACACCGACTGCAACTCACGACCGAACGGCCAGGTCGGCGCGCTGCACTTCTGGGCGCTCGGCTCGATCAAGGGCGTCCCCGCTTCGAACGGGGCGAGCCCGACCAACCCGAAGAAGCTCGGGAGCTACCTCAACCCGAGCCCGTTCCTCGGGCCGGATCCGCTGCAGGAGGCGATCGACGCCCTGAACCTGCGCCGGACGCTGAACGGCCTGCCGCGGCTCGAGCGGGGCTGCACCGTGCACGTCTTCCGGATCGGCGGGAACGGCACGGCCTCACCCGGTCCGGTCGCACCGGGCTTCGACGGCGTCTCGCGGCTGGGGCCGCGGACACTCGTGACCGCCTGGTACGGCGCGGGAATCTGGCACATCGACTTCTCCGGCCCGCCCCGCTCGGACGACGGCGTGGCCGAGGACTCGCGGACGACCTGGGGGAACACGCTCGGCTGGAACGTCATGCCGGGCGCCGACACCTGGTCGCTGAAGGAGTACAAGGGCAAGATGGCCGCCGGCGACATGCTGCGCGGCTTCGACACGTACGCGTTCCAGCAGTATCCAGACCGTGACGCCGACGGCGACGGCGACGAGGACGCCGACGACGACGGCGACGGTGACGACGACTACCTGGGAGGCTCGATCCTCACTCCCTGGGAAGAGCTCGGCCTCTAGTTCGTGCCTCCTGAGAGGGCCCGCCTCGCGCGGGCCCTCTCGCTCTTCGTCAGGCTCTGCGGGTGAGCCCCGCGGGCGTGCCGGGCGAGCGGCAGGTTTAGGGCTGGTTTGCGAGTTGAAACCGCGTTGGCTGCTGTCCCGTAGGGGTCCCGAAGGCGGCGTATCGCCGCGACTTCGACGCTGCGGCAGAGGGGGAATCGCGTGAGACGATCTACGCGACTCATTCGTGCAGCACTGCTGGCTGCGACGGTGGCGACGACGGCACTGATCGCAGGAGCGTCAACGGCTCCCGTGGGAGCCCAGTCCGGGCCCTCGGTGGTCGATCCCAACCTCGGCGTCAGAACCGTGGTCAGTGGGCTCGTCACACCGAGCACGATGGCGTTCCTCGGCCCGAACGACTTCCTCGTCCTCGAGAAGAACACCGGCGCCGTGAAGCGCGTCGTCAACGGCGCCGTCCAGGCGACCGTCCTCGATCTCTCGGTCAACAACGGCTCCGAGAGGGGCCTGCTCGGGATCGCGCTGCATCCACGCTTCCCGGCCGACCCGGGCGTCTACCTCTACTGGACGTGCCGAAGCACGGCGCCGCTCGACGCCGATCCATTCCAGCCTGAAGAGCAGGCGTGCTCGGACGATCCGGCCGCGATGTTCGGTCAGGAGGACACGAGCGATCTCCTGCGCGTTCCACTGCTCGGCAACCGGGTCGACCGGTTCGAGTGGACGGGCTCGGCGCTCGTGTTCGACCGGAACCTGAAGAAGCTGCTCGCCTTCCAGAACGACGGCGCCCCCGAGCCCGCGGGACAGGGCGACGCGGCCCAGCCGCCACGCGGAAACCACGACGGCGGCCCAATCGCGTTCGGGCCCGACGGCAAGCTCTACGTCGCCGTGGGCGACCTCGGACGCCGCGGGCAGACGCAAAATCTCCCGAACGGTCCGACTCCACCGACCGACGACGACCAGTTCGGCGGCCCGGAGCCGGACAACGCCCACTTGAGCGGCGTCATCCTCCGGCTGAACGACGACGGCTCGACGCCGGCCGACAACCCGTTCTTCTCGACCGGTGCGGCTGTCGGGGGCGAGACGGGAGCAAACATCCAACGCGTCTTCGCGTACGGCCTCCGGAACACGTTCGGGATCGCATTCGACCCCGCGTCCGGAGCCCTCTGGGATCAGCAGAACGCGGATGACGCGTTCGACGAGCTGAACCGCGTCGAGCGCGGGATGAACGGAGGATGGATCCAGATCATGGGGCCCGTCGGGCGCATCGGGCAGTTCAAGGAGATCGAGCAGACGCTGCCTCCGTCCGGTGGTTTGCCCGGCGCGGACCTCCAGCAGATCCGCTGGCCGGCCAGGAACATCGCGGACAGCCCGCAGGAAGCGCTTTCGCGCCTCCACGTCCTGCCCGGATCGCACTACAGCGATCCCGAGTTCAGCTGGCGCTTCGCCACGCCGCCGGCGGGGATCGGCTTCCTCTCGAGCCGGGCGCTCGGTCCGCAGTACCGAAACGACCTGTTCGCAGGGGCTGCGACGCCCCTGACCCTCGGCGGATACCTGTTCCGCTTCAACCTGACCGGGAACAGGCGGAAGATCGCCGTCGACGATCCGCGCCTCGAGGACCGGGTCGCCGACAACAACGCCAAGCACGACATCACGGAGAGCGAGAGCCTGCTCTTCGGCACGAACTTCGGGGTCGGGACCGACATCGAGACCGGCCCGAACGGAAACCTCTTCGTAGTCTCGCTGACCCACGGCGCGGTCTACGAGATCTTCCGACGCTGACCTCGCGAGGGGCGCGGCTTCCGCCGCGCCCCTCGCTTCCTGTTGCCTGACCGTCAGGGCAGCGGGATCGCCGGCGTCGTCAGCACGCCGAGCGCGGTCAGGATGCGCTCGCTCTCCCCGCGTGCGTCCATCCGGTCGGGATCGGTCTCCGAGATCGCCTTCAGCGTCAGTCCGGCTTCGTAGTCCGCTCCGAGCGTTCGCGCCCGGTCCAGGCTCCGCGTGAAATGGAGGCGCGCCTCGTCCGGTGATCGCCGGGCCTGGACCGCCGCGTAGCCGAGGGTGCGCTCGAGGGCAGCCTCCAGCACGCTGGGGTCTCCGTCGCCGGCCGCCAGCGTCTCCGCGGCAAGCCTGGCCGCCTCTCCATGCTGCCCTGCGAAGACAAGGCACTCCGCGATCCGCGCCCGCGTTTCCCGGACAAAGCTCTCGGCGCCGATCGCTTGGAACTCATCGAGCGCGCGCTCCAGGAGCACATGGGCATCCTCGAAGCGGCCGGCTCGGGCTGCGACGCGGCCGAGGTTCGACGTGGCCAGTGCGGCGCCGACGGGGTAGTGCGCGGCGCGCCAGACCCGGAGCGCCTCCTCGAAGCGCTCCCCCGCGTCGTCGAGGTGCCCCTGGTCGGAGAGGATCTCGGCCTCGTTGTTCGTCGCCCGCGCGCCGCTGACGACGTCCCCCGCCCTGCGGCTGAGCTCGCCGCTGCGGCGGTAGGCCTCGAGCGCCTCCTCCCAGCGGCCCTCGAAGTACGCCGCGACTCCGAGGTTGTTGAGGACGTTGGCCTGTCCGACGAGGTCGCCGGCCTCTTCGAGCATCGGGAGCGCTCGCTCGTTGTAGGACGGGTCGGGTGTGCCCAGGCGTGTGTGCGCGACATCGAGGAGGTAGTACGCGTGCGCAAGCTCCCGAACGCTCCCGGCCTCCTCCGCGTGCGCGGCCGCCCGCTCGGCCCAGTCGACCGCCTCTGCGAAACGTCCCTGCCGGTGCCTGACCCCTGCGTAGGCGAGCTCCAGCTCCGCACGGAGGCCGGCGGAACCCGCCTGGCCCAGCGCGCGCTCGTACCACTCCAGTGCTCCGTCGTAGGCGCCGGCGCGCTCGGAAAGGACACCGCGCTTCATCATCAGGCGCGACTCGGCCTCCCTGTCGTCCCCGACCAGTGTCGCCGCCTCCGCGTAGGCAGCCTCCGCCTGCTCGAAGCGTCCGGCGCGCTCGGAGACGTCTCCGAGGGCCTCCGCCACCCGCGCGACCTCCTCCGCGGGCAGCTCGACGTGACGGCCGGCCGCGAGCGCCCGCTCGTAGAGCTCACCCGCGACGACGTTCGCGCTCTGGGCGCGTGCGCGATCGCCTGCGGCCACGGCGTACCGCCAGGCCGATTCGTACCGCTCGGCCTCGAGAAAGTGGAGCGAGAGCAGGGCGGCGAGCTCGTTGCCGCGGCCGTTCAGCTGCGCCTCGAGCGTGTCGCCCACCCGGCCGTGGATCGCGCGCCGGCGCCGGTACGACAGACCCGCGTAAGCGGTCGCCCGGATCAGGCCGTGCCGGAACGCGATCGTCTCCGCCCCCTCCCAGACGACGAACTCGCTGAGCCGGTCCCAGGTGGCGAGCTCGGCGGCGTCGGGAAGCTCATCGGCGAGCACCTCTTCGAGCAGCGGAAGCTCGAACGACTCCCCCACGACCGCGGCGGAACGAAGCAGCATCCGGTCGGCAGGCTCTAGCCGGTCGATCCGGGTGGTGATCAGTGTCTCGATCGTCTCGGGCAGCGCATCGAGCGACCCTCCCTCGCGCGACGCCGCGACGAGCTCCCGGATGAAGAGCGGGTTGCCGCCGGAGCGTCCGGCGAGCGCGGCGAGCGACTCCTCGGACATCGCCAGCTCCTCGGCCGCGGCGAGCACCAGCTGCTCGGCGTGGCGGTCGGAGAGCGGCTCGAGCACGAGCTGCGTTGCCCTCCCCTCCTGCCGGACCGGGCTCTCTCCCTCCGGTCGCCGGGTGATGCAGACGAGCCACGGCCGTGGAGCTGGGTTCTCCGTCAGCTGGCCGAGCAGGAAGCGGGACGCGTCGTCCATCCAGTGGGCGTCCTCGAAGACGAGGAGCGTCGGCATCATCAGCACGCGCTGGAGGAACTGCTCGACCGCGTCGTTCAGCCGGCGAAGGCGAAATTCAGCCTCGATGCTGTCCGACTCCGGCGTGGGGGAGACCTCGGCGTCGAACGGAACGGCGAGCAACGGCAGCGAGGGCGCGAGGTCGGGCATCACCGTGCCGATCCACGGCTCGAGGTGCGCGCCGGCCTCTTCGCGGGAGTGGCCCGGCGTGATCCCCGCCAGCTGCCGCAGGATGCCCCTCCAGGCGAAGAAGGGCTCGGTCTGGGAGTAGCGCTCGCACGCGGAGGCGAGCTGGTTGAAGCCGACGGAGAGGCTCCGCAGCTCTTGGACGAGGCGTGACTTCCCGATGCCCGGCTCGCCGACGAGCTCGATCACGCGGCTCTGCATCGTCCGCGCCGCACCGACGGCCTCGGCCAGGGACTCGAGCTCGTGCTTCCGGCCGACGAGCGGCAGGGACCAGGCGGCGTCCTCCTGCCGCAGGCCGCTGAGGGAGCCGACCCGGTAGGCCATCAACGAGAGCTCCTTGCCCTTGACGAGGAAGGGCTCACGTTCCGTGTCGAACCGCGCGCCTGACCGCTCGAGCACCTCTCCCGTGGCGAGGATCTGGCCGGGCTGGGCGCGACCGCAGAGCCGCGCCGCGAGATTGACCGGGTCGCCCATGACCGCATAGGCCCGGCGGGTCGTGGCTCCCACGTCCCCGGCGAAGATGGCACCGCGATTGACGCCGGCGCGGAGGCTCGTGTCTCCGCTCGCGTCAAGGATCTCGCGGACGGCCCGGAGCATTGCCTCTTCGTCCGAGCCGGTCGTCGAAGGCGCTCCGGCGGTCAGATAGACCTTGATCGAGCCCGGGGCGATGTCCGACTCCAGCCAGGTGACGCCGAAGCCGGAGCAGGCCCGCTCGACGGCGCTGCCGAGCAGCTGAAGCGTGTGCGCCAGTCCTTCCGGCCCCTCCCGCTCGAGGAGGGCATCGGTTCCGGAGAGCTCGACGAACGCCATGGTCGCCTGCCGGTGCTCGCCCTCGCCGCCGGCCACGGACAGGTGGGCCCTGAGGGTCGGCGGGACGAACCGTTCCAGTCCGGGCACGTTGGTCGGCTCGGGCACGACGGCGTCGGGCGGCGCCGTCGGCTCGACGCGCTCGAGGAGGCGTGCGCCGCCTCGTTGGTCGCCAACCATGATCTCCCCTGGACCGGCCGCATCCTCGAGCTCGGCCGCGCCGGTCGCCGTTGGGCCCGCCACGACGAGCTCGAGGTGCGGGCCCTCGACCAGGAAGAAGTGACAGGGCCCCGACCAGATGCCGCACGCCATGCGGAGCTCCACCGGGCCGACCGAGCTCATGCTCGGCGCGGTGTGCTCGATGAACCACTGCATGCCAGAGGCGGCCTCGAAGGCGCGCTGCTCGTGGTCGTCGCCGGAGAAGAGGATCAGGAGTGCGTCTCCGCGGAACTTGAGGACGTCGCCCCCGTGGAGGTGCGCGACGCCGATCAAGCCCTCGAAGCAGCCGCTGAGGACGAGAATCAGCTCCTCGGCGCCGGCTCGGCCCTTGAGGGCGAGCCGCTCCGAGAGGTTCGTGAAGCCGGAGACGTCCACGGAGAGGAGCGTCCCGTCGAGGACGCGGGTTCGATCGTCCGGATGGTCGCGAGCCCAGTCGCGAACAAGGCGCGAGAGGTAGGGCGCGAACGGGGCGGCCGTCTCGTCTTGTGTCATTCGAATCGAGCGTACGTGCCGTTGAAAAGCCTGTCGATACCTGTCAGGGTCTCACGGAATCTACGTTTATGGGGTGTCTGCGGGCAGGGGGGCTTTTGGCGCTGGTGTGTACCGTCGCCGGCCTCGTCGTGCCGGCCAATGTCGGCGCCGCGGTCTTCACGGTCACGGCGACGGACGACACGAACGGCGTCTGCTATCCGGGTGATTGCAGCCTCCGCGAGGCGATCAAGGCGGCCAACGCGGCGGACGGGCTCGACTACATCCACTTCGACATCTATCCGGGCGGAGCGAAGCGGATCAAGCCGCTGAAGGCGCTCCCGGCGCTGACAGGCCCGACCGTCGTCGACGGCACGACCCAGCCCGGGTTCTACACGAAGAAGACGCCGATCATCGAGCTCGACGGCCGGTACGCGGGAGCGGGGGCCAACGGGCTGATCGTCGGCGGCTCCAGCACCGTCCGTGGGCTCGTGATCAATCGGTTCCTCGCCAACGGCATCGCCGTGGCCGCGGGAGCGACCGGCGTCACGATCGAGGGAAACTATCTCGGCACCGACCCCTCCGGCACGCTCGACGCCGGGAACTGCCTGGCCGGCGTCTTCGTCGGTCCTGCGGCGGTGGCCTCGATCGGCGGAACGACGCCGCTCCAGCGGAACCTGATCTCGGGGAATCAGACGGGGATCACCTTGGACGGGGCGGGCGGAGCATCCATCACGGGGAACTACATCGGAACGACGGCGTCCGGCGGCTGGCCGCTCGGAAACGCACTTTCCGGCGTCGTCATCGACGACACGCCCGGCGTCACCGTCGGCGGCTCGGCCGACGGGGCGGGGAACGTCATCTCCGGGAACGGCGCGAACGGGATCGCCGTCTCCGGTCTCCCGTCGGCTGCCGTGATCGCCGGGAATCTCATCGGCACCGGCGCGAGCGGCACCGTCGACGTCGGGAACGCCGCCAGGGGCGTCTCGGTCGTCGAGAGCCCCAATTCGGTCATCGGCGGGGCCGGGGCCGCGCGGAACGTCATCTCGGGGAACGACGGCGGTGGTCTCGCGATCGTGGGCGACGGCGCTTCGGGCAACCTCGTTCAGGGAAACTCCATCGGCCTGGCGATCGACGGCGCGACGGCCCTGGGGAACGGCGGGCCCGGCGTCCTCCTGCAAGGGCCCTCCAACACGATCGGCGGGGCGGGAGCCGGGCTCGGGAACGTCATCTCGGCCAACGCCGGCGCGGGCATCAGCATCTCCACTCTCCAGGCCGCCGGGAACACCGTCCGAGGAAACGTGATCGGGACGAGCGCGGCCGGCACGGCGCGCCCGAACGCCGACGGAGTCGTCCTCGTGAACGGCGCAAGCGGAAACACGATCGGCGACGCCCTGGCAGGTGCGGGCAACCTCATCTCGAGGAACCTGAACGACGGCATCCGGATCCAGGCGAGCGGCAACGTCGTCCTTGGAAACCGGATCGGCACGACCCCCGACGGGACGAAGCCCGCGCCCAACGCCCAGGACGGCGTCGAGATCAGCTCTGCGGGCTCGGCCGTCTCGGGCAACTTGATCGGCGGCACCGAGCCGGGCGCTCAGAACCTCATCTCGGGCAACGGCGCCAACGGCGTGCGGATCCAGGGGCCCGCCGTCTCGACGAACACTGTCATCGGCAACCGGATCGGCCTCGACATCGCGGGCGGCTTCGATCTCGGAAACGCCGGCTCCGGGGTGCTCGTCGACGGCGCGTCCTCCAACACGATCGACGACAACCTCGTCGGCGGGAACGACCAGGGCGGGGTCGGGATCACGGGCGGCTCGGCTGCCTCGAACGTTCTCACCGGCAACCGGATCGGCGTGAACGATGCCGGGACGGCGACCGTTCCGAACACCGGGCAGGGCATCCACGTCTTCGGCGGCTCGGACGGCAACACGATCGGCGGCACGAACGACGGCGAGGCGAACGTCGTCGCCGCGAGCACCCAGCACGGGGTTCTCGTCTCCGCCGGCTCGACGGGCAACACGATCCTCGGAAACCTGATCGGCACGAACTCCGCCGGGACGGCCGACTTCGGCAACGCGCGTGAGGGAGTCCGCATCGAGGGCGACTCCAACACCGTCGGCGGTACGGCCCCGGGCGCGCGCAACCTGCTCTCCGGCAACGGCGGCTTCGGCGTCCTGCTGTACGGGTCGAGCGGGAACGTCGTCCAGGGGAACTACGCCGGCACCGACATCACGGGCACTGTCGCGATCGCGAACGGGCTCGACGGCGTGGGAGTGGACGGCGGCTCGAGCCATCTGATCGGCGGGACCGCGCCGGGCGCCGGCAATCTCACCTCGGGCAACGGCAACCAGGGAATCGCCGTCTTCGGCGTCGACTTCCCGAGCACGACCGGCAGCACCGTCGTCGGGAACCTGGTCGGGACGCAGGCCGACGGCTCGTCGCCGCTCGGCAACGGCGGCGACGGCGTGCGGCTGCTCAACGCGTCGAACACGACGGTCGGCGGCCCGTCGGCCGAGGCGGCGAACACGATCGCCTACAACGGCACGGACCTGGACGGCGCAGGCGATGGCGTCGTCGTCTTCGGGAGCGGCAGCCAGAACACGATCCGCGGCAACTCGATCTTCGAAAACGGCGACTCCGCCTCCGATCTGGGCATCGATCTCGGCGCCGACGGCGTGACGGCGAACGACGGCGGCGACGAGGACGCCGGGGCCAACGGCCTGGCGAACTTCCCGATCCCCGAGTCTGCGACGAGCATCACGGGCTTCACCGCGGTCAAGGGCGCCCATGCATCGGTTCCGCCCGGGACCTACCGGCTCGAGTTCTTCTCGAGCCCATCGTGCGACACCTCGGGCAACGGCGAGGGCAAGACCCTCCTCGGCCGGCTCGAGCTCGAGGTCACGCTCATCCCGGAGAGCGTCTTCTTCGACCACGCGTTCGCCGTCGACACGCCGGTCGGCCACGTCGTCACGGCGACCGCCACGGACGCAGCCGGCAACACGTCCGAGTTCTCCCCGTGCGTCGACGTCGAGAGCGGCGTGCCGCCGGACGCCACGATCGCCCTCGACTCCGACGTCGACGCGGCGATCGCCGGCGCGCAGCGAGTTCCGATCGCCGGCATCCCGACCGCGGCGCTGACCCAGCCGGACCCGAACACACAGGCGGCGCCGCTCGACGCGATCCCGCTCGACGCGATCGACCTCGAGGCTTCGCCGCTCGACGCGATCCCGCTCGACGCGATCGGGCTGACGGCGAACCTGCTCCAGGAGGCGCTCGGCGGCGTCCATCTCTCCGATCTGCCGGTGTCCACACCGGGCGGTTGGGAAGCGCTGCTCCAGGGGACGGCGCTCGCCAACGTCCCGCTCAGCACGATCACGCTCGCGGACGTCTACGCCGACGCTGCCGCGAAGAGCTCGATCGCCGGTGTCCCGCTCGACGCGATCGACTTCTCGGCGACGCCGCTGGACGCGATCCCGCTGGCCGGGCTCGCCCTGGGCGCGACGCCGCTCGATGCGATCCCGCTCGATGCGATCGGCACGAACGACCCGGCCGAGAACGCCGCCGACTGGTGCGCCGCGATCAACGCGATCGACGGCTACGCGTGTCCGCCGCTGGACCCGTCGACCGAGACCCTGATCGGGCTGGCGATCAGGGGCGTCCCGCTGGACGCGATCCCGCTGGATGCGATCCCGCTCGACGCGATCGGCGATCTTGTGGACTGCACGGGTGGCTTCTGCGCACCGGGCACGACGCTGGGCGATGCCGCGGCAGCCTCGCGGCTCGTCCCCGGAGCGACGCTCGGCGAGCTCGTCGCTGCGCTCGAGCCCGGCTCGGGGGCGACCCTGGCGCATCTGATCTACGGCCTTCCCTCGACCGTGATCGTCGACGGCGAGACGATCCGGCTGACCCTGCGCGAGTTGTTCGCGCTCCTCCTCGGCAACGCCGACTACGACTGGGCGGACCTGAACCTCGACGAGTTCCCGCTCTCCGACTTCGCCACCGAGGGCGGAATCGTCACGTACGAGGCGACGTTCACGGTCACGGGCGGGACGCCGAGCGCCACGGCGACGATCCACGCGACGCTCCCCGAGGGCGGGCGGTACGTCGCCGGCTCGACAGAGCTGCTCAAGGCGGGGGTGCCCCAGACGATCGGCGAGCCCGACGTCATGCCGGCCTCGCTCGAGTGGGAAGCCGAGGTCGACATCGACGACGAGTACGTGCTCCGGTGGAAGGCGAGGCCGGGGCTCGAGCTCGGGACCTCAGCGGTCAACGCGAACATCATCGTCCCCGGCATGACGGCCGCGAGCTTCGCGGAGCCGAAGAGCCTCGAGGTGCTCCAGACCCTCGAAAACAACGACTCGCCGGCGGCGGCGAGGGAGCTCAGCGGCGGCTCGCTCTACATCACCCATCTGCCCCGCGCCGACGAGGACTACCTGAAGATTCCGATTCCGCCGGCCGGGTCGCGGGTCGTCGTCGAGATGACGCACCTCGAGGCCGACTTCGACCTTCTCGTCTTCGGCCCGGAAGCTCCGCCGCTGCGCGCTGCCCCGCTCGACGCGATCCCGCTCGGCAATCCTCCGATCGTCGACGTCGAGGCCCTCCTGGACTCCCGGAACGAGTCTCTGCCTCCCGAGACGCTCCAGGACCTCCCGCTCGATGCGATCGCGACGCAGACGCTGCGCGCGGTGTCCGACAACCGCGGCACCGCGAGCGAGCGGATCGAGATCCTCTCGCAGGGCGAGAGCGGCTTCTACACGCTGCTCGCTGCGCCCTTCGAGGACGCAGAGAGCAACTCCCCGTTCATGCTCGAGGTCGAGGTCGTCGGCCCGGCGGCACTCGGGCCCTGCGCTCCGCGCACGCCCGCGTCGTTCCCGTTCGCCGGGCAGGGAACCCCCGGGCTCCTCCCCGACCTCACCGCGCTGCCCGCGAACCTGAACACGGTCTTCCTCGTCAACGCCAAGCGCCTCGGCGACACGTTCGGCTCGGCGGCGACCTCGACTCTGCTGGCGCAGGCCGGTGCTCTCGCCGGCCGGGCCGATCTCGGCGTGGTCGGCGCGGTCATCCCGGTGGACGGGAACGGAGCGGTCGCGACGGCCTACGACACCTGGGACGGCAACCCCTGCTCACCGGAGCATGCGAACGCGGTCGTCACCGCGATCGGGGCAGTCCTCGACGACGTCATCGACCCGCCGGGCCCGACCCCGCCACGGCCCGTTGAGAACGTCGTGCTCGTCGGCGGCGACGACCTGATCCCGATGGGCCGCGTGCCCGACGAGACGGAGATCGCCAACGAGCGCGGCTATGCCAGCACCTTCGCCGGGCCGGCCAACCAGTATTTGGGGGCGCTGGCAAACGGTCTCCTGATGACCGACGACGTCTACGGCGAGCGGGCGACGCAGACGTTCCTCGGTCGCGAGCTCTTCGTGCCGGAGCTGAGCGTCGGGCGGCTCGTCGAGAGCGCACCCGAGATCGGAGCGCAGTTGCAGCAGTTCATCGACTCCGGTGGCGTGATGGACCCGGACAGCTCGCTCGTCACCGGCTACGACTTCCTGGGCGACGGCGCCCGGGCGATCAACGCGCCCTTCGCGCCGCGCTTCGGCGCCGCGGCGAGCACGCTGATCAACGAGACCTGGGACCGCGACGAGCTCCTGGCAGCACTTTTCCCGACCACCGGCCCGGGCCCCGACATCAACTCGATCAACGCGCACTTCGACCACCGGCGGGGCCTGCCGGCAGACCAGAACCTGCTCCAGCGCGAGGACGAGCTCTTCACGAGCCAGTCCTTCCGGAACGACTTTGGGGCGAACGCGCTCTCGGAGCGGCTGATCCTCTCCATCGGCTGCCACGCCGGCTTTCCCGTGTCCGACGCCCTGCTCGGCTCGGGCAACGCGCTGGCCGTGGACTGGGCGCAGACATTCGCGCTCCGCGGGGCGTTCGGCTCGGTGCTCAACACCGGCTACGGCCTCGGCGACACCGTGGACGTCGCGTACTCGGAGCTCCTCCACGCACTGATCTCGCGCGGGCTCGACGGGACGCAGACGATCGGCGAGGCGATCCGCTTCGCGAAGCACGAGTACCTGTCGACCCGGCCGGCCCTCGGGCTGTACGACCAGAAGGTCAGCGTCGAGACGACCCTCTACGGGCTCCCGATGTACGAGGTCGGCGCGGACGGAGCGACGCCCGAGGAGCCTGATCCGCTGCCGACCGTTACCGACTCGGCGACCGGCCTGACCGCTGCGCCGTTCGACGTGAATCCGACCTTCGAGGAGGTCCTCACGGACGACGGAGTCTTCCTGCGCGCCGAGGCGGGCAGCTGGGCCACGAATCGCAGGCCGATCCAGCCGCTATTCGAGCTGAACGCCACCCAGCCGAACCAGGTCGCGCACGGTGCGCTCATGACCGGGCTGACCTCGACGGACGAGGCGGTGGACGCGGTGTTCAGCCGTGCGGTGTTCGACGACAGCGAGGACGAGCCCGAGGTCGTGGGCGAGGGCAGCCACCCTGCGCGCCTGCAGGCGATCACGAGCTTCGACTCGCGGAGCGGGCCCCGCCAACGACTGCTCCTGACCGTTGGCCAGTTCCGGACGGACGGCGTGCCCGACCCCGAGGGCTTCGGCATCCAGCGGCGCTTCACGAATCTCCAGGGGCGGATCTACTACGCGGCGCCCGGTGAACAGGACTTCCGGCCCGCGCGGCTGGGCCCCGTCACGGCCTTCGAGGTGGGCAGCACCGTGGGCTTCGCCCTCGACGTCGAGGATCGCGACGAGGCCGGGGAGCCCGGCATCGTCAGGCGGGTCGTGGCGCTCTACCGCGACTGCTCTTCGGTCTGGAAGCTGGCCGAGCTGTCGAAGGATCCGGAAAGCAACCGCTGGAGTGGAGGCGGGCCGGTCGGCTGCAACACGATCGACTACTTCATCCAGGCGGTCGACGGTGCCGGAAACGTCGCGATCACGCACAAGAAGGCGCTGCTCGAGACCATCATCGTCCCCGAGACGGTCGGGACGATCGCGGCCGTCTGCAACGAGGCGCCTTGCGCCGGCTGGTACACGGGCGACGTCGCCGTCACCCTGACTTCGTCCACGCCCGGCGTCGCGATCGAGTACAGCGTCGACGGCGAGCCTTTCCAGCCGTACTCCGAGGCGTTCATCGTCACCGGCGACGGCGTTCACGCCGTCGACTTCCGCGGCTCGGACGGATCCCACGGAACGGTCGTCCCGGCGATCGACACGACCGACCCGACGGTCGAGATGACGACGCCGGCACCCAACGCCGTCTATGTCCTCGGCTCGGTGGTCAACGCGGACTACACCTGCGCGGACGCCGGGTCCGGTGCCCAGTCCTGCGTCGGGACACCGGCCTCCGGTCAGCCGCTGGACACGAGCTCCGCCGGGGAGAAGTCGATCTCGGTGACGGCCACGGACGCCGTCGGCCACACGTTCACCCTCACGCGGACGTA
>DASVEW010000028.1:0-34038 GCA_036380355.1 Gaiellaceae bacterium | reverse complement strand
CCGTCGCCCGTGTAGTCGATCTCGCGGCCGCGATAGGTGCGAAGGTGCTCGCGGACGATGCCGTCGTGCTCACGGACGAGCTGCGCCCAGGCGGTGTCCCCGCGCTCCGCCGCGAGGGTCGTCGAGCCGACGATGTCGGTGAACAGCACGGTCGAGAGCTGGCGGTTCAGCACGGGCTGCGTTCTCGCTCCGGTCAGGAACTCTTCGACCTCGTCGAGCAGCGGGCCGAAGTCGCCTGCGTTGAAGGGGAACGTGTCCGCGCCGGGCAGCTCCACGTACCGGGCGCCCGGAATCTGCTCGGCGATGTAGCGCCCGAAGTCTGCGCGGTGGTGACGCGCGCCCGAGCGGTGCAGCACCAGTGTCGGCACGCGGATCGACGGCAGGATCGCCCGGACGTCGAGGTCGGTGACCCAGCGGTACATCGCCGTCGCGGCGCCCCGCGGCATCCCGAGCCGCTGGTAGCGCGTGAACCATCGGCCGAAGCGGGCGTCGTGCGCCACGGTCGGCGCGGTCAGCGCGAGGGTCTCGCTCGTGACGCCCCAGTTCTGCTCGTACCGGTCGATGAGCTTCTCGGCCGTCGCGTCCGGCATCCCGATCGGGTAGTCCTCGGCGCGGCGCCAGCGGGCGAAGCAGTTGGCGAGCACGAGCGCCGGGACGCGCTCGGGGTGCGTGGCCGCGAACATCATCGCCATCGGCCCGCCCTCGGTGTCCCCGAGCAGAGCAGCCTGCTCGACTCCGGCGGCGTCCATCACCGTCGAGACGTCGTCCATCCACTCGTCGACCCTCGGAAGCGCCGCCAGCGGCACCGGGTCGGAGACGCCGGTTCCGCGCTTGTCGAAGCAGATCACCCGCGCGAATCTCGCCAGGCGGTCGAAGTACGCCGCCATCGTCGGCTCCTCCCACATCGCGTCGACGTTCGTCATCCAGTTGGGGATGAAGACGAGGTTCGCCGGCCCCGAGCCGAAGATCTGGTACGCGACGTAGCCCCCGTCGGGTGCGGTGGTGTAGCGGGTCTCGGGACGGCTCACATGCTGATTCTCGTACGCGCGCGGCCCGCGAGGGCGGGGCTCGGCACGCAGCTCGCGGGCGCGGGCGGGCGGCGGTTGCTTTACGACTCGTAGGTGGTATAGGTTCGCCCTCGATGAGGCGTCCGGGGGGGCGTGGGCCTGCGGGGTTGACGGCGCTGCTCGTGCTGGCCGCGCTGCTCGCCTCGGGCGCGCTGGCCGCCGCGGGGCCGTCGTCCGGGCCTGCCGGCGGTGACGAGCCCTTCTCGCTGGCCGACGGCGTCGAGGTGCCCGCGCTCGGCGACCCGGCGGGAGGCGACGCCGGCGGCGAGGCGGCCAACGTCGAGGGCGACGTCGTCCACGCGCTACGGGAAGAGGGCACCGTCCCGGTCATCGTCCGCCTGCGTGAGCAGGCCGACATCCCCGCGGTAGCAGCGCGGGCGCGCGCGGAGGGCCGCGCTCGCGGCCGGGCGGCCCGCGTGGGCGCCGTCGTCGACGAGCTCCGGCGCACCGCGGCGGCGACGCAGCCGCCCGTCCGGACGCTGTTGCGCTCGGAGGAGGCCGCGGGCCGCGCGCGCCAGATCCGGTCCTTCTGGATCTTCAACGGCTTCGCCGCGACCGTCGGCGAGGCGGCTCTCGACCGGCTCGCGCGTCACCCCGCGGTCGAGAGCATCGCGCTGGACGAGGAGCTCTCGGTCCCGCCGGTGCAGAGCTCGCCGCGCCTGCCCACCTGGGGGCTGGAGAAGGTCAACGCTCCCAGGGCCTGGGGCGATCACGGGTTCACGGGCGAGGGAGTCGTCGTCGGCGTGATGGACACCGGCGTCGACGGCGGGCACCCCGCACTGCGGGACAAGTTCCGCGGCCGCGACGGCGACACCGGCTCGAGCTGGTACGTCCCAACGGGCGAGAACTATCCGGAGCCGGGCGACGGCCACGGGCACGGGACGCACGTCACGGGGACGATCGTCGGGGGACCGCCCGGCGAAGTCGTCGGCGTCGCGCCCGACGCCGACTGGATCGCCGTCAAGATCTTCCGCGACACCGGCTCGACGAGCACGAGCATCATCCACGACGGCTTCCAGTGGATGCTCGCCCCGGGCGGAGACCCGGCGAGGGCGCCGCACGTCGTCAACAACTCCTGGGGCTCGACGGCCACCAACAGCACCGAGTTCCTCGAGGACGTGCGCGCCTGGGTGGCCGCCGGGATCTTCCCGGCCTTCGCCAACGGCAACAACGGCCCTGTCGCGGGCACGGTCGGCTCGCCCGCGAGCTTCCCGGAGTCGTTCGGCGTCGGCGCAACCGACATCAACGACCAGATCGCGTCGTTCTCCAGCCGCGGGCCCGCGATCTGGGACGGCGTCCCGCATGTGAAGCCGCAGGTCAGCGCGCCGGGCCACCAGATCTTCTCGACCTGGCCGCGCCAGCTCGGGATGGACTACCACACGATCTCCGGCACGTCGATGGCGACGCCGCATCTCACCGGCGTGGTCGCGCTGCTCCTCTCGGCGCAGCCGGGGCTCACCGTCGACGCGATTCGCGACACGCTCACGGCGAGCGCCCGCAGCGAGCCGCACATGGGCCGACTGCCGAACAACGACTACGGGCACGGGATCGCCGACGCCTACGCCGCGATCACGAGGGCGCGCTTCTCCGGCACGCTGACCGGGACGGTGCACGGCCCGGAGGGCCCGATCGCCGGCGCACGCGTCGAGATCCCGGCGCTCGCGCTGCAGACGGAGACCGACGCCGCGGGCGTCTACGAGCTGCGCGTCCAGCAGGGGAGCTGGGACGTCGAGGTCTCGGCCTACGGCTTCGTCGGGACGAGCGCCGCGATCAGCCTCGCCGCGGGCGAGGAGGTGAACCGCGACTTCGACCTCGCCGCCGCCGCGGTCCACACGCTCGCCGGCACCGTCTCGGCCGGCGGCGGCCCGGTCGCGGGCGCGCGCGTCCGGGTCGTCGGAACCCCGCTCGCGCCTGCGTACACGGACGCCGACGGCTCCTTCACGTTCGAGGTGGCCGCGGGGGAGTACCAGGTGACGGCCGACGCCACCGGCTTCCGCCGCGCGACCGAGCAGGTCGTCCTCGCGGGCGACCGGAGCCTCTCCTTCGAGCTCGTCCCGCTCCCGGGCACCGTTGCGCCGGGCTGGCGCGAGTACCAGAACAACCCCACCCGTACGGGCCTCTCGGCGGAGCAGCTGGCCGCCGGCACGCTGACACGGAGCTGGTCGGTCGATCTGCCGGGGCAGGTCATGTTCGCCTCGCCCGTGGTCGCCGACGGGCGGATTCACGTCTCGTTCGACGGCGGGAGCGTCACAACGCTCGACCTCGACGACGGCGAGACGCTCTGGACCTTCGGGACCGGCGCGAGCCTCCGCTCCACGCCCGCCGTCGCCAACGGGCGCGTGTACGTCGGCGGCGGCGACAGCGGGACGTTCCACGCTCTCGACGCCGCGACCGGAGCACCGGTCTGGAGCTTCTCCACGGGCGACCGGCTCACCTACACCACTCCGACCGTCGTCGGCGGCGCGGTCTACTTCGGCACCGGCTGGGGTACCGGCAACGGCGGCTGGGTCTATGCGCTGGACGCCGAGAGCGGCACGCTCCGCTGGAAGACCTTCGTCGGCGCCCAGATCTACTTCGCTCCCGCAGTCGGCGGCGGAAACGTCTACGCCGCCAGCTACGACGCCCAGCGCCTGGTCGCGCTCGATGCCGAGACGGGTTCGGAGAGGTGGTCACTGACACGCGCGAGCGACAGCTTCGCGGCGATGCCGTCCTACGATGCCGGCCGTCTCTACGTGGCGACCAACAACTTCGACACGGGCGCGGGCAGCGTTCTCGCTGTCGACGCGGAGACCGGCGACGTCGTCTGGGAGGCGGCCGGTCACGGCGACGCCGCGGGCCATGCACCCGTCGTCTACGCCGACCTCGTGATCGCGGGCTCGAGCCTCAACAACTGGGTCGTCGCGTACGACCGCGACTCCGGCGAGCGCCGCTGGACGCACTCCGTCGGCGCCGCCGTCAGCAACAGCCAGCTCGGGGCCGACGGCGTGATCGTCGGCGGCTCGCAGCAGGACAGCCGCGTCTGGGCGCTCGACGCGTACACCGGGGACCTGCTCTGGGAGGACACGCTCTCGTCGAACGTCCTCTCGGCTCCGGCCTTCGCCGACGGGCGGCTCGTCGTGGCCGACCGCTTCGGCGTGATCCGCGCCTACGAGGCGCCGGGGACGGTCGCCGGCACGGTCACGGACGCGAACGGCGCTGGGCTCGACGCAGAGATCCGGGTCGTCGAGACCGGCGTCTCCGTCCGGACCGATCCCGTGACGGGCGAGTTCGAGCTCGCGCACCGGCCGGGCACGTATCGGGTGGAAGCGCGCGCCTACGGCTACGTCGCCGCGAGCGCCGAGCTGACCGTCCGCAGCGGCCAGCGCGTCGAGCGGACGTTCCAGCTGGCGGCGGCCGCGGCCGGGTCGCTTCGCGGCGAGGTCCGCGACGAAGGGGGCGGGCCGCTCGCCGGAGCCGCGGTCACGCTTGCCGGCTCGCCGCTCGACCCGGTGACGACGGGCGACGACGGCGCCTTCGTCTTCCCCGATGTCGCCGCGGGCACGTACACGCTGCGAACTGAGCTTCCGGGGTACGTCACCTCGGAGCAGCAGGTCACGGTGGCCGCCGGCGGGGAGACCGTCGCGGCCGTCACGCTGCTCCGCTATCAGATCGCCGTCACGGGAGACCGCGACCGGGCGATCACTCGCTACCTCGAGGGCAAGGGCTACCGCGTCGAGGCGACGACGGCGGCGGCGGTCGCCGACCACGCCGGCGCCTACGAGCTCATCGTCGCGAACGGATCGCAGGACGACCCCGGCGAGGAGAACTTCCTGCGGCTGCTCGCCAACGCGGACGCTGCCGAGACGAGCGTCGTCCTCCTCGACAGCTGGGGGATCTCCTACGGAGCCCTCCTGCACCTCAGCCGGTACACCGGCGATCCGGCGCAGACCGCGAGCGGCTTCGGCGACGGCGAGGTCAGCCTCGTTGCGCGCGTCGCGCACCCGCTGACGGAGGGTCTCCCCATCGGCGAGCGCGTTCCCGCGCTCGCGGCGAACACCGAATGGGCCTCGTTCAGCAGCTACTCCGGCCGCTCGCTCGCCGACGTCTACATCGGCAGGAGCGGCGGAACCGTCGGCTCGGGCATCGGCTACTCCGCGCGCACGTTCGGCAGCGTCCACGTCCTCCTCTCCCTCCACGCCGCGACTCCCTGGACCGGGCCGACGACCGGCTGGACGACCGCCGGCGCGAAGGTCTTCGACAACTCCGTCGCGTACGCGCTCGGCGCCGCCTTCGGCGCGGTCGAGGGCACGGTCACCGCCTCCGACGGCGGGCCGGTCCCGGCGAAGGTGACGGTCGCCGAGACGGGCGACGCGACGGTCGCCTCGGCGGACGGGACGTACCGGCTGCTCCTGCCGCCGGGCTCCTACACGCTCCGCTTCGAGCGGATCGGCTACACGCCGCAGGAGCGCGCCGTGGAGGTCGCCGGGCGCGAGACGAGCCGGGTGGACGTGCAGCTCGCCTCGAGCGGCGCCGGCGGGATCACCGGCATCGTCACGAGCACCGCGGGCGGGCCGGTCGAGGGTGCCGCCGTCACCGTCCTCGACACCGAGCTCGAGCCGGCGACCACCGGTCCCGACGGACGCTTCTCGATCGACGGCGTGCCCGGCGGCACGTACCGCGTTCAGGTGAGCGCTGACCGGTTCCGGACGGAGGTCGTCGAGGACGTGGTCGTCGTCGACGGCTTGGCCACGGAGATCGCCGTGCAGCTTCGGCCAGCCCTCCGCGTCGCCGTGATCGGCGACTCCAACGGCCTGAGGGACTTCCTCGTCGCGAGCGAGGTCGAGGCGACGGCCGCGGGCTGGGAGGCGGTCGCGAACCTCGACGCCTACGACGTGCTCGTCGTCAACCAGCCGACCGATCCCGGTCGGACGGCCTTCCTCGAGCACCTCGAGGCGATCGACGAGGCCGGCAAGAGCGCGATCTTCCTCGAGGGCAACTTCAGCACCTCCGGCGGCGCCCGGCTGCTGCGCCTCCACACCGGCGATCCGGGCACGAACGCCCAGGTCGGGACCACGGCGGGCAACCGGTACCTCCGTCCGCTCGTCGCCGGGCACCCGCTCTTCGCAGGCGTCACGCTCACGAACGGCGTCGTCGAGATCCTCGCGGCCGGCCGCAGGACCGGCTACTCGAACAACTACTCCGGCGTCACGCTGGCGAGCTTCGGCGCAAACAACGTCGACCTCGGCGTCGGCGCCGGCTACGAGCCGCGGACGCCGACCAGCATCCGGCTCCTGCTCGGGCCGCTCGGCTCGCACTCGTCCGCCTCGCCGGCGAACGGCTGGACGGAGAGCGGCCGGCGGGTCTTCCTGAACGCGATCGAGTGGGCCGCTGCCCCCGGCCTGGGAGCCGTGGCCGGACGGGTGTCCGACGCCGCGGGCGACCCGATCGCGTCGGCTTCCGTCCGCATCGTCGAGACGGGGAAGGTCATCGGCGTGGACGAGAGCGGCAGCTTCCTCATCCCGCACGCTCCGGGCGACTGGACGGTCGAGGCGAGCGCGTTCGGCTACCAGACGCGGCAGCTCCCCGTCCGCATCGACGCGGGCCGGACGACCCAGCTCGACCTGGAGCTCGTACTCGGCGACGTCGGGTCGATCTCCGGGACGGTCACGAGCCGCGGCACGATCTCCGAGACGAGCGGCGAGGGGCCTCCGATCGAGAGCGCGCTCGTGAAGCTCCTCGGCCACCCACGGACGACGACGACAGCGGCGGACGGCTCCTACACGCTCACGAACGTCGAGCCGGGGACGTACACGGTCGAGCTGAGCGCCGGCGGGCACGTCCGCCAGCGGCTGGATCGGATCGTCGTCACGGCCGGGTCCGCCACGCGCGCCGATGCAAGCCTGCGGCCGTCGCCGCGGGTCGCCGTCATCGACGACTGCCAGCAGAACGCCGGCTGCACGAACAAGATGCAGGGCTACCTCACGGAGTGGGGCTACCTGACGGAGGAGATCGGCTGGACCGATCTCGACCGGCTCGGCGAGGTGGATCTCGTCGTCGCGAACCTGGGCGACTTCCCGCGCCTCGATCCGGGCGCGGCGGGACTGGCCGCCTTCCAGGACGCCGCCAACCGCGCGCACGTGCCGGTGATCTGGCTCGAGCAGTTCCAGCGAGGCTCCATCCGGCACCTCAGCCAGCACGAGGGCGATCCCGCCTCGGTCGGCGAGGGCCGGACGCGCGGCACGGTCGAGGTCGAGATCCTGGCCGACCATCCGCTCGTCGCCGGCTTCGAGCCGGGCGAACGGGTGCCGATCATCGAGCCGAACGGCGAGCACACCTGGTTCAACGGCTTCTCCGGCACGACGGTGGCGAACCTCGTCACCGGCATGGACGGCGTACGCGGCTCGGCCATCGCCTACCGCGGCCGCACCGCCTCGAGCGTGGACGTGCTCTTCAGCAGCTTTGCCGTGAGCTTCTACACGTGGCCGCCGGTGGGCGACGAGCCGGCCGAGCTGCTGACGCCGCAGGCCGAGCGGCTCTTCCACAACGCGCTCGGCTGGGCGTTCGACGCGCCTCCGCTGGCCGCCGAGGTGCGCGGCACCGTCCGTTCGAGCGTCGGCGGGACGCTTCCGAGCACCGTCACGGTCGCCGAGACGGGCAGGGCCTACCCCGGGCGCGCCGGCGACGGGAGCTTCCTCGTCCCACTCCAGCCCGGCACCTGGACGCTCGAGGTCGAGGCTTTCGGTCACGAGCCGCAGCAGCTGGAGGTGACCGTCGCCCCTGGCACGGTGGAGAACGTCTCGCTCACGCTCCAGGCCCACGACGTCGGCACGGTCGCCGGAACCGTCACCGATCCGGACGGCGCGCCGGTCACGGGCGCCTCGCTTGCGCTCGCGGACACGCCGCTCGCCGCCGAGAGTGACGCATCGGGCGCGTATCGGATCGAGCGCGTGCCCGTCGGCGAGCACATGCTCGTCGTGCGCAAGAGCGGCTTCGGCATCCAGCGGATCCCGGTGACGGTCACGTCCGGCGCGACCACGCGCGCCGACGTCCGCCTCGCGCCGTCGCGTGTGGTCGCGGTCGCCGGCGACTTCCAGAACCGGCTGACGGACTTCCTCGTCGCCAGCGGCTACGCGCCCGTGCAGTGGAGCTGGACGAACATCCACCAGCACACCGGCGACCTCGACGATGTCGAGCTCGTGATCCTCAACGGCTCGGGAACCCAGCCGACGGCCGCCAACCTGACCACATTCGTGGAGGCGGCGGCCGAGGCGAACCGCTCGCTCGTCTTCGCGGGCCAGAACGGGACGGGCTCGATCCGGACGCTCCGCACGACGTTCGGCGACCCGGCGACCGTGACCCAGGGATTCGTCCCCAACGCCATCTACTACCGCCCCTCCGTCGAGCACCCCATCTTCGCGGGCTTCTCCGTCGGCGAGCAGATCGAGCTGATCGTGAACGCGCCCAACCAGCAGTACGACCAGTTCGGCGGCTACAGCGGCGAGACGATCGCGACCGTGGAGAGCGCAACGGCGCCGCTCGGCGGCGGCGTCGGCTTCCGCTTCGCGACGCCCACGAGCGTCCACCTGCTGCTCGGCAGCCTCGCCGTCTCCTCGTTCGGGAGCCCGGACGCGCGCTGGACCGAGAACGCACGCGAGATCTACCTCAACGCTCTCGAATGGGCGCTCGAGGCCGCCCAGGCCGAGATCCACGGGACGGTCACATCCGGCGGCGAGCCGGTCTCCGACGCGAGTGTGACCGCCGTTGAGGCGGGCGCCGCAACACGGACGGCGGCCGACGGCAGCTACCGGCTGGGCGTGCCCGGCGGCACCCATACCGTTCGGATAACGGCGACGGGCTACGAGCCGTTCGAGCAGACCGTCGTCGTCGGCGAGGAGGAGCGCGTGCGGCTCGACGCCGAGCTCGTACCGGTTCCGCGGGGAGCGATCGAGGGCGTCGTCTCCAGTTCCTCCGGCGGGCCGCTCGCCGGTGTCGAGGTTGTGCTCGACGGGCCGCAGGGCGGCGAGACGGCGACCGACGAGGCAGGGCGGTTCGAGTTCGTCGGCCTCCTTCCCGGCGACTACACGCTCGAGCTGAGCACCGGGCGCCACCTGCCGCGGACGGTGGCAGCCTCCGTCGTCTCGGGTGAGACGACGCGGGTCGACGTCGAGCTGCGGCGCACCGACGTCGCGGTGGTCGGCGACGCGGACGGCGCGCTCGTCGGGTTCTTGCGCGCCCACGACGTGGCCGCCGAGGAGCGGGCGTGGGAGGGCCTCGCCGCCGACGCGGAGACGTATGACGTGCTCGTCCTCAACGGCGGCGACGCGGGCGCCGAGGAGTTCGAGGCAGTTGTCGCCGCGGCCGACGCGGCCGGGACGAGCGTCGTGTTCACGGGCACGTGGGGCGTCCTCAACGGTGGGCTCGGCCTTCTCGCCCGGCACCGCCCCAACGAGGTCGTGATCGGCGGACACGGCTACCGCGACGGCGCCGTCGAGCTGACCGACTTCGACTGGGCGCATCCCCTCTTCGCCGGCGTGGAGGCGCCCGCGCGCCCGCTCGCCGACGACGGCTACTACAGCTTCCTCGACCGCTACGTCGGGCCCTACCTGGCCGGGCTGGACGTCGAGCGGCGCGGTCCGCTCGGCATCTCGGTCGCCTACGACTTCCGCAGCGCCTCGAGCGTCCACCTCCTGCTCTCCGCCGGCGCGGCGAGCGACTTCATCGGGCCCGGATACGGCTGGACGCCGCAGGGCGAGCGGCTGTTCCTGAATGCGGTGGCGTGGGCGCGCACGGTGCAGCAGTCCCCACCGGGGGCGCCGACCCTTGAGACTGAGGCAGACGCGATCGTCCCCACGACGCCGGTCACGTTGACCGGAACGGCGGAGTTCCGCTCGGCCGTGACGATTCGCCGCGACGGCGTTCCGGTCGCCGAGGTCGAGCCCCAGCGCGACGGCAGCTTTTCCGTGGACGTTCAGCTCGTCGAAGGGCCGAACTCGTTCACCGCGGTCGCCGCGAACTACGCGGGCGCCTCGCCGCCGTCGGCGGCCGTTACGGTGACGCTGGACACGACGCCGCCGGTGCTCACGTGGACGCCCGCCGACGGGACCGGCTTCTTCGAGCGTGAGATCGTGGTGAGCGGAACGGCGACCGACGTCCACGCCGGCGTCGCCGAGGTGCTCGTCAACGGCGAACCCGCATCCCTGACCGGCGACGGGAACTTCGCGGCCGAAGTGACGCTCGCGCCGGGCGCGAACGAGCTCGTCGTAACCGCACGCGATCGCGTCGGCAACGAGGTCACCGAGACCCGGCGTGTCGCGCACTTCCCCTACACGACGCGCTGGACCGTCGCAGGCGCGCAGGGGCAAGGCCAGCTCAACGTCTTCCTCGACATCGCAGATCCGGCCGGCAGGCCGGTCAGGGTCGACTCGGCGCGCGCGGAGCTCGTGCGTGGGGACGGAAGCGTGGAGGCGGCGGCCGAGATGGTGTTCGCGGGGACCCGCTACCGCGCGAGCCTCGGGCGGCCGCCGGCCGGCACCTACACGCTCCGCGGGATCCTCGTCGTCGAGGGCTGGAACGTCCGCGCCGCCGGCCCGGTCGTCGTTCGCGCCGGCACCAGCGCCGCCGTCTCGGGGTCCTAGCCCTTCGCCGAGACCCGCGTGCCGGCGCGGCTCGCGAGCGCATCCTCGACGCCGTCGAGCGAGGTGATGATCGCCTCACCGCCGGAGTGCGCCATGGCGATCGCGGCCTCGACCTTCGGCCGCATCGAGCCCTCGGCCAGGTCGATCAGGAGCTTCTCCGCCTCGTCGGGCGTCAGCTCGCGGATCTCCTCCTCGGCCGGCGTCCCGAACCAGCGCTTGACGGCCGGGACGTCGGTGAGGATCAGCAGCCGCTCCGCGCCGAGCTCGGCGGCGAGCACGGCGGACGCGCGGTCCTTGTCGATGACCGCGTCGACGCCCTGCAGCCTTCCGTCGCGGCGGACGACCGGTATGCCGCCGCCGCCGCAGGCGACCGGCACCGTCCCGGCGGCGAGGAGCGCGCGGATCTGCTCGGCCTCGACGACCTCGAGCGGCGTCGGGGACGGAACCGCCCGCCGCCAGCCGCGGCCGAGCTCCTCGACGAGCTGCCAGCCGCGCTCCTGCTCGAGTGCCCGCGCCTGCTCGGACGAGTAGAACGGCCCGATCGGCTTCGTCGGCCGCTCGAAGGCGGGATCCGAGCCGTCGACGACGACGTGGGTGAGCAGGCAGGTCACCGGGCGCCCCGCGACCGGCCCGAGCTCGGTCTCGATCAGCGAGCCGATCTCGGCTTGCGTCTGCGCGACGGCGAGGTAGAGCGGCAGCGGCGGAACCTCCTCCGCCGCGCGTTCCTGGCGCAGGAGCTCGTTCCCGACCTGCGGGCCGTTTCCGTGCGTGATCACGACATCGCCGTCGCGGAGGACCGGCCCGAGCGCGTCCGCGGTCTCGCGGAGCCGGGCCGCCTGCTCCGCCGCCGTCCCTTTGTCGCCCGCGCGGATCAGGGCGTTTCCGCCCAGCGCGACGACGGTGATCACGCCACGGCGGCTTCTGCTTCGGCGTTCCCGGTGAGGAGCCCCCGCGCGGCGAGCAGGCCGGCGAGCGTCGGCTCGCCGAGCTCCTGGAGGCTGTAGGTGACGCGCAGCGCCGGCTTGTCGAGGTCGACGAGGCGCCGGAGGTCGATCGGCGTCCCGATCAGGACGAGCTCTGCGTCGGAGCGCGCGATCGTCTCCTTCAGCTCGTCCATCTGCTTGCGCCCGTAGCCCATCGCCGGAAGCAGCTCGGTCACGTGCGGATACTCCTCGAGCGTCTCGGCGATCGACCCGACCGCGAATGGACGCGGATCGACGAGCGAGGCGGCGCCGTGCTCCCTCGCCGCCAGGACGGCGACGCCGTAGGTCATCTCGCCGTGCGTCAGCGTGGGTCCGTCCTCGATCGCCAGTACGCGCTTGCCCTCGATCCGCTCGCCGTTCTCCTCGACGACGAACGGCGACGCAGCCTGGACGACCTCGGCGCCGGGGTTCACCTCACGGATCGACGCGAGCACCGCCTCGACTCCCTCCTGGGACGCGGTGTCGACCTTGTTCACGACGCAGACGTCCGCCATGCGGAGGTTGGTCTCACCGGGGTGGTACCGCAGCTCGTGGCCGGCGCGGTGCGGATCCACGACGACGACGTGCAGGTTTGGCTTCACGAACGGCGTGTCGTTGTTGCCGCCGTCCCAGAGGATCACGTCCGCTTCCTGCTCGGCCTGATCGAGGATCGCGGCGTAGTCGATCCCGGCGAAGACGACGTTGCCCGCGTCGATGTGCGGCTCGTACTCCTCGCGCTCCTCGATCGTCGCCTCCGCGGCGTCGAGATCCGCGCAGTCGGCGAACCGCTGAACTGCCTGCTTCGTCAGGTCGCCGTAGGGCATCGGATGCCGGAGGACGGCGACGCGCCTTCCGGCCTCCCGCAGCAGCTTGGCGATGTGGCGGGTCGTCTGGCTCTTCCCGGAACCGGTCCGGACGGCGCACACGGCGACGACCGGTCTCGAGGAAGCAAGCATCGTGCGTTCCGGCGAGAGGAGGCTGTAGGCGGCGCCGGCCGCGAGGACGCGCGAGCCGACGTGCATGACGTGCTCGTGCGTGACGTCGGAGTACGAGAACACGACCTCGTCGACGTCGTGCTCCCGCACGAGCTCCTCGAGCCGGGCCTCGGGGTAGATCGGGATCCCGGCGGGATAGAGGTGGCCGGCGAGCTCCTGGGGGTAGCGGCGGCCCTCGATGTTCGGGATCTGCGTCGCGGTGAACGCGACGACCTCGTACTCCTCGCGGCCGCGGTAGACGAGGTTGAAGTTGTGGAAGTCGCGGCCCGCGGCACCCGCGATCACGACCCGTCTTCGATCCATGAATAAAGCCTATTCAGTTTCCAGGACGTTGAGACCCCGACACGCCGAGGCTTGTGCCCCCGGTCCGCGCTGGGCGGCGCCAGCCCGCGTCCTCAGTCGCGCCCGTATCTCGGGATACGGGCACTCCCTGCGTCCTTGGCTCGCACCCCCCATCGCACCCGGCGGCGAAGCATCAGCATGTCGGAGCCTCGCCCGGCGTTAGAGTCACCGCGTGGCGCGCTTCGAGGACGCCCTCAACGAGCAGATTGCGTCCGAGTACGGGGCGTCGCAGCAGTACGTGGCGATCGCGGTGCACTACGACGCCGAGTCGCTGCCCGAGCTCGCCGCGCACTTCTACCGCCAGGCGGTCGAGGAGCGGAACCACGCGATGATGATGGTGCAGTTCCTCCTGGACGCAGACGCGCCCGTTCGGATCCCGGGCGTCGAGGCGCCGAAGACCGACTTCGGCGACGCTAGAGAGCCGGTCGCGCTCGCGCTCGAGCAGGAGAAGCGCGTCACCGACCAGATCGTCGCCCTCGTCGAGCTGGCGCGGGAGGAGAACCTCGTCGGCGAGCAGTTCCTGCACTGGTTCCTGCAGGAGCAGCGCGAGGAGGTCGCGTCGATGTCCCACCTGCTGGCCACGGTCGAGCGGGCCGGCGACAACCTCCTGCTCGTGGAGGAGATCCTGGCCCGGACCGGCGGAGAGGAGAGCCCGCTCGAGGCCGGCGCGCCGCCGGCGGCCGGCGGAGCCCTCTAGGCCCGGGCCGGCACGCGGGAGAGAAACTCGCGGACCGCCTCGACGAGAGGCTCGGCATCCGCCGTGAAGGGCGTGTGGTCCGCGCCTGGGAGCTCGACGAACTCGGCGCCGGGGATCCGCTCGGCGAGGAAGCGGCCGGCGCCGATGTCCACGACCTTGTCGCCCGTCCGGTGCACGACGAGTGTCGGAACCTGGATGTCGTCGAGCAGGCCGCAGACGTCGATCTCCATGTTGATCCGCTGGAAGTCGGCGAACGTCTCCGGGCTTGCGCTCTCCCGGAAGTACGAGGCCCAGTCGCGGGCCATGTCGTCGCCCGCCGAGGCGAGGCTCGGCGCGTAGAGGCGCATCACGTCCACGCCGTGCTCGAGGCTGCCCCACCGCTGCATGTCCCTGATGATCCGGTCGCAGTACTCCTCCTCGGTCGGGCCGTACGGATGCTCCTCGGAGCGGAGGAAGCGGGCGGAGGTGCCGAAGAGGATCAGCGCCGCGGTGCGATCCGGGTGGCTCGCCGCGAAGAGGATGTTCGCCGGTCCGCCGGCGTCGACGCCGAAGAGTGCGGCGCGCTCCGACCCGACCGCGTCCATGACCGCGCACACGTCGGCGATCCGCGTCTCGAGCGTCGGCAGGTCGCGCACCCGGTCGGACATCCCGGTCCCGCGCTTGTCGAGCTGGATGACCCGCGCGAACTCGCCGAGCGCGTTCAGGAACTCGCCGCGGCCGGGCAGCCCCCAGCTCAGCTCGACGTGCGAGATGAAGCCCGGCATGTAGACGAGGTCGATCGGCCCCTCGCCGATCACCTGGTAGGCGATGTTGACCTCACCGCTCTGCGCGTAGTGCGTCTCAGGCATCTGCATCCCTAAGTTTTAACCGCCTGGCGTCGCCCCGCGCGAGATCGTCGCGGAACGGGCACCGAGGAGTCAGCGAAGCTGCTCGCGGAGGCTCTCGGCGAACGCCTCCATCTCGAGCTCCTCGCCCGTGACGTCGGCGAGCAGCTCGTCCGCGTTCAGGCGGTGGCCCTCGCCCCAGAGCTCCCGCAGCATGCTTCCCGCCTCGCGGCTCGCGAACCAGTCGGAGCCGAAGCGCTCGCGGAAGTGGTTCCGCAACTGCGCCTGGAGCGCCCAGGATCGGAGGTAGCCCGTGACGTAGAAGCTCGGGTCGATGTCGCCCAGATAGTCCGTCGGGCTCGGCTCGATCTTGAGGGCGTTGCCGAGGATCTCGACGTAGCGGGACGCCATCGCCTTCTCGTCGAGCTCCGTCGCCGCGTGGAACTCGAGCTCGTAGAGGAGCTTCCCGCAGTAGCGACGCAGGAGATAGAGCGAGCCCGCGGCGGCCTCGGCCGCGAACTCGTCCGGGCGCGGGAAGTCGAGCCGGCGGGCGAGCCAGCCGGGCTCGAGCAGGAAGTGCTCCATCAGCGTCGCCCAGGCCTCGGTCACGGACACGTCGCCGAGGCGCCTGGCCTCGACGGGCAGGTCCGGGTTGACGTGGGCGTAGTGCTCGGTGTGGCCGGCCTCGTGGAAGAGCGCGCGCCAGTCGTCGGCGCCGCCCATCGGCTGGATGACGAGCACGACCCGGCCGGGCACCTCGATCGGCGCGCAGAAGGCGCGCGGGCTCTTCTTGGGGCGCTGCTCGATGTCCAGCTCGACGTTCTGCTGCGCGCGCAGGTCGATCCCGAGGTCGGCAAGCGTCACCTCGAGCGCGGGCAGCATCTTCTCGGCCGGGAACGCCTTGTCCCAGCCCGGTGCCCGGAAGACGCGCGCGACGTCCCAGCGCTCCGCCTCGCCGAGCCCCACGCCAGCACGGGCGCGGAAGAGCTTGTCCGCCTCCCGCTCGTACAGGGCCTCGGTGGACTCGAGCACGGCGCGGCACTGGTCGGCAAGCTCGTCCAGCTTGAACCCGAAGCGCCGGTAGAGCTCGGCGTACGTCGGGGAGCCGAGCCGCGGAACCGCCTCGTTGAGCGTCGCGACGCCGTCGACGTGGATCGGGTTGATGTGCTCCTCCGTCAGGCGGTTCCGGGCGTCCTCGAGCCGCTGCCGGCGGGCGCGATCCTCCTCGTTCGCGACGGTCGGCCGGATCATCCGGTAGCCGATCGTCTCGCCGTCGACCTCCGCCTCGAGCTGCGCCTCGAGGGTCGCGCTGCGCTCGGCGTGCTCGCGCGTCAGCTCGGCGAGGTAGTTCTCCGAGGCGAAGCGCCAGAGCTCGGAGACGCCGCGGTCTCCGTTCGCGGCCTCGCCGAGGGCCTGCGCGCGCTCGAGCTGCGAGAGCTCGGGGTACGCCTCGTAGAGCGGCTTCAGGTCGAGCGTGTCCTTGTGGCCCGCGTAGTGGAGGTAATACTCCTGGTCGAGCTCGGCGATGAAGCGGTCGATGCGCTCGCGATAGGTGTCCAGCTCTGGGCTGGTCGAGGGGGCGCTGGCCACGACTTTAGGATAGTCGCCTTGCGCCAGATCACCGTCCGCACGGAGCGGCGCACCCAGCTGCTCGAGATCACCCACGAGGTTCAGGCCGCGCTGGAGGGGACCGACGCGGCCGCGGCGCTCGTCTTCGTCCCGCATACGACCGCTGGCGTCACGATCAACGAGCACGCGGACCCGGCGGTCGCCCGCGACTTCGAGCGTGCGCTCGAGCGCATGGTCGGAGACGAGTGGGGCTGGGAGCACGTCGAGGCCGGGGACGAGAACGCGCCGTCCCACATCCGCGCCGCGCTGATGAGCCCGCAGGTGGTCGTCCCACTGGAAGGCGGCCGCCTCGCCCTCGGCACCTGGCAGGGAATCTTCTTCTGCGAGTTCGACGGCCCGCGCGACCGGAAGGTGCTGGTAACGCCGCTTTCGTGATCGAGGTCGAGAACCTCAGCAAGCGCTTCGGGAAGACACAGGCGGTTGCGGGCCTGAGCTTCCGCGTCGAGCCGGGGACGATCACCGGCTTCCTCGGCCCCAACGGCGCGGGCAAATCGACCACCCTCCGCTCGATCCTCGATCTCGTGCATCCGGACGCCGGGCGCGCGGTCGTCCTCGGTGTGCCGTACCGCCGGCTCGATCGGCCGCTGCACCGGGTCGGCGCGGTGCTCGAGGCGAGCGAGGTGCATCCCGGCCGCTCGGGCCGGAACCACCTGCGAGTGCTGGCCGCAGCGGCAGGGCTGCCGCGCTCGCGGGTCGAGGAGGTCCTGGCGCTCGTCGAGCTGAGCGCGTCGGCGAAGCGTCGCGTGAGGGGCTACTCGCTCGGGATGCGCCAGCGGCTGGGGCTCGCTGCGGCGCTCCTCGGCGATCCCGAGGTGCTGGTGCTCGACGAGCCGGCGAACGGGCTCGACCCGGCCGGCATCCGGTGGCTCCGGGATCTCCTGCGGTCGCTCGCAACCGAAGGGCGGACCATCCTCATCTCGAGCCACGTGCTCGCCGAGGTCGCCCAGACCGTCGACCGCGTCGTGATCATCCATCGCGGCCGGCTCGTGCAGCAGGCGACGGTGGCCGAGGTGCTGGCGGGCGCGCAGGGCGCGACCCGCGTGCGGACACCCGATCCGGCGCGGCTGCGCGAGGTGCTGGCAACCGAAGGCATCGACGGCGACGAGGCCGGCGGCGTGCTCCTGGTCGATGCGCCCCCCGAGCGCGTCGGCGAGCTGGCGGCGGCGAACGGCGTCGTCCTCCACGAGCTCGGCGTCGAGCGGGCGACGCTCGAGGAGGTCTTCCTCGAGCTGACGGGGGGCGAGACGACCGAGTGATCGACCTTCTCCGCTCCGAGCTCCTCAAGGTCCGCACCACCCGCGGCTGGTGGGGATACCTCGCGGTGATCGTTCTGCTTGCCGGCCTCGGGACGGCGGCCGACCTCGGCTCCACGTCGGAGGAGCAGCTTGCCGAGCCGGAGTATCAGCGGGGCCTGGTGGAGGGGATCGGCGTCGCCGCGCTGCTCGGAATCGTCCTCGGGATCACGATCATCACCAGCGAGTTCCGCCATGGGACGATCACTCCCACGCTCCTGACCGAGCCGCGTCGCGAGCGGGTCGTCGGTGCAAAGGCGGTGGCGGCGCTCCTGCTGGCCGTCGTGTTCGCGCTCGTGGCGCTGGCGATCCTCTCGGCTGTCGCGGTGACGTGGCTCTCCATCGTGGGAGAAGCAATCCACGCGACCGACGGACAGGTCGTCAGGCGGGCGGCGCAGATGCTGCTCTTCGCGCTGCTCTGGGCGCTGCTCGGCGTCGCGATCGGCACGCTCGTCCAGAGCCAGGTCGTCGCGCTCGTCGGCACGCTGATCTGGCTCTTCCTCGCCGAGACGATTCTGATCGGCGTCCTGGGGCTGCTCGACCTCGACGGGCTCGCGGACTACCTCCCGTTCCAGGCGCTGGACTCCGCCGACGGCACGACGGACGATCTCCTTCCGTACTGGGCCGGCGTCGGCGTCTCCCTGGGCTGGATCGCCGTCATCGGCGCGGCCGGCACCGAGCGGCTCCGCCGTCGGGACATCACCTAGCCCGAGGGCGCTAGGCTCGGACGATGGCCGCGCCCGTCGCCCGGGACCAGGAGCTCGAGCTCGAGATCGAGTCGCTCGCCTACGGGGGGAACGGCGTCGCGCGCCTGAACGGCTTCGTCGTCTTCGTCCGGCGCGGGCTGCCCGGGGACCGCGTGCGGGCCAGGGTGACCAAGGTGCAGCGGCGCCACGCCGAGGCGTTGGCTGTCGAGGTGCTCGAGCCGAGCCCGAAGCGCGTTGAGGCGCCGTGCGACCACTACCCCGCGTGCGGCGGCTGCCGCTTCCAGGACCTGGCCTACGAGGCGCAGGTCGAGTCGAAGGAAGCGCAGGTCCGGGACGCGCTGGCGCGGATCGGCGGGCTCGCGGAGCCGCCGCTCGAGCCGATCCTCCCCGCCGAGTCGGTCTTCCGCTACCGCAACAAGCTCGAGTACTCGTTCGCGCCCGGGCCCTCGGGGCCGGTGCTCGGGTTCCACAAGGCGGGGCGCTGGGACGAGGTGATCGACGTCGTCGAGTGCTGGCTGACCACCGAGCTCGGCAACCGTGTCCGGGAAGCCGTGCGGGCCTGGGCCCGGGACACCGGCCTGCCCGCCTACGACCAGGCCGAAGGCACGGGTTTCCTCCGCCACCTCGTCTACCGGGAGGGGCGGAACAGCGGGCAGGTGCTCGTCCAGCTCGTGACAGCCCCCGGGGAGTGGGATCCCGACGGGTTCGTGGCGGCTCTGCGGCGATTTCCGGAGGTGCGGTCGATCCATCACGCCGTCAACGACCGGCCGGCGGAGGTGACGAACCTCCCGACAACGCTGCTGTGGGGCGACGAGGCGATCGAGGAGCAGCTCCTGGGACTCCGGTTCCGCGTGCGGCCGAACGCGTTTCTCCAGACGAACACCGAGATGGCGGAGAGGCTCTACGAGCTCGCGATCGACGCCGCCGGGCTCACCGGCGAGGAGACCGTCTGGGACCTCTACTGCGGGATCGGGACGATCGGGCTCTCGATGGCGTCGGAGGCGCTCACGGTCTGGGGCGTGGACGTCTCGGAGGAGTCGATCGCCTGCGCGCTCGAGAACGCCGACCTGAACGGGATCCCGAACGCGGCGTTCTTCGCGGGCGACGTCGGGCAGGCGATCGAGGAGCTGAGGGACCGGTCGGGCGACCCCGACGTCGTGGTCGTGGACCCGCCACGGGCCGGTCTCTCGAACAAGGCGGTGCGCAGGCTCGGCCGGCTCGGCGCGTCGCGGATCGTGTACGTCTCGTGCAACCCGACGACGCTGGCCGGCAACGCGAAGCAGCTCCGGGAGGACTGGGGCTACGAGCTGAAGCGCGCGCGCCCGGTCGACATGTTCCCGCACACACCGCACGTGGAGTGCGTGGCGCTGCTGGAACGCGCCTGAGGTCGGGTTGACCACCGTTCGGGCCATCCTGCTTCCGGGAATCGTGCTCCCGGCGGAGCCTGCCTACGGCGCTCTCGTCGCCGCGCTTGGCCCGGACGTCGACGCGGTCGCCAAGGATCTCGAGGTCTACGCGACGCCGGAGCCCCCGGAGGACTACAGCCTCGAGGTCGAGATCGCGGGCGTGCTGCGCGAGGCGGACGCACACGGTTGGGAGCGGTTCCATCTCGTCGGATACTCGGGCGGAGGAGCGGCCTCGCTCGCGTTCGCCGCGGCCAGACCGGAGCGGCTCGCGAGCCTGGCCCTGCTCGAGCCCGCCTGGGCGGGAGACTGGGACCTCAGCCCAGCGGAGAAGGCGCTCTGGCTCGAGCACGGCCGGCTCGAAGCCCTTCCGGACGAGCAGTTCATGTCGACCTTCATGCGGTTCGGCGTCAGGCCGGACGTCGCGCTCCCCGCGCCGCCGGCCGGCGAGCCGCCGCCCTGGATGGCCAAGCGTCCGGCAGGGATCCGCGCGATCCAGCGCGCGTTCAAGGGGAGCGACATCGACCGCGAGGCCCTCCGCCGCTTCGACCGTCCTGTCTACTTCGCGCTCGGCGCGCTCAGCAACCCGGACCAGTACGAAGAGATCGCGAAACGTCTGGGCGGAGTGTTCCCGGACTTCGAGCTCGAAGTGTTCGAGGATCGCCACCACTTCGACCCTCCCCACCGGATCGAGCCCGAGCGCCTAGCGAGCTCGCTCGAGAGACTCTGGCGGCGCGCCGAGCTGTCACAGCCCGTCAGCCGCTAGCCGGGCGCAGGCGGCCGTAGAGCGACCACGCCGTCACGAGCGTCCAGACGGCCTCGAGGATGAAGAAGCCCCACTGGCGCTCGTGCCACGCCAGCACGGTCAGCGCCCCAGCGCCGACGAGGTTGAGCCAGAGGTACCAGTACGAGTGCGGGTCGAGGACGCGGAACTGCGCCAGCACGAAGGCGGCGAGGATCAGGAGCGCGCCGACGATCTGCGCCGCCTGCGCCATCAAGCAGACGACTCCGCCGGCTCGCTCCGCTCCCGCCGCCACTTCTTGAACTCCCGCCAGAGCAGGTCGGCGTTCGGGATCAGGAAGCCGAAGGCGAGCCCGGGCAGCGCCGGCAACCCGGCCGACTCCCACACGACGGCGATCACCATCGTGATCCCGAGGGACACCGTCATCGCGACGAACGTCCAGCCGACGCGCAGGCCCCAGCGGGCCGCCGCGGCCAGGAAGAGCGCGAAGAAGAGGAGATCGGGCGGCCCGAGCAACGCGGCGCTCGGCTCCCCCGGGTGCGGGAACTCGAAGGCCACACGGTCGAAGAGCCCGGGCTCCTCCTCGACGATGTGGCCGGTCGGTCCGCGCCACACCGAGTACGCGTCGATCCACGGGATGAGCAGCGCCACGAGCGCGACCCAGAGGACGCTCTCGAAGTAGTCGAGGAACCAGAAGCCGACCGCCGTCATCAGCGCGAGCTTCGCGAAGCTCGAGAGCGAGTCCAGGTCGGCGAGCTCGAGGAGGACGACCAGGACGAGCAGCGCGAGCGCGAGGAGCAGCAACCCGTTCGCCTCGCGGAACGGCAGCGCGAGGTAGACGAGGGCGAAGATCGCCGGAATCAGGCAGAGCGCGAGGAACGCGATGTCCCACCACTTGGAGAGGTCCACGACGTGCTGATGCGCCGCGTAGTACGCGCCGAGCGCGGCGGCGAGGACCGCGAAGGCCGCGAGCCGCGGGCTTGCGAGCGCGCGGCTCAGTAGGGAGGCAGCTCTGCCCACCAGGGGCCGAGCGTCTTCAGCGCTCGCCAGAAGCGTGTCTTGGCCGCCTGCTCGTCGAGCGAGGCGTCGATGTCGGGGACGTAGAGAGCCTCGACCGTCGGCGTCCACTGCTGCAGCGCGCCAGGCCTCGCCTCCAGCTCGGACGAGAGCGGGAACCCGAGCTCGTTCAGGAAGGCGAGCGCGTCCTCGCCCATGACGATCACGAGCTTCGGCTGGACGATGTGCAGCTCGCGGAGCAGCCACTCGGCAGCCTGCTCCTCGTCGCCGCCGTCGAACTTGAAGCAGTTGGTGCCGTAGACGGCGAGCGGGTCGATGTGGAGCCGCTGGAGCGACTTCACGAGCGCCTGTCCGGCCCGGCCGTAAAAGGCGACGCCTTCCTGGATCTCCGAGTGCTGCGGGCGGAACTTCAACAGGAAGATGTCGGCCAGCGGATGGCCGGAGCCGATGGCCGGGACGCGGCCCTCGCCGGCCCGCCGGATCTCGTCGCCGAGCTCGTTCGTCTCGGTGATCGCCTTCTGGAGGTAGCGCTCGTGGATCTCGTCGGTGGCAGGCACGGTCGGCATCAATCAGGTTCTGCCCTCCAACACCCTTTCCTTGACCTGGGCGGTCCACTTGAGGGCCTGGAGGTAGGCGAGCGAGCGCGGGCGGCGCAGCACCTCGGCGGTCCGGAGGCTCTCGAGGAACTCCTCCTTGTCGCGGAAGGCGCGCATCCGGAGGCCGCCCGTTCCGATGCCCTGGAGGACGTGGGCGTCGGACCCGGCACCCATGGTCAGGTTGTACTTCCGGGCGAAGCGCAGCGCCTCGTCGTTGTAGACCTCGAAGAGGAGGCGGGCGTTGTAGACCTCGAACACGTCGATGTCGGATAGGTGCCGGTGGATCGTCTTCGCGTCCGGGATCGAGTGCATGCGGTCGAAGGGGTGGGGGAGGTAGACGACGCCGCCCTGCTCCTTGATCGCCGCGATCGTGTCCGCGAAGGACATGCCGCGCGGAATCTCCCGTTCGAGGAAGAGGCCGATCACCTCCCCCTGGCCTCCGGTCTTGATCTCCTCGCCGGGAATCACGAAGAGGCCGGTGCCGCGCGCAGCCTCCACCGCCGCCTGGGCGCCGCCGAACGCGTTGTGGTCGGTGACGGCGACGGCGCCGAGGCCCTCGGCGAGCGCGTGCTCGACGAGCTCCTCCGGCTCGACCAGGCAGTCGTGCGACCACGACGTGTGCATGTGGAGGTCGCACGTGATCCAGTCGCGGTCGGCGAGCGGGTCGGACGGCCTAGAGCTGCGGCGACGCTCCGCGAGCGAGCGGTACAGCTCGTCGAGCGTCCGGCCGAGCTCGGCGAAGCTCTCCTCCTCGGCGCTCCGCCGCCCCTTGGCAGCGACCTCGCCGCGCAGTTCGGGGCTCTCGGCGAGCCTGGCGACTGCCGCCGCAGCGAGCGCGGGCTGGTCGACGACGCCGGGCGGCCATGCGACAGCGGCACCGGCGGCCTTCGCCTCCAGCGTGACCCTCCTCAGGCCATCGAGGGCAGGGACGAAGATCGGCGCCTCGTTCAGGATCGGTGCGCGGGCCTCTCCCGAGCGCGCGGTCCGGACGTGGACGCGGCCGCGCACGCCCGCGGGAACCGAGGGACGGCCCGAGAGGCCCTTCGTCCTGAGCAGCGTGAGCTCCCAGCCGGGAAGCTCCTTCATGATCGAGAAGAGCGCCTTCGTCAGGAGACGCTCGCCCGGTCGCCACTCGCAAACGATCACGTCGCGCTTCTCGACCGGGTGGAAGAGCTCCGTGTCGATCCCGAGCGGCATCAGGCGGTAGTCGCCCGGGAATCGGAGGGCGGCGGCCGCCGCCGTCTCGCGCGAGGCGGCGAGCAGCACGTCGATTCGCGCGAGCAGGCGGTCGCGCTGCGTCTTTCCCGGCGGGTAGCTCAGCCGCTCGGGCGAGAAGAAGCTCGCGACCGACAGCGCGCGGTTGTCCCGGAGCGCCACGTACGAGAGGCTCGGCAGGCCGGGCTCGAATCCGTGGACGACGTCGTATCCACCGCGCGAGAGCGCGAGCGCCAGGTTCGCCCGGACGCCGACGGGAAGGCCGATCCGGCTCCGGCGCGAGATCGGGACGGCCGGGCCCACCGCGATCACGTCGCCGCTCGCCCCGTCGTCGAGCGCCCGCCGGCCGGCGATGAGATCCGATGCCCGGCCGGACGGAGCGAGGACAGTGACCTCATGACCGAGACGGCGGAGCTCCGCGGCCGCGCCCGCGACGTGCTCATTGACGTCGTGGGGCTGCGACCAGGAGAACGGAGTGACGAGGCAGATCCGGAGACCCACGGGCACCGAGTCTAGCCGTCGGACTATGCCGATTGACAGGTCAATCACAGGACTTGCAATTCACAAACCTGATTCGTCAGTCAATTTCCAGTTGAAAATCGCTTGACAAATCCGCGTCTCGCGGTGAAATTGCCGCGTTCGCTTTTCGCCAACGGACGCGTCACGAACTAGGGAGGAGGAGGAGAGCACCCCTGACGCGTCGGCCTCCCAGGCCCGGAGCGAGGGGGCCGGCATGCCGGCCCCCTCGCCGTTCGCCGACTAGGCCGTGGCCCTGTCGCGCGCCTGCTTGCGCGCGTGCTGCTTGATGAACGCCTCGACGCCGTCGTACGCGTCGTCGTCGTCGATCTGCTTCGGCGGCGACTTCATGAGGAAGGCGCTGGGCGCCTCGAGAGCGCCCCCGATGCCATTGTTGAGGGCGAGCTTCGCGAGCCGGACGGCGTCGATGACGATGCCTGCGGAGTTCGGCGAGTCCCAGACCTCCAGCTTGAGCTCGACGTTGAGCGGGACGTTCCCGAAGCTCGAGCCCTCCATCCTGATGTAGGCCCACTTCCGGTCGGTCAGCCACGGCACGTAGTCGGACGGGCCAACGTGGACGTTCTGCTCGCCCAGGTCGTAGTCGAGCACCGAGGTGACGGCGTTCGTCTTCGAGATCTTCTTCGACTCGAGCCGCTCTCGCTCGAGCATGTTGAGGAAGTCCGAGTTGCCGCCGACGTTCAGCTGCATCGTCCGGTCGAGCTTGACGCCGCGGTCGCGGAAGATCTGCGTGAGCGCGCGATGGGTGATCGTCGCGCCCACCTGCGACTTGATGTCGTCGCCGATGATCGGCAGGCCGCGATCCTCGAAGCGCTTGCGGAAGTAGCCGCCCTTCGCGATGAAGACCGGCATGCAGTTCACCATCGCGCAGCCCGCGTTGAGGATCTGCTCCGTGTACCACTTCGCCGCCTCTTCGGAGCCGACGGGGAGGAAGTTGACGACCACGTCGGTGCCGGTCTCCTGGAGGATCCGGACGACGTCGTCCGTGTCGCCGGGCGCCTTCTCGACGACCTCGGAGATGTACTTCCCGAGCCCGTCGTGCGTCATCCCGCGCGAGACGGTGATTCCGGTCTTCGGGACGTCGGCGAACTTGTACGTGTCGTTCGGGTGCGCCCAGATGGCGTCCGCGAGGTCCTTTCCGACCTTGTCGGTCGTGACGTCGAACGCGGCCGTGAACTCGATGTCCCGGACGTGGTAGCCGCCGAGGTCGACGTGCATCAGGCCGGGGACGAACTCGTCGGCCGGCGCGTCCTTGTAGTACTCGACGCCCTGGAGCAATGAGTTCGCGCAGTTGCCCACGCCGATGATCGCGACGCGGACCTTGTCCTCGCTGCGCGGCGCCTTTCCGTTCGTTGCTGGCATTGGTCGGGTGCTCCCCTCTCCTGGTCCGAGGAGGCCCTCGCCCAGGATCTCGTTGATGAGCTCGTTCGTGTTCGCGCCGCGGTCGGCGGCGCGCTGCTGAAGCCGGTCCTTGAGCGCTGCCGGCATGCGGAGGAGGACGTCGCCCTCGCCCTTCGGCGGCGCGCCCTTCCGTCCGCTCGGCTGGAAGGGCACAGCGAAGCGCGCGGCCAGGATCCCGACCGCGATGTCGTTGAGGTTGCTGCCGCGGTCGGCCACCTCGGCGGCCAGTCGCCGCTTCAGCTCGCCCGGCATCCGAACGAGGACGTCCTTCCTGCTAGCACTCAAGTGCTAGCAGGGTACCTCAGGACCGCTTCAGCTGCCTGCGGACGTGGAGGACCCGCTGGACGACGGTCAGCCAGGCGGTCACGTTCAGCAGGTACACCGCCCACGGGAGCAGCCCCCACGGCGCGAGGAAGAGGCCGGAGACGATCACGACCACCCGCTCGGCGCGACTGCCGATCCCGACGTCGCCCTTGAGCCCGAGCGCCTCGGCGCGGGCACGCGTGTAGCTGACGAGAAACGAGCCGGTCAGCGCGGCGAAGGCGGCGGCCAGCGCCACCTCGTTCCCGTCCCGCGCGAACACGAGCGCGATCGCTCCGAGCATGACCGCCTCGCCGATGCGGTCGGTGGTCGAGTCGAGGAACGCGCCGAAGGGAGTGCCGCGGCCGCTCTGCCGCGCCAGCGCCCCGTCGAGGACGTCCAGGAGCGAGCCGGCCCAGAAGAGGATCGCGCCGGTCCAGAACCAGAGCAGCTCGTTCCGGTACTCGAAGTAGACGGCGACCGCCGCCGCCGTGCACATCGTGAGTCCGAGCGCAGTGAGCGCGTCGGGGGTGATGCGAGTCCGGGCGAGCCCGCGCATCGAGCGCGAGGCCAGACGGCGAACGCCCGCGGTGTAGCCCTCCTTCACGCGCACAACGGCGCCGACTTGCCGGCGCCGTGAAGAGGCCGTGCCGGGTTCGCCGGCGCGGCCGACCTGCTTTGCGGAGTCGCGGCTCACTACGTCAGCGCGGGATCGCGGCGGGCGAGGAAGCGGCGGACTTCCTGCCGGTACACGATCGGCGCCGCGACGCCGGCGACGAGGACGCCGGCGGCGATGTCGAGCCAGAAGTGGTTGCCGGTCGCCATGACGGAGATCCAGACCCAGACCGGCCAGGCGAGCCAGATCGCCTTCATGATCCACGACCGCACGAAGACCGCCAGCGCGATCCCGACGATCAGCGCGTCCGCGGAGTGGAGGCTCGGCATGGCGGCGTAGGGGTTCGAGGCGAGCTGGATGAAGCTCGAGCCGTGGTTCGGAGCCCCGAGAGCGGCCAGCGTGTCGACGAAGCCGAACTCCGGCAACATCCGCGGCGGCGCCGTCGGCAGCAGCACGTAGCCGAAGAGGCCGATCACGTTGGCGAGCATCAGGACGTTCCGGAAGCGGGTAAACGACTCGTGGCGCCGCAGGTACACCCAGAGGAGCGCGAGCCCGACGACGGCGAACTGCGACAGCCAGTACGTCCATTGCATCGTCACGGCGACCGAGTACGACGACTGCGCCCAGCTCTGCAATGAGAGCTCCCAGAGGCCGGTCGCCCGCCGCTCGAAGTCGATGATCCCGCGTGCGTTGTCGAATGCGGCCCTGTCGTCACGGTCGGCGATCCCGCGCGCGAGCTGGTACGCGAAGATGAATCCGAACCAGATCAGCACCTGGCGGAAGAGATCCAGCCATCCGCGCGGAAGCTGACGGCTGACGGCTGCGGCGGCGGACGTCAAGTAGACGAGTTTACTCTCGGCCGCGGAGGTAACGGGCGTCCGGACGGCTTCCCGCGGGATGAGCGAGTTCTCGAACGAGGCGATACGACAGAGCGGCTACCTGCGGGACGGCTTCGCCGACCACTACGACGCGTTCCGCCCCAGGCCGCCTTCCGTCCTGCTCGATGCGCTCACGCGGTACGCCGGCGGGCCGCCCGTCCGCTCCGTCGTCGACCTGGGGAGCGGGACGGGGCTCTCGGCGAGAGCTTGGGCGGATCGTGCCGACGACGTGGTCGGCGTGGAGCCGAACCCGGCCATGCGTGCGGTGGCCGAGCGGCGGACGCCCGAGGGCAACGTCCGGTACGTCGACGCCTTCGCAAGCGAAACGGGCCTGCCGGACGGCGGCGCCGATCTCGTCACCTGCTCGCAGTCCTTCCACTGGATGGAGCCGGGGCCGGTGCTGGCCGAGGCGGCGCGGCTGCTTCGGCCCGGCGGCGCCTTCGCCGCGTACGACTACGACTATCCGCCGTTCGTGCACCCGGAGGTCGATGCTGCGTACGAGGAGCACCTCGTGCGCCGGGCGCGGATCCGCGACGAGCATCCCTTCGAGGCGGGCTGGACGCGGTCGCCGAAGACCGGGCACCTCGCGCGGATCCGAGACTGCGAGCACTTTCAGTACGTGCGGGAGCTCGTGCTCCACGACGAGCTCGACGCCGGCGCGGAGGAGCTCCTGGGCTTCGCGCACAGCCTGGGGCTCGTCCCGGAGCTGCGGGCCTCGGTGTCACGGACGAGGAGCTGGGGCTGGAGGCGCTCGACGAGACCGTTCGCCGGGTGATCGGCGACCGCCGCGTGCCGATCGTCTTCGGCTACCGCGTGCGGCTCGGCATCAAGTAGGACGAGTCAGCCGCCGATCTGGGACATCGAGCGCGAGGCCCGGACGAAGCCCGCGTCGTTGATCTTGTGCTTCAGCTCCTTGTGGCGGACCGCCCAGCGGACGAGCGCGGCAAGGTCGTCGTCGCTCGCACCCTCCCGGAGGGGCGTCTTGAGATCCCATTCGCGCCGTGAGAAGAGACAGGTCCGGAGCTGGCCGTCGGCGGTCAGCCGGATCCGGTCGCAGGACGAGCAGAACGGCTCCGACACGGGGTTGACGAACCCGACCTCGCCCTTGCCGTCCGCGAAGCGGAACCTGCGGGCAGTCGACGACGCCTTCGCCGGGATCTCCACGAGCGGCCACCGCTCCTCGATCAGGGCACGGATCTCGGCCCCGGTGAGCACGTCGTCACCGTCCCAGCGCTCCTCTGCGTCCAGCGGCATGAACTCGATGAAGCGGACGACGTAGGGCTTCCGGCGCGCGAGCCCGGCGAGGGCGGGCACCTCCTGCTCGGTGAACCCGCGGATCGCCACGCAGTTGACCTTGATCGGCCGCAGCTCCGGGTGAGCCTCCGCGGCCTCGAGGCCGGCGAGCACTCGGTCGAGCGCGTCGCGCCTCGTTATCTCGGCGAAACGGACGTGGGACAGCGAGTCCAGTGAGACGTTCAGCCGCCGCAGGCCTGCTTCGACGAGCGGGCCTGCGAACCGGTCGAGCAGGACGCCGTTCGTCGTCAGCGAGAGATCGGTGACACCGGAGATCTCGGACAGCATCGAGACGAGCACCGGTAGGTCGCGGCGTGCGAGCGGCTCGCCGCCGGTCAGGCGCACCTCCTCGACACCCATCCCGGCGAGCACGCCGACGACGCGGGCCATCTCCTCGAACGTGAGGAGCTCGTCGCGGCCGAGCCACTCGAGCCCCTCGGCCGGCATGCAGTAGCGGCAGCGGAAGTTGCACTTGTCCGTGACGGACACGCGGACGCTCTTGATCTCCCGACCCCACCCGTCGACGAGCGGTTCCATGCGCCAAGCGTACCCCGGCGAGGTTTGGCTTGGCTCTCGGCGCGAAAGACCGCGCCTGACAGCCATCGAAAGGAGACCGTCATGGGCAACTGGGACCAGGTGGAGGGTGAAGCGAAGCAGAAGATCGGCGACCTCACAGACGACGAGTCGACCGAGACCGAGGGTCACGCCCAGGAGGCGTGGGGCGACGCGAAGGAGAAGGCCGACGACGTCGCGGACGAGATCAAGGACCGCACGTAGCGTGTCCGAGCTCGACGATCGGGAGAACGAGGGCCCGCGCGAGAGCGAGCCCAACCCGACGCAGGAGGCGATCGACGAGGCAGGGGCGAGCGACGAGCCCGTCGACGTCAGCGGCTGGGACGACAACGAGCCGAGCACGCACGCCGGGGAGGGCGGCCAGGGCGGGGACGCCGCCTAGGCCGCCGCTCCTCGTTCCCGATTACTTCTCTGTGTCGACGCGGATGAACGGGGCCGGCCGGGTCGGATGGTTGGCCCCGCCGTCGACGAGAAGCTCGCCGTCGAAGGTCACCTGACCGGTCGCGGGTCGCTTCTCGCTGCTGTCGCTTGCTCCCCGGTCCGTTGACCGTCGTTTCCAGAGAACCTTCCCCCCGCTAATGCGGCTGTTGTTGCCGCTTCCCAACAGCCAGTACCGCTGTGGCTCTTAGGCGGTTTGCCTTCTTGGGGTCGCCTCTAGGATCCTCGCGTGGCGACCCTGGCGCTCGTCGTCGTTACGGCCGTCTGGGGCGTCACGTTCGTTCAGGTCAAGGACGCGGTGGCGCTGTATCCGCTCCTCGCGTTCCTGGCCGTCCGGTACCTGATCGCCACGGCGTCGCTGGCGCCTGTCGCGCTGCTGCGGCTCCGGGGCCTCGGCCGCGACGGGCTTGTCGCCGGCAGCATCCTCGGCGGCCTCGTCGCGCTCGGCATCGGGCTCCAGACGGCGGGGCTCGAGCGGACGACGGTGACGAGCACCGGCTTCATCACGGGGCTCTACGTCCTCTTCACGCCGCTGCTGGGCTTGGCCCTCTTCCGCACGCCGATCCCCCGGCAGCTCTGGCTTGCCGTGGGCCTCGCCCTCGTCGGCCTCGCACTGCTCTCCGGGGTGCCCGAGGGATCCGCGACCGGCGACGCGCTCGTTCTCGCCAGCACCGTCGCGCAGGCGCTGCAGATCGTGATGGTCGAGCGCTACGCGAACCGGTTCGACGCTTTCGCCCTCACCTGGGTCGAGGTCGCGAGCGCCGCCGCCGTCTTCCTCGCGCTCGCCCTCGCGTTCGGCGACCTGTCGGTGCCGCGCGGGACGACCGTCTGGGCGGCGCTGATCGTCACCGGCCTCTTCGCGGTCGCCTTCGCCTATCTCGTCCAGATCTGGGCGCAGCGCCGTGTCAGCGCGACCCGGATCGCGATCATCTTCTCGCTGGAGACGGTGTTTGCGGGGCTCTTCGGCTACCTGCTCGCCGGCGACCGGATCGGCACGCTCGGACTGGTCGGCTGCGGCGTGATCTTCGTCGGGATCCTGATCGCCGAGCCCGCGGCTGCCGCCACGCTCAGGCGGTTGGTCGGACGCCCCGCGCCCGAGCCCGGGCCTCGACCTCCCGTATGAACGGCGTCTTCAGCTCGGTGTAGACGTCCCGCGGGTGCCCCTCCGCGGCGAGCCTGCGCTTGAACTCGTCGTAGCGCTGCCGCTCCTCGGCGTCCGTGCGCAGCGCATCCCTGAAGGTCAGCTGCCGGTCCCAGTGCACGCCGCCGTGCTCGACGACGTGGACGTGGTGCGTGCGTGGGTGCTTGCGGAAGAAGAGCCGGCCGGGGAGCCCGTACTCGCCCATGAACTCGTAGTCGAGCCCACGCATCGCCTCGACCTGCTCGTCGGAGAGCTCCAGCCGGCGCAGGCCGACGAGCACGTCGACGATCGGCTTCGCGCAGAGCTCCGGCACCGAGGTGGAGCCGATGTGCTCGATCCCGACCGCGTGGCTGTCGAAGACAGCGGCGAGGCGCGCCCGTTCCTGCTCGAAGAGCTCCGCCCAGCTCGGATCGTGGTCGACGAGCTCTATGCGCGCGTCAGAACTTCCACTCACCATTCTCTTGCACGACTTCGCCGTCGCACTCGATGCGGCCGCCGTTGCGCAGGTCCTTGACCATGTCCCAGTGCACGGCGCTGACGTTCTTCCCGCCGATCGTCGGGAGGCCGGCGCCGATCGCCAGATGGATCGTCCCGTACATCTTCTCGTCGAAGAGCGTGTTCTTCATGTAGCGCTGGATTCCCGGATTGCAGCCGATGCCGTACTCGCCGAGGATCCGCGCGCCCTCGTCGCGGTCGAGCTTCGCGAGCAGCGCCTCCTCGTTCGCCGTCGCCGAGGCGTCGACGACCTTGCCGCCCTCGTAGCGCATCCGGACGCCGTCGACGAGGTCCGGCTCCTGGTAGGCGGGGTACTCGAGGAAGCTGACGACGCCCTCGGTGGACTCCTCCACCGGGCTGTAGAAGACCTCCCCGCCCGGCATGTTCGCGTGGCCGTCGTCGACCATGCCCTCGCGGCCCGTGAGGCTGAAGCGAAGGTCGGTCTCGGCGCCCACGATCCTGACTTCATCGGCCCGGTCGAAGCGATCCTTGATCCGTTTCATCTTTTCGCCCTCGGCGTCCCAGTCGAGGAGGCAGGCGCCGTAGAGGAAGTCCTCGAACGCCTCGTTCGTCAGCCCGGCCTCCTGCGCGAGCGAGGGTGAGGGGAAGCGGCAGGTGACCCAGGGAATCTCCATTCGGAGACGTCGCTGGAGGAAGCCGGCGTGAGCCTTGTTGATGGCCTCGCGCTTCTCCGCCGGGACGTCGGCGCCGGCGCGCGGGTTCTCCGGCGCGCCGAGGAGCATCCAGGCATCGACGTTGTCCCAGACGTGCTGGTCGACCGGCGCAACCTGCGCGACGGTCTCGAGCGGCGCCTCCTTCGCCCACGTCCAATTGAACGGCAGCTGCTCCATGGCGTAGCTGAAGCGGACGATCGGGTAGGCGCCGCGCCGGCCGATCAGGCGCACGACCTCCTCGAGCAGCGGCCGCGCGGCCGGCTGCGAGATGACCATCACCTGCCACCCGGGCTGGACGTCGATCGAGCGCTCGACGAGCAGTCGGGCGTATTCCTGAACGCGCGAGTCGGCCACCTGCGGACGGGAGCGTACCGAGGCGGATGCTGCCGCGGGACTGCGACCGACGTTTCCTGCCCGCTTCGGGCGGTGCGCGGCGAACGTGGCGAGGACTTGCTATCCTCAGGCTCAGATTTTTTCGCTGAACGAGACTTAACCCAGGGAGGGAAACGAGGCAATGGCAAAGACGATCGGCATCGATCTTGGCACGACGAACTCCTGCATGGCGGTGCTGGAGGGCGGTGAGCCGACCGTCGTCCCGAACGCAGAGGGCGGCCGCACCACGCCGTCCGTCGTCGCGTTCACGGGCGACGGCGAGCGGCTCGTCGGCCCGCCGGCGAAGCGCCAGCAGGTCACGAACCCGCAGAACACGATCTTCTCGATCAAGCGCTTCATGGGGCGCAAGCACGACGAGGTCTCGGAGGAGATGACCATCGTCCCGTACGAGGTCGTCAAGGGTCCGAACGGCGACGTCCGCGTCAAGGCGGGCGGCAAGGAGTACGCGCCGCCGGAGATCTCCGCGATGATCCTCCAGAAGCTGAAGGCCGACGCGGAGGCCTACCTGGGCGAGCCGGTGACAGACGCAGTCGTCACGGTTCCGGCCTACTTCAACAACGCGCAGCGCGAGGCGACGAAGGACGCCGGCAAGATCGCCGGGCTCAACGTCGTCCGCATCATCAACGAGCCGACCGCGGCCGCTCTCGCCTACGGGCTCGAGAAGGAGGAGGAGCAGACCGTCCTCGTCTTCGACCTCGGCGGCGGCACGTTCGACGTCTCGGTCCTCGAGCTCGCGGAGGGCTTCTTCCAGGTCAAGTCGACCGCCGGCGACAACCATCTCGGCGGCGACAACTTCGACAAGGCGGTGGTCGACTGGATGGTCGCCGAGTTCAAGAAGGACCAGGGCATCGATCTCGCCGCCGACAAGATGGCGCTGCAGCGGCTCTACGAGGCGGCGGAGAAGGCGAAGATCGAGCTCTCGTCGACGATGACGACGCAGATCAACCTGCCGTTCATCACCGCGACGCAGGAGGGCCCGAAGCACCTCGACCTGCAGCTGACCCGCGCGAAGCTCAACGAGCTGACGGCGGACCTGCTCGAGCGGACGGTCGGACCGACGAAGCAGGCGCTCTCCGACGCCGGCCTCGAGGCGAAGGACATCCACCACGTCGTCCTCGTCGGCGGCATGACGCGCATGCCCGCCGTCGTCGACAAGGTCAAGGAGCTGACCGGCAAGGACCCGCACAAGGGCGTGAACCCGGACGAGGTCGTCGCCGTCGGCGCGGCCATCCAGGGCGGCGTCCTCAAGGGCGAGGTCAAGGACATCCTCCTGCTCGACGTCACGCCGCTCTCGCTGGGCATCGAGACCAAGGGCGGCGTCTTCACGAAGCTGATCGACCGCAACACGACGATCCCGACGAAGAAGTCGGAGACGTTCACGACTGCCGAGGACAACCAGCCCTCCGTGGAGGTGCACGTCCTCCAGGGCGAGTCGGAGATGGCGCTCTACAACAAGACGCTCGGCAAGTTCCAGCTCGTCGGCATCCCGCCGGCGATGCGGAGCATGCCGCAGATCGAGGTCGCCTTCGACATCGACGCGAACGGGATCATCAACGTGTCGGCCAAGGACCTCGGGACCGGCAACGAGCAGCAGATCCGGATCGAGGGCGGCTCGGGCCTCAAGGAGGACGAGGTCCAGAAGATGATCCGCGACGCGGAGGCGCACGCCGACGAGGCGCACAACCTGCGCGAGCTCGCCGACGCGCGGAACGCCGCGGAGTCGCTGGCCTACCAGACCGAGCGAACGCTCAGGGATCACCGCGACAAGCTCGACGAGTCCGACGCCTCGACGATCGAGGGCCGGATCATGGAGCTCCGCGGCGTGCTCGAGAGCCAGGACGTGAACGAGATCCGACAGAAGACCGACGCGCTCCAGGAGGCGTCGCAGAAGCTGGCCGAGGCCGTGTACGCCCAGGCGACCGCGCAGCAGGCGGCGTCGGCTTCAGCCGGCGGCAACGGCACCGAGGGCGAAGTCGGTTCGGACGACGAGGTCGTCGAGGAGGCCGACTACGAGGTCATCGACGAGGAGGAGGCGAAGACCTCGTAATGCCCGAGGAGGTCGAGAACACCGAGGTCGAGCAGGCCGAGGAAACCGGCGAGCTGGAGGCGGTCCAGCGGGAGCGCGACGAGCTCCTCGACACCCTCCAGCGCGTTCAGGCCGAGTTCGACAATTACCGCAAGCGCGTCGCCCGTGAGCACG
>DASVEW010000027.1:0-20298 GCA_036380355.1 Gaiellaceae bacterium | reverse complement strand
GTCGAACGAGCCCGCGAATCACCGGTCCGCGAGCCGGTAGACGAAGCGTACGGCCTGCCAGAGGTCGTCGATCGCCGCGCTCTTGTTGTCGACGAGGCCGCCGTCGAGCCCGATCCGCTGCACGGTCTCGAAGTCGAGGTCGGTTTCGATCTTCGACGCCTTCTTCGGCCAGGCGACCCAGAGCCCGTCCGCCGGCCCCATCGTTGCGCGTAGAGCGGCGAAGCGGCGCTCGAGCTCGGCGCGGCTCGTCGTGAAGAAGACGAGGACCCCGACGTCGGGTTTTGCGCCGAGCTTCCTCGACAGCGGCGTCGCAGAGTAGTCCTTAGAAGCCGCCGTCGCCTCCGCCGAAGTCTCCGCCGCCGCCGAAGTCCCCGCCGTCGCCGAAGTCGCCGAAGTCCCCGCCGAAGTCGCCCCCGCCGAGGTCGTCGAACGCCGCGGCCTCGGCCGATCCGGGGTCGAGTGCGGAGCCGAGGAGCAGACCGCCGGCGAGACCGAAGAATCCGAGCGCCCAGGGCTGGAAGTACGCGGGCGCGTCCCAGATCGGCCGCCGCACGCCGCCGACGGAGATCTGGCGTGCGTCGGGCTCCTCGCCGGCCATCACGCGTCGGGCGTCGTCCTCGCACGCCGGCACCGTCATCGCCACCCCGGCGGGCGACACCCAGGTGACCTCCTGCACGGAGCTCCCGTGCCGCGGGTCGAAGAAGCACGGCGGCCGCCGCTCGGGTGCCGGCCCGCCGGCGAGGATCGCCTTCGCGGTCTCCATTTCGTACCGCGAATCCGCAAGCGCAGCGGTCACGCGCGCGATGTCCTGCGGCGAGCGGGCCCGGTCGAACGCGTCGTCGGCTCGCTGGTACGCCTCCATCCCGCGTAGGTACGCCGCCTCGGCTTCCGGGTTCCCCTCCACCTGCTCGTCCAGCCCGACGACGTCGTCCGCGAGCGCCGCAAGATCCTCCCGGGCGACGACCCTGACTTCTCCGAGCTCGCGCTCCCGTTGCTGTCTACGTCGGAATACGCGGAACCCGAAGAAGGCCGCGATCGCGGCGCCGACGGCAAGGAGCCAAGTCGGGAAGCCCCCGCCCTCGTCGCCGGCCGAATCTTCCCCGCCGGCCCGCACGTCGCCCACGCGCTGCACGAAATCGAGCAGGACCGCGGCGACTCCATCCTGGTTGTGGGTCAAGAACGCGCGAGTCGCGAGCGCCGGAGCCTGGTCCCGCGCGAGGTCGTTGCTGATCGCGCGAAACTCGTTCCCGACGACCACCGCGTAGACGCCGGGCTCGCCGACGAGCCGTCCGAGCTCCAACGCCACGTCGGTGCTCGAGTCGCCCGCCTCTCCGCTGGCGGATGCCGGCAGGATTGCGATCGACAGCGGAGCGGCTCCCTCCTCCTCGATCGCGGCTCGGAGCCGGTCGGCCTGAGCCCCGGTCAGCGCGTCGGTGCCCGGATGGAGGTAGACCGGGTCGGCGCGCAGCGCCTCGGCGGCTTGCTCGAGGACAGGCGTCTGGGCTGCGGCGGGAGACGCGAATGCGAGCGCCGCCAGCGCGATTCCGATCAGCCCCGCCGCCATGCCTCCAGCACCTCCCTCTCGCGCCCGGGCGTCATCCCGGCGTCGTCCGTCGTCTCCGCCTCCTCCAGTGTGCCGCGGATCGTGTCCTCCAACGGGCGGTGCGAAAGCCCCTTCGCCTCGGCGCGGGAGACGTCGGCGCGGTTCATCCCGACCCACTCGGGATCGGCGAGCCACAGCGGCAGCTCCATCCACTCGCCGACCTCGTGCTGCCTGAGGAAGTCGTCGGGGATCCAGACGGGCGCCGCGTCCGAGCCGGTGACCGCCCGGGCCGAGTCGATCAACTCGCCCCAGGCGACGCCGGATCGAGTCGCGTTGAAGGCGCCGCTCTCGTCCCGCTCGAGCAGCTCGACCAGCCAGCGCCCGAGATCGCGCACGTCGACGAACTGGACCGTGCGGTCCGGTGGAGCCGGGACGACGACCTCGCCGCCGCGCGCAAGCCGGTGCGGCCAGTACGTGAACCGGCCGGTCGGATCGTGGGGCCCGACGACCAGGCCGGGGCGGACGATCGTCGCCCTGTCGCCGAAGACGTCCCGGACGGCGTCCTCCGACAGCGCCTTCAGCGGCCCGTAGTTCGCGTAGTCCTCGAGCATCTCGTCGGCCGGCATGTCGCCGAGCTCCCCGCGCGGCGACTCCTCGTGCGGCCCCTCGCTGAGGTCCGCGTACACGGAGATGCTCGAGACGAACAGGTAGCGGCCGACGGAATCCCTCAGCGCCTCCGTGGAGCGGCGCAGGACGTCGGGAAAGTAGCCGGACGGGTCGAGGACCGCGTCCCAGCGCCGGCCGTCGAGCGGGGACAGGTCGACGGCTCGGTCCCCGCGCAGCTTCTCGACCTCGGAGAAGAGCTCGGGATTCGTCTCGCCGCGGTTGAAGAGCGTCACCTCGTGACCCCGTTCGAGCGCGGCGTCGACGGCTGCACGCCCGAGGAACTTCGTCCCGCCGAGAACGAGGATCTTCACGGTCTGGTGAAGACCCGTAAGGATTGTTTGAAAACGCTTACGCGACCCGGGGGCACGCCGATAGCTTGCCTGTGCCGATGCTCGACCCGATCATCAACCTCCTGAACGACAACACGCCCCTCTACCCGCCGTGGGGAAGGGTCGTGGTCGTCCTTGCCCTGTTCGCGGCTGCCGCGTTCCTGGCGCGCGCCGCAGGGTTCCTCGCGTGGAAGCTGCTGATCTGGCACGACCGCCGCAGCGCTTCGACCGATCTCGAGCAGACCGGGAGGATGACGGCGCTCAAGCGCCGCGAGACGAGCGTCTCGATCATCCGCGCCGGGATCGCGTACCTTGGATTCGCAACGGCCGCGGTGCTCTCCGCCGGGCAGCTGATCGGCGGCGTCGACCGGCTGACCGCGCTGGCCGGCGCCTCGTTCCTGTTCATCCTGATCGGCTTCGCGATCCAGCGGGTGCTGATGGACATCATCGCGGGGCTCGCGATGTTCCTCGAGCGCTGGTACTCGGTCGGCGACACGATCCACGTCCCGATGCACGACCTGCAGGGCGTCGTCGAGGACATGTCGCTCCGTCACACGCGGCTGCGGACGCTCGACGGCGAGGTGATCCACATCCACAACTCGCAGATCCCGTCCGTGCGGGTGCTCCCGAGCGGCGCCAAGGAGCTCGTCCTCGAGGTCTTCGTCACCGATCGCGAGAAGGGCGTCGAGATGGTCGACTCCGTCGCCTCGATCCTGCCCGAGGGCCCGACGACGTTCGTGCGGCGCCCGCGGATCGACCAGGTCGATGAGCTCTCCGAGACGCTGATCCGGATCAGCGTGCGCGCCTCCGTCGCTCCCGGCCGGGAGTGGCTGGTGGACGGCTTCTTCGCCGACCTGCTCCGCGAGCGAGCCGAGGACGGGGTCATCGCCCATGGGCCGGTGACGCTGGCCGTCGACGAGTCGGCCGTGCGCAGCTTCGCGCGCGCCACCGCGGCGACCCGCCGCGGCAGCGGGGTCTCGCCCGCGCTCAGGCGCGTTTCCTAGCGCGAACCTCAGTCAGTCGTTTTCCGGCGGCGACCGTAGCCGTACCGTGCGACGACCCACGTAGCGAGGAATGCGAACAGCACGTGCTCGAAAGTACGGGCTACCGCAGCCGCACCAGCTCGCCGAGCAGCCGGTCGACCTCGTCAGCAGTGTTGTAGTGGACGAAGCCGACCCGGACGGCCCCCTCGACGAGCCCGAGCGCCCTCATCACCTCAACCGCGTAGTAGTCGCCGTGCCAGACGAAGATGCCGCGGTCGCCGAGGTAGGCCGCGACCTCGGCCGGTGAGCGGCCCTCGAAGCTGAGGGCGAAGGTCGGCACGCGGCCTTCCATGGTGGCGGCGCCGTGGACCATGATGCCCTCGGGGAGGCCCGCCAGGAACCGCTCGCCGAGCTCCCGCTCGTGCGTGGTGATCGCATCCCAGCCGATCGACTCGATGTAGTCGACCGCGGCCACGAACCCCGCGAGGAGCTCGTGCTGCGCCGTCCCCGTCTCGTAGCCGGGAGCGGGCCGAACCTTGTACGGCCGCCAGCGGTCGAGCAGGTCGCGCCGGACGAACGCGACCCCGAGGTGCGGCCCGTAGAACTTGTACGGCGAGCAGAGCAAGACGTCGGCGCCGACGTCCACCACGTCGATCGGCCCGTGAGGCGCGTAGTGGACGGCGTCGACCCAGGCGAGCGCGCCGGCCTCGTGCGCGAGCTCGCAGATCCGGCGGGCATCCACCAGCGTGCCGAGGGCGTTCGAAGCCCAGGGGAAGGCGACAACCCGCGTCCGCTCGGTGAGCTGCGCCTCGAGGTCGGAGAGATCGAGGCCGGCGAAGCGCACGACCAGGCCGGCATCGTGCGCCAGCTCGAGCCAGGGGGAGACATTCGCGTCGTGGTCGAGCCGCGTGACGACGATCTCGTCGCGCTGCCGGAGCTCCCGGCCGACAGTGCGGGTGAGCATGAAGTTCAGGTTGGTCATGCTCGGCCCGAAGATCGCCTCGCGGGGCGACGAGCCGAGAAAGCGCGCGGCCGTCTCGTGGGCGGCCTCGACGAGCTCGCCCGCGCGCCGGCTCGTCTCGAACTCGCCGCCGACGTTGGCGTTCGACTCGCGCAGATAGCGCGCGATCGCCTCGATCACCTCGTCCGGGACCTGCGTCCCCGCCGGTCCGTCGAGAAACACGTACGGCCGCTGGAGGGCGGAGAACCGCGCGCGGACCGCGTCGACGTCGAGGCCTACGCGCATTCCCTCAGCGCCTCGGCGTAGAACTCGAGGTATTCGTCGACGTGCTCGCGCCAATAGGCGGTGCCGTGCTCGCCCGGCGGCGTCTTCGCAGGAGAGTCCACGACGGCGCCGAGCAGGGCGGTGGTGCGGCGAAACGCATCGTCGAGACCGACGTCGAGCCACACCTCCGCGCCACGGAACACGTTCGGATTCGCCTGCGCGGCCTCGAGGACGTCGTGGCGCTCGAAGTCCTCGGCGTCGTCGAACGCGCCCTCCGGTGTCTGTCCGCCGCCCTCCCAGAGCGCCGGCGAGTGTCCCCCGACCGCGCAGAAGCGCCGCTGCCGCGCGAGGTCGAGCGCGCCGAACCCGCCCATCGAGAACCCGCCGATCGCCTCTCGGTCGGGGTCGGTCCCAAGCCGCTCGCGGGCCGCGGGGATCGCCTCCCGCAGGATGTGGGTGCCCCAGTCGAAGTCCTCGCGGTCGTGGTAGTAGCTGTGGTCGCCGCCGTCGACGAGCAGGACGGCCGGCCTGTCGGCGCCCTGCGCCTCGAGAGCGTCCACGAGCTCGGGCCAGAGCAGCCCCCGCGGTGAGCCGCCGCGCTCGTGCAGGAGGACCAGGAGCGGCGCACCGTCCTGCTGCGCCGCAATCACCCTGTGGTGCCGCTCGCCGAGCACGAGCGGCTCGCCGATCGCAGACGACTCCTCACCGCCGCGCCACCACGCATACGCGAACGTCCCGACGGCGACGAGGATGCCGGTCGCGACGATCCACTTCACAGGTCGCGGCCGTTGACGCGCCAGCTGTACGTCGGAGCGGGCCTCAGCGACGCGCCGATGAAGCAGCCCCACTCGGCGCTCTCCAGCAGCGCGCGAAGTTCGTCGTCCGGCAGCTCACCCGTCAGCCGGACGTCCAGCTTGCACTCCATCGTCACGAACCCGTACCGGTCCTCGTCCTCCCGGCGCGTGACGGTGCCGGACGCGTAGGCCGACGCCTCGACCTCCACTTCCTTCTGGCGCGCGAAGTGCTCGAGGCTCGAGATCGAGCAGCGTGCAAGTGCCGCGAGCAGCAGGTGCTCGGCGCCGATCTCGCCCGCGACCGTCACCGGATGGCCGTCCACGGACAGGTTCTCAGCCTCGTCGAGCGAGATCCAGTAATCGAAGTGCTTCGCGCGCAGTGCCACCGTCCGATGGGCAATTTACGGTCAGTTGGTGCGGTTACGAGCGCTGAACGAGGCCGAGTGCTACGCCCGGTGCTACGGGTTCCACGAGGAGGCGGTGCAGCTCGTCGAGCTTCCGCCGCGCCGGGAGCGCTATGAAACGACCATCAGTGGCGAAGACATCCGACGCCTCTTCGAAGTCCGGCTCGACGCCCGCGAGCCCGAGCTCGAGCTCCAGCTCGAAGCGGCGTAGTCCCGTCCCGGATGTCCTCGCGCCCGGCCTGCGTGTGGTCTTCTGCGGCATCAATCCCGGCCGCTGGTCTGCGACCGCCGGCGCGCACTTCGCGAACCCGCGGAACGACTTCTGGCGCCTCCTCCGCGACGCGAAGCTCACTCCGCGCCTGTACGAGCCGGAGGAGCAGCAGGACCTGCCGGCCATCGGCTTCGGGCTGACGAACGCCGCCTACCGGACGACGCCCGGCTCGGGCGACCTCCGGCGGGCGGACTTCGCCGGCTCGGCGGAGCGGCTCGAGCGCGTCGCCCGCGAGCTCCACCCGGCGTGGATCGCGTTCGTCGGCAAGGAGGCATACCGCGGCGTCTTCAACGAGCGTCCGGAGCTCGGCGTCCAGGAGCGACGGCTGGGCGACACGCGGCTCTTCGTCCTCCCGTCGACGTCTCCGGCGAACGCGGCGGTGTCGTACGAGGAGCGGCTGCGCTGGTTCGACGAGCTGGCCGGAAGGGCGAGCGGGAAGCCGCTGCGCGATGCCGTTGGGGCGAGGATCCCGCGCCGGCGCCGGAGGAGCTCAGCGGCCCCTGGATGAAAAGAGGTCCGCTGGTGGACGCGCGACGCGATCGATGCCTACGGCGGCATCCTCTCGCCGCGGAGACTGCGCGAGCTCCTACACGAGCTTGACGAGCACGGCCCGCCCGACGAGCCCGTCGACGTCGGCGTCTAGTCCGACCACCAGCCGGGGACGATCTCGCCGCGGTCGTCGTCGCGCCGCGGGCTAAACGCGAGGATCTCGAGCCCCTCGTCGCCCGCCTCGAAGGCGCGCATGACGCCGGGGGTCGCCTTCGCGAACGAGGCGCGACTCCTGGCTCTCCTGGAGCCGAACTTTGCGGCCGCGTCCTCGACGTCGTCCACGTTCTTGCGTGTGTACGGCGGCGTCACCTCGAGCGCTTTATAGCGCGGCGAATCACCAGGCCGACGTAGATCGCCGACTTGACGAAGAAGAGCGCGCCGAGGATCGCGCGCACCTGCTTCGCGGTCAGCGGTGTCCGCTTGCTCACCGGCTTCTCGATCTTCTTCGCGACGCGCTCGCGCCAGCCGACGAGCCCAGCTTCGAATGTCTCCGTCTTGTTCATTGGCCGCTCTTACCCGCGCCAGCGATTCGTAATCGGCGTCCGGCGGTCGCGGCCGAACGCCTTCGGGCGGAGCTTCACGCCCGGCGGCGCCTGGCGGCGCTTGTACTCCGCTCGGTCGATCAGCGCGATCGCGCGGTCGACGACGTCCCGGTCGAAGCCGTCCGTGGTCAGCTCCTCGTGCGAGCGGTCCTCCTCGACGTACGCCTCGAGGACCTTGTCCAGCGCGGCGTAGGGGGGGAGCGAGTCCTCGTCTCTCTGGTCGGCACGCAGCTCGGCGCTCGGCGCGCGCTCGATGATGGTCTCGGGGATCACTTCGCGCCCGGCGCGCTCGTTGATACGGCGCGCCAACCGGAACACGTCCGTCTTGAACACGTCCTTGAGGAGCGCGAACCCGCCGGCCATGTCCCCGTAGAGCGTGGCATAGCCGACCGAGAGCTCCGACTTGTTGCCGGTGGCGACCACGAGCCAGCCGAACTTGTTGGAGAGCGCCATCAGAAGCGTCCCGCGGATCCGGGCCTGGAGGTTCTCCTCCGTGATGTCCTCCTCGAGCCCCTCGAAGACGTCCGCCAGCGCCTTCGTGTAGCCGTCGAAGATCGGGTCGATCGGAATCTCCAGGAAGTCGGTGCCGAGGTTCTCGGCGAGACGTTGGGCGTCCCTGCGCGTCTCCTCGGAGGAGTAACGCGACGGCATCGAGACGCAGTGCACGCGCTCCGGCCCGAGTGCTTCCACGGCGAGCGCCGCGACGAGAGCCGAGTCGATCCCGCCGGACACGCCGACCACGACCTCCTTGAAGCTGTTCTTGTCGACGTAGTCGGAGAGGCCGAGCTCGAGGGCGAGGCGCATCTGCTCCAGGTCGTCGAGCGGCTCGGCGACGAGCGGCCTGGCGGGCGCTTCCTGCGCGCGAGGATGGCCCAGGTCGATGACCGGCGGATCCGGGATCTCCCGCTCGCTTGCCAGCGAGCGACGCCGCGCGTCGACGAGACGCCGCGCGATTGCGGTCGAGGCGTCGATGTCGACGACGAGCAGCGCTTCCTCGAAGGACGGCGCCCGGGCCACGACGTCGCCCTCCTCGTCGATCACGACGCTGTGCCCGTCGAAGATCAGCTCGTCCTGCCCCCCGACGGCGTTCACGAGCGCGACCCAGCAGGCGTTGTCGCGGGCTCGCGTGATCAGCATCTCCTCCCGCTCGAGTCCCTTGCCGACGTGGAACGGCGAGGCGGAGATGTTCGCGATCACGTGCGCGCCGGCCAGCGCCAGGTCGGTCGCTGGCGGTCCCGGCTGCCAGATGTCCTCGCAGACCGTGGGCCCGATCAGCGCCTCCCCGACGCGCAGGAGGAACATCTCGCGCCCAGGCTGGAAGTAGCGAAGCTCGTCGAAGACGCCGTAATTGGGCAGGAAGCGCTTCGGGTAGACGGCCTTGATCTCGCCCCCGGCGCAGATGGCGCAGCCGTTGTAGAGGTCGCGGTCGAGCCACGGGACGCCGACGAGCGCGGCGATGTCGGTTGCCTCGGAGGCGACGTGCTCGGCGGCCCGCCTCGCCTCGCGCAGGAAGCCGGGGCGGAAAAGCAGGTCCTCGGGCGGGTAGCCGGTGACGGCGAGCTCGGGGAAGAGGGCGACGTCGGCGCCGGCGTTCCTCGCTTCTCGCAGGCGCCCGACGATCCGCGCGACGTTGCCGTCGAGATCGCCGACGACGGTGTTGATCTGGGCGAGCGCGAGCCTCATGGTTTTCGCCTCACAGTCGAAAACATAGTCTACCTGGCATGGAACTGGTCATCGATCGGCATTTTCGCGGCCCGACGGAGTCGGCGAACGGCGGCTACACCTGCGGCCTCCTCGCCTCGCTGCTCCACGGGCCCGCTGAGGTCACCCTCAGGCTCCCGCCGCCGCTCGAGCGTCCGCTCGAGGTCGACTGGGACGACGGGCGCCGGAGCATCGAATTGCGCGACGGGAATGCCGTCGTGGCCCAGGCGGCTGCGACCGAGCTCGAGCTCGAGCTGCCCGACCCGGTCGGGTTCGACGAGGCTCGGGCGGCCGAGCTCCCCGAGGGCGACAAGGAGAGCGCCTTCCCGGAGTGCTTCGTGTGTGGATGGGCGCGGGGCGACGGCCTCGGGATCTACGCCGGCCCGGTGCCGGGCACCGAGTTGGTGGCGGCGACGTGGACGCCATACGCCCACCACGTGGCGCCCGAGTTCGTCTGGGCGGCGCTCGACTGCCCGGGCGCGTACGCGGTGCATGGGGGCGAGCGGGGGATGCCGGTCCTCGGCCGGCTGGCGGCTGGGATCGAGCACCTGCCCCACCCGGGCGAGCGCTGCGTCGTCATGGCCTGGCCGCTCGGCGAGGAGGGGCGCAAGCTCTACGCCGGCACCGCGCTCTTCGGCGCGGACGGTCGCGTGCTCGGCTCGGCGCGGGCTACGTGGATCGTCCCGCGGATTTAGGAAGGGCGAGCATGACTGATTTGTCAGTCAGAAATTCGTGACTGATTGATCGGTCGAAATACCAAGACGCTCTTTCCAACCGGGTAACCGAAAAAAGTCCGCAATTTCCGCGGTTAAATTTTGCAAGCGCGTAACTTGCCTCAGAGGCACGTCGTTTCCGGAGTGACACAAGTCCACGCCGCAGGACACGCGGTCCGGGTAGGCAGGCGGATGCCGGCGTGCCTGCGTAAGAGCAAGGGGGGAGCATGAAGAGATGGACAGCGTTACTTGTCGGGCTCGCGCTTCTGGTGCCGGCTGTGGTGTACGGCAGCGGCGGCGGTTTCGCCGGGGATAACGCCGGTACGGACGGGTGGCTTCTAGGTGGCACGGCACAGCTCGCCCAGGATCCAGAGAATCCGCACAACGATGTCATCCGGATCAGGACGGACGTGGCACCGTTCTTCGGAACCGTCTCTCGCCGGGTGAATACGAAGGTCCAGGACCTCGACAACATGCTCGAGTTCAAGTCGTGGTTCCAGGCGCCCAAGACATGCATTGGCGGCTCTCCACGCTTCCAGCTCGCCATCGATCTCGACGGCGACGGTGATTCGGACGGGAATGCGTTCGGCGATACCGGAATCAACGGTTCGGGCACGGGATGTCCACCAAACACCTGGCTCTACGAGGACCTCACCGGCGGTGACGGGGTAACCGGCCTCGGACTGGCACCGTCGACTGGTCAACCGACTCCGAATGAGGAGAACGAGTGGGCGTTGGCTCAGCTGGGAGGCCCTGGGGTACCGGGTGCAGGCGTGCCGTGGTCAGTAGCGGAGGCGTTCCTCGCTACGTTCCCGCTGCATAAGGTCTGCACGGTCGCCCTCGTGGATGACACATTCGGCGCACCAGGCATGACCGGCACCGCCTACTACGACATCATCTCGGGTTACCGGGCGACGTTCGAGGATCGCTTCGACATCGCGGGTCGAGGTTTTGCGACCGGCTGCGGGTCTGACCGTGGCGAGGAAGACGACGATGACGACGATGATCACGATCGCGACGGCGATCACGACGATGACGACGACAAGTGGGATAACGACCGCAGGAGCCAGTGGGGCGACGACTAGTAGTCGCGTCTGCTAATCGGGCACATTGCAAGGGGCCGGGAGACCGGCCCCTCGTTGTCGAGACGTGGCTAGCGGCGCAGCCGGATCGCGTTCACGTCGCTCTCGACGACCTCGTCGGCGCGCCGGATCAGATCCTCGACGTCGTCGTGCTCGGCGTGGATGTACCGGCCGCTGAGCTTGTCCGCCCGGCCTGACGCGAGGACCCGCACCAACCGCGGCGCGAGCTCGGGCGGCGTCCACGGCGCGTTCTCCGGAAACCGGTCGCCGGTCATCTCGGTCTGCACGAGACCCGGGCTCATCGTGAAGACCGCGATCCCGTACGGCTCCAGCTGCAGCGCGAGCCCTTCGCCGAACCGGTACAGCGCCGCCTTGCTCGCGCCGTAGGCGGTCGTTCTCTGCCCGGGTAGGTAGCCGGCCCCGCTCCCGGTGTTGACGATCCGGCCGCGGCCGCGCTCGATCATCCCGGGAATGACCGCTCGAGAGACGAGGAACGGCCCGAGCAGGTTGACCTCGAGCACGCGCCACCAATCCTCCGGGTCGTCCTTCCACGCCTCGCCGCCCCAGTGCGCGATGCCCGCGTTGTTCACGAGCAGGTCGATCGGGCCCAGCTCGCGCTCGACCTCGGCGACCATCCGCTCGACGTCCTCCTCGCGCGAGACGTCGGCGGCGACTCCGAGGCCGCCGATCTCCCGCGCCACCTCCTCGACCTGCTCCGGCGTCCGCGCAGAGACGGTGACCTTCATGCCGGCGTCGGCGAGCTCGCGCGCGATCCCGGCGCCGATCCCCCGGCCCCCGCCCGTGACGAGCGCGACCTGGCCGTCCATGCGGTCTGCCACGGGAAGGAGTCTTCCACGCGACGATAGGGTCACGCCGTGACCCTCGCCGAGCTCGCCGTCACCGTCGGGATGCTCGGTGTGCTCGGGCTCATCGCGAGCCGTTTCGGACTGTCGGCGATCCCCGCCTACCTGCTCGCGGGACTGTTGCTCGGGCCGAACGAGCCGAAGCTGATCTCGCTCATCAGCCCGTCGGAGGTGACTGACTTCGTGGCCGAGGTCGGGATCATCTTCCTGCTCTTCTTCCTCGGCCTCGAGTTCACGTTCACCAGGATCTCGCGCAGCCGGCGCCACGTCCTGTTCGGCGGGGTGCTCGACTTCGCGCTGAACGCGGGGCTCGGGCTGTTGGTCGGCGTCGCCGCGTTCGGGTGGAGCTTCGCCGCGCTGATCCTGGCCGCCGCGATCTACGTCTCCTCGAGCGCGATCACCGTCAAGGGCCTGATCGACTTCCGCCGGCTGGCGGACGACGAGACGGATCTCGTGCTCGCGATCCTCGTCGCCGAGGACATCGCGATCGCGGTCGTGCTGGGCTTCGCCGCCGGCGGCGGCGGGGCGGCTGCGGCGACGCTCGCAATCGTCGCGAAGGCGATCGGGTTCATGGCGGTCGCGCTCGCCCTGTCGAAGTGGGGATCCAGCGCGATCGACCGCTTCCTCGACTGGCTCCCGCGCGAGTTCTTCCTGCTGGCGGTGTTCGGCTTCCTGATCGGGATGGCGGCGGTCGCCGATGCGCTCGGGCTGTCCGAGGCGATCGGCGCCCTGATGGCCGGCGTCGTGCTGTCGGAGACCTCGATGCGGGAGGAGATCGAGGAGCGGTTCTTCAGCTTCCGGGACGTCTTCGCCGCGCTCTTCTTCTTCGTGTTCGGGCTGTCGATCGACATCTCGGCGCTCGGGGACGTGGGTTGGCTCCTCGCGCTGGCGATTCCCGCGACCGTGGCCGGGAAGATCGTCACCGGTCACTTCGCGGGGCGTGTCGGAGGATTCAGCCCCCGTCAGGGCTTCAACGTCGGCGTTGCCCTGATCGCGCACGGGGAGTTCACGATCATCCTGGCCCAGGTCGCTTCGGCGAACGAGCAGCTCCTCGGCAGCCAGCAGGACACGCTGATCGCGTTCGCGGGCCTCTACGTGCTGCTGACTGCCACGATCGGCGTGATCCTGATGAAGGAGTCGAAGGTTCTGGGCCGCCGTCTGTTCCCTGCACCTACACTGGCCGAAGGAGGCTGACGCGTTGCCCACTCAACTCGAGGAGACCCGCCTTCCCGGAATCGGCACGAAGTTCACGATCCGAACCGGTGAAGGCTGCCGGCTGACGGTGATCCTCCACAACGACGGCAAGCGCGAGCTCTACTACTTCCGCCGCAGCGGCGACGACGAGCCTCGCTCGGTGATCACGCTCGATGACGACGAGGCGCGCCAGCTCGGCGCCGTACTCGGCGGCGCCTACGAGCGGCCGAAGATCGTCGAGGAGCTCGAGATGGCGCTCGGCGAGCTTCTGATCGAGTGGATCCCCGTCCCGGACACGAGCCCCTGGATCGGAAAGACCCTCGCCGAGGCGGAGTTCCGGGCGAAGCTCGGGATCACGGTGATCGCAATCCTCCGCGAGCCGGAGCCGGTGACCGGGGCGCTGCCCGACGACGTGATCAAGCAGGGCGACACGCTCGTCACGGTCGGGAAGGCCGGCTCCTACCCAGCGTTTCAGCGCGTGCTGGCTGAGGGCCACTCACCCGCCCAGGGCTGAGCCGATCTCGTCCAGCGCTTCCGGGTTCTCGAGCGACGACAGGTCACCGGGGTCGGTGCCGAGCGCTTTCGCCCGCACGGCGCGGCGCATGATCTTGGCGCTCCGCGTCTTCGGCAGCGCGCTGACGAAGACGACGCGATCGGGCCGGAAGGCCTTGCCGAGATCTCGGGACACCAGTTCGCACACCTCGCCAGCGAGCGACTCGTCGCCGTCGGCCCCCGGCGCGGCGATGCAGAAGATCCACGCAACCTCGCCCTTGACCTCGTGCGGAATGCCGACCGCGGCCGCCTCCAGCACCGCCGGATGCTCGACCGCCGCCGATTCGAGCTCGGCGGGGCCGATCCGCTTGCCGGCGATGTTGAGCGTGTCGTCCGAGCGGCCGTGCAGGAACCAGTAGCCGTCGTCGTCCACGGACGCCCAGTCGCCGTGCGTCCAGATCCCCGGGAAGCGGCGCCAGTACGTGTCGAGATACCGGTCGGGATCGCGCCAGAACCCGCGTGTCATCCCGGGGAAGGGCTTGCGGCAGACGAGCTCGCCGACCTCGCCCCCACCGCCTGCGACGAGCGAGCGGCCCTCACCGTCGACGACGTCCATCGCCATCCCGAGCGCCGGGCCGCCGAGGGAGCACGCCTTGATCGGGATCGCCGGCGTCGGCGACAGGAAGCAGGCCCCGACCTCCGTCCCGCCCGAGCAGTTGATGATCGGCACGCGGCCGCCCCCGACCTGCTCGAAGAGCCACCGGTACGGCTCGGGGTTCCAGGGCTCGCCGGTCGTCACGATCGTCCGGAGCGAGGAGAGGTCGGTCTCGGGGTCGCCGTGCGGGATGAGCGCCCGTACCAGCGTCGGTGAGAGGCCGAGAACCGACACCCGCTCCTGCTCGACGAGGCGCCAGAGCCGGTCGGCCGGCCAGTCGGGTGCGCCCTCCGCGAAGACGAGCGTCGAGCCCATCGCGTGACCGCCGACCACCGTCCACGGCCCCATGATCCAACCCATGTCCGTGGCGAAGTGGATGACGTCGTCCGGACCGGCGTCAGCTTGGTAGCAGACCTCGCGCGCGATCGAGACGAGGAAGCCGCCCTGCACGTGCACGACGCCCTTCGGCTTGCCCGTCGTCCCGGACGTGTAGGTCAGGAGGTACGGCGTCTCGGAGTCGAGCTCGGCCGCGGGCAGCTCGCCCGGTGACTCGGCAATCAGGTCGTCCCAGGGCGAAAGGACGACGTGATCGACCGACGGTGCCTCTGCTCGCGCCTCCTCGAGGATCTGGAGCATCGGCACCTCGCGGCCGCGGCGGGACGACGTCCCGGTCGTGATCGCCACCTTCGCCTCCGACGCCTGGAGCCGCTGCGCGACCGCCGGCGCGGCGAAGCCCGAGAAGATCGGCACCTGGATCGCGCCGATGTGCGCACAGGCGTGCGAAGCGATCGCCACCTCCTGCGCCATCGGTAGGAAGATCGCGACGCGGTCGCCTGCTCCGACCCCGAGCCGGACGAGCGCCTCCGCCAGCCGGGTGACCTGATCGGACATGGCCGCCCAGGTCAGCTCCCGCCGCTCGCCGCCCTCGCCGAGCGAGACGGCGGCGCGGCCTTCGGGCCGCCGTTGCGCCCACCGGTGCACACAGTTCCACGCGATGTTGAGCTTCCCGCCGACGAACCAGGTCGCCCATTCGGGCCCACGCGAGAGATCCGACACGCGCTCCCACGGCGTCGAGAACTCCAGCCCCATGTCCTCGACCGCCGCGGCCCAGAACCAGTCGGCGTCTTCCTGCGAGCGGCGGACGAGCTCCCAGTAGTCGTCGATGCCGTGCCGCCGCATCAGCCGGACGACGTTCGCGCGCTCGAGCACCTCCTCGGACGGGCGCCAGACGACCTCGCTCACCGCGCACCCTCGACGTGGAAGTCCGGCAGCCAGTCGAGCCACCTCGGCAGGTACCAGTTCCAGTCTCCGAGGAGCTTCATCACCGCCGGCAGGAGCACCGACCGGATGATCGTCGCGTCGATCAGGAGCGAGACGGCGACGCCGAAGCCCATCTGCTGGAACATCACGAGGTCACCGACCGCGAACCCGCCGAAGACCGCGATGATGATCAGCGCGGCGCCGGTGATGATCCGCGCCGTGGAGCCGATCCCGTGGGCGACCGCCTCGTCGTTCGAGCCCGTCCGCACGTAGCGCTCGCGGATCCGGCTCAGCAGGAAGACGTTGTAGTCCATCGACAGGCCGAAGAGCACGGCGAACAGGAAGAGCGGCACCCAGGCCTCGATGAAGTCCACCTGCTGGAAGCCGAACAGGTCGTTCCCGATCCCCTCCTGGAACACCAGGATCAGGACGCCGTACGCAGCGCCGACGGAGAGAAGGTTGAGTGCGATGGCCGTGGTGGCGACGACGATCGAACGGAAGGCGACCGTGAGGAGGACGAAGCTCAGCCCGAGCACGAAGGCGATCAGGATCGGGAGCCAGCGGTCGGTGAGTGCGTAGTAGTCGATGCTCTCCGCGGTCTCGCCGGTGACGAGGACCCGCGCGCCGGGAATCTCCTCCTCTCGGAGCTCCTGGACGGCGTCGAGCGCCTGCTCGTCCCGGCTGTCCCCGGCCGGAAGCGCCTCGATCAGCGCGAGGTTCCGGTCCGGGTGGAACTCGGTCTCGACCTGCCGGAAGGCCGGATCGTTCCGCATCTCCCCGGCGAGGCCTTCGATCGCCGACCGTGTCTCGGGAGCATCCACGTTGCCGTCGACGACGACCTGGATCTCGTCGGTCGTGCCGACGCCGAACTCCTGCTCGAGCGCGTTGAAGCCCTGCTTGGAATCGAACCGGTCGGGCAGCGTCCGGATCCCCGCCTCGCCCGTCCGGTACTCGAGCACGGGCAGCGCGAGCGCGACGAGGACGCCGGCGCTCAGCACCAGGCTGACGACGGGCCGCCGCATCACCGCCCGGACGATCGACCCCCAGAATCGGCCCTCGGCGCCCGTCCCTCGTTCGGCACCCCGGCCGATGATGGGAATCCGGAGGGCATTCACCCGGTCCCCGAGCAGGCTCAGCACCGCCGGAAGCAGCGTCAGCGCTCCGAGCACCGAGGTGATGCCGACGAGGATCGCGCCGGTGGCGAGGCTGCGGAAGATCGTGTTCGGGATCAGCAGCAGCCCGAACATCGCGACGACGAATGCCAGGCCGCTGAAGAGCACTGCCCGGCTGGCGGTGGCCCCGGTCGCGCCGATCGCATCGAGCTCGTTCCGCCCGGCCGCACGTTCCTCCCGGAACCTCGACACGACGAAGAGCGAGTAGTCGATCCCGAGCGCCAGGCCCATGCCGGTGAGCATGTTGATCGTGAAGACCGAGAGGTCGAACGCGGTTCCGACGAGCGAGGTCAGCCCGAGCGCCGTGATGATCGCGACCATCGCGAGCGCGAGCGGTACGAGGCCCGCGACCACGGCGCCGAACACGAGCAGCAGGACGATGAAGGCCACGGGCAGTCCGAACTGCAGCTCGCCCTTTTGGAGATCCTCCTCGGAGAGCCGCAAGAAGTCGCGCTCCACGGACCACTGGCCGGTCGCGTAGAGGTCGAACGTCTCGCCGTCGTGGCGCTCGAGCGTCTCGGAGACGTTCTCGGCCGCACCCTCGTCCACGAGGCCTACCTCGATGACAACCGCGCGCTCGTTCCCCCCCGACGGCTCGTCGGCGACGTAGAGGACGCCCGGCGTCGACTCCAGGTCCGCGATGACGCGGTCGACCTTGTCGCGGAACTCCGGATGGTCGGTGTCCACCGAGTCCGACCGCACGAGCACGACGTCGCTCGTGAACTCCGTCGAAGGCGGGACCCGCTCCTCGATCAGGTCGTAGGCCTGCTCCGACTCCGGGTTGTTCAGCTGCTCTGCCTCGCCGGACAGCGCATCCCCGAGGAAGAAGACGATCAGCACGAGCGAGGCGAGGACGGCAAGCACCCAGGCGAGGACCGTCCGGCCGGGATGGCGGGCCGACGACGATGCGAGTCTCTCGGTCATTGACGCTGTAACTTAGTGGCCGCTAACATAGGTCCCCCGATTGTGGCCTTGAATCTGTTCAGCGAAGAAGCTCGAAAGTGGTGGACGCTCGCCGCCGTTGCTTTCGGGTTGTTCATGATCATGCTGGACAACACGGTCGTGAACGTCGCCCTGCCGTCGATGGCGCGCGACCTCGGGGTGGGCCTCTCCGAGCTCGAGTGGATCGTCACCGGCTACGCGCTCACCTTTGCGTCGCTGATGCTTACCGGCGGGAAGCTCGCCGACCTGCTCGGCCGGCGCCGCGTCTTCGTGGCCGGCCTCGTCATCTTCACAGGCGCCTCGCTCGCCTGCGGGCTCGCCGAGAGCGGTGAGTTCCTGATCGGCGCGCGGGTCGTCCAGGGGGCTGGCGCGGCGCTGATGAACCCGGCCACGCTCTCCATCATCGCGGCAACGTTCCCGCCGCACCAGCGGGGGATGGCGATCGGGCTCTGGGCGGGGGTCTCGGCGCTCGCGCTCGCCATCGGCCCGCTCGTCGGCGGTCTCCTGACCGAGCACCTCGACTGGAGCTGGATCTTCTTCGTCAACGTCCCCGTCGGGATCGTGGCCATCGTTGCCAGCCTCGTCCTGATCCGGGAGTCGAAGGACGAGTCGCACGAGCAGCGCCTCGACCTACCGGGCCTCCTCACCTCGGGTCTCGGCCTCTTCGCGCTCACGTACGGCCTCATCGAGGCCAACACGTACGGCTGGACGTCCGGTCGCATCGTCGGCACGTTCGCCGTCGCCGCCGTGATGCTCGTGGCGTTCGTCCTTCTCGAGCGCCACCAGCGGCTGCCGATGCTCGATCTCTCGCTCTTCCGGAACGGAACCTTCGCCGGCGCGAACCTCGCCGTCCTGCTCGTCGCGCTCGCGATGTTCGGCGTCTTCTTCTTCGTCTCGCTGTACATGCAGGGGATCCTCGGCTACTCGGCGGTCGAGGCCGGCGCCGCCTTCCTGCCGATGACGATCCTGATCATCCTCATCGCGCCGATCGCCGGAAAGACGTCGGACCGCGTCGGTTCGCGCTGGCTGATGACGACCGGGATGATCCTGGTCGCCGTCCAGCTCCTCTACTTCTCGCGGATGGACGAGCACTCGAGCTACGTCGATCTGCTCCCGGCCCTGATCGTCGGCGGGATGGGGATGGCGCTCGTGATGACTCCGAGCGCCGCGGCGGCCGTCCGGGCCCTGCCGGTCGACAAGTCGGGCGTCGGATCGGCCGTCCTGAATGCGTTCCGCCAGGTCGGAGGCTCGATCGGGATCGCGCTGATGGGCGCGATCATGGCCCACGAGATCGGCAATCTCGAAGGGCCCGCCGTGTTCCAGGATCCCGAGCGCTTCGTCGACGGCTTCTCGACGTCGCTGCTGGTCGCCGCCGTCATCGCGCTCGTCGGAGCCGTCGTCTCCTTCGTGCTGGTCCGCCCGCACGAGCTCGACGAGCCGGGGCGCAGCGAGCCCGTCGCGGAGGTCGCATGACCGCCACGAGAGCTCGCCTCACCGCCGAGCAGCGCCGCGCCGCCGTGCTGGACACCGCCTCCGCGATCTTCGCGAAGGGCAGCTACCGCGGCACGACGACCGCCGAGATCGCGCGCCAGGCCGGCGTCACCGAGCCGATCCTCTATCGCCACTTCGCCTCGAAGCGGGATCTCTACCTCGCCTGCCTCGAGAACGCCTGGACGCTCTGCCGTGAGATGTGGGAAGGCGCGGTCGTGGGCGAGGAGGATCCTGCGCTCTGGGTTGCCGCGATGGGTCGGTCCTACCTCGAGGCCCGCGACAGGCGCCCGCTGATCGCAAACCTCTGGGTGCAGGCGCTGACGGAGGCGAGCGACGACGCCGAGATCCGCAAGTACCTCAAGCGCCACATGCGCGAGGTGCAGGAGTTCGTCGCGGGCGTCATCCGCCGCTCGCAGGAGGCGAACGGCGTCCCGCAGGACCGCGACGCCGACGCGGAGGCGTGGATCTTCATCTCGATCGGCCTCCTGGCGACGGTCAGCAAGCGCCTCGGCGGCATGCTCGACGAGGAGTTCCCGCGGATCGTGGCGTCCCGTCGCCGCTGGATGACCGGGCGCGACACGTGACCGGATACGCCGGTCGCGTTTCGCTCAAAGTCTCCCGACTTTGAGCGACGTATGAAGCCGGGTCTCGGCTGACGCCGAGACGCGGCCCAGCCCGCGCCGGGACGACACCTCGCCCGAGGGAGCTGATTCTTGCGGACGGGCGAAGCCCGTCCGCCGGCGGTTCGGCTTGGAGAATGGGAGTGTGAGCAGGATGCGGGCTGCCCTGGGGAGCGCGGTCTTCTTCTTGCTCGCGCCGGGTGTCGTTGCCGGCCTGATCCCGTGGTGGTTGACGGGCTGGGAGCGTGAGGAGCCCGCGCAGTTCTGGGTTGTGCCGCGCGTCCCCGGAGGAGCTCTCGTCGTTGTGGGCGTCGGTGTGCTGCTCCACGCCTTCGTCCGCTTCGTCGTCGAGGGGATGGGCACGCCCGCGCCGGTCGCGCCGACCGAGCGCCTCGTCGTCGGCGGCCTCTACCGCTACGTGCGGAACCCGATGTACCTGGCGGTCCTGGCTGCGATCGTCGGCCAGGCATTCCTCCTCGGCCGGCTCGAGCTACTGGCATACGCGGCTCTCGTAGCCGCCGTCGTCGCCGCCTTTGTCCACTGGTACGAGGAGCCGACCCTCCGGCGGCAGTTCGGCGAGGAGTACGACGCCTATCAGCAGGCGGTTCCCGGCTGGATCCCGCGCCCGGGGCGGCGCTACGACCACGATTGATCGGCACGGTGTCAGGAAGTGGTCTCACAATGACCAGTCGAGCAGCCGGCAGATGATCATCGAGCAGGCGAGCTGGAGCAGGGCGAGGTAGAGCTCGGGCCGCCGCTCCCAGCGTGTGCTGATCCGACGCCAGTTGTGCAGCCAGGCGTTCGTCC
>DASVEW010000026.1:0-8615 GCA_036380355.1 Gaiellaceae bacterium | reverse complement strand
TGAGAATCGGTGTTCGTTCGGTTGCCAAGTCGTTAACCAGGTTAACAATCGGTTTTCGTTTCCCGCCGGGGCCGGATGGGTAACCTCCGCGGCGGAATGCCGCGCGACGTCCGAGAGGAGCTGGCGGAGAACGTCCGGGAGCTGGCTCAGCGCCTGCGGAAGACCGCGGCGCGAGAGGCGCCGATCGACTGGGTCGCGGAGCAGCTCGGCCTCAACCGGCCCCAGCCGGCGAGGTCGCTAGAGGAGCTCCAGGCGGAGCTCGACTCGCTTGTCGGGCTCGAGACCGTCAAGGAGCAGGTGCGCGCGCTCGTCGCCTTCCTGCAGGTGCAGGCGCGCCGCCAGGAGCACGACCTACCCGAGGTGGCGACGAGCCAGCACCTCGTGTTCTACGGGAACCCGGGAACCGGCAAGACGACGATTGCGCGGCTCCTCGCGCAGATGTACCGGGCAATGGGGCTGCTGCGCCGCGGCCATCTGGTCGAGGTCGATCGCAGCGGGCTCGTCGGCCAGTACGTCGGGACGACGGCGCTCAAGACCGAGCGCGTGATCCGCCGGGCGCTGGACGGCGTGCTCTTCATCGACGAGGCCTACGCGCTCGCGCCGGAGGCGGCGTACCACGACTTCGGGCCCGAGGCGGTGGAGACGCTCCTCAAGCGCATGGAGGACTACCGGCACCGGCTGATCGTCATCGTCGCCGGCTACCCGCGGCCGATGGCGCGGTTCCTGGACTCGAACCCAGGGCTGCGCTCGCGGTTCTCGCGGGAGATCTCGTTCCCGGACTACTCCACGGACGAGCTCCTGGCGATCACGCACAAGTTCGCCGGCGACTTCACGTACGAGCTGACGGACGGCGCTGACCAGGCGCTCCGCTCGGTGTTCGACTCGGCCCAGCGAGGGGAGGGCTTCGGCAACGCCCGCTATGCGCGCACGATCTTCGAGCAGGCGCTGAACGCGCAAGCGCTGCGGCTCGCCGGGCTTTCCGGCCGGCGGCTCGAGGAGCTCGGGCCGGAGGAGCTGACGACGCTGACGAGCGACGACGTCGTCTCGGCCGCGACGGCGCTCGGCGAGGGCGCGGAGCTGCCGTCCGAGCGGCCGCGCTGGTTCCGGCGCCGCGCTTCCTAGGGCCGCGGGACCACGAGCGCGGCGTTTCGGTCGTTCCGCGTCCCGCGCCGGTCGGGCCAGCCGTCCTCGCCGTTCGCGACCTGCGGGTCATTGAACGCGAGCTCGCGTCCGATCGAGGCAAGACGCTGCACCTCGGCCGGGCTCGCGATCCTGCCGGGTCGCTTCGGCGCCGCCGGCGGCCGCGGCGGGCCGAGATGGTCGACGACCGTCGCGTAGATCACGAAGGCGTCGCCGTGCTGCGCGAGCTCGATCACGCGTGCCTGCTGCGGCCAGTCCAGGTGCGAGGCGCTGACGATCTCCCAGAAGCCGCCGCCGCCGGCTCGGTGGTGAGGCTGGATCCGATTCTGGTGCTCGTGGCCCGCGATGTAGGCGAGCACTCGACGATGGCGGAGAAGGAGCGCTTCGACATTGACGCCGAGCTGGACGCCGGGGCCGACCGCCTTCATGGTCGCGAGCGAGTGATGGCCGAACACGAGCACGAGCTCGGCGCGCGCGTCGGCGCCGGCGAGCTGTGACTCGAGCCAGCCGAACTGCTCGTCGTCGACGTTGCCGGAGCTGGAGTTGTCCGCGACTGTGTCGATCACGATGAAGCGGACGCCGAGCACCGGCCTGAAGCTGTAATACGCCTGCCCGCTCGCGGCGTTCGCCTGGGAGAACCCGTGCCCTCGCGGCCGCCCCCGCGTGCGGAAGTGCTCTTGGATCCAGGCCGACTTCCGGAGGAACCGGCGGGCGGGATCGCTCGGCACAGTCTTGAAGAGGCCGCGGTGCTCCCGCGGCACACCCCAGGTGTCGAGGTAGTCGCCGAAGGTGATCCGGATGATCTCTGCCTGCTCTTCCTGGGTCACCCCGCCCGCGAGCAGTGGCTGGATCTGCGCCAGCGCCTCCCGTGAGTAGCGCGTGACCTTTCGGCAGCCACGCACGACCTGGTCGAAGAGCTCGTTCTGCGCGAAGTTGCCCTGGACCAGGCCGTCGTGGTTCCCGAAGACCGCGTACCACGGCATCCCGATCCCGCGGGCGCGGAACGGCCGGTTCATCCGCTCGAAGAGCCCCGGGTAGTCGCGCACCGCGACCGATCGCCGAACGGAGCGCCGGTTCGCGGCCATCGACGGCGAGTAGCCCGGCCCGTCGCCTCTGCCGTTCGGCTCGTAGAAGCGTGCGCCTCCGCGCATCCCGCCGTACAGCGGAGGGCGGCGGACGCCGCACGTTCCGCTTCGGCCTGATCCCGGATTCACCAGCTTGCCGCCGTCCATGAGGTCGACGAACCAGCGGGTCTCGTTCAGCTGCGCATTGTCCACGTCGTCTCCGCCGGTCATTGCGAACTGGATCGCGCCGAGCGCTCCGGGGCCCCGGCCCATGGCGCGGATCGCGCGGATCTGCTCGTTCAGCACGTGCGGCGTCAGGCCCTCCTGCGGCCGGTACGCGGAGCCGAACGGGTCCCCGCCGATGAAATCGACGAGCTCCACGCGCCCGGGCGACTCCTCGTCGACCAGCTGAGCGTCCGCCAAGTGGGCGAAGGTGACGATCGGCGTCGGGCCCGCGTTCGTCGGCACCGTCCCACCGAGGTCGCTGCGCCGGACGTGCAGCTCGCCCGCCGCGCGCTCCAGGCGGTTGTCGCCGTTCCGGTCCACGATCGTCCTGGCGCCGGTGTGCTGCGCCGGCGCCGCGCCGGCGATCGAGGCGAGCGCGAGCAGGGCGACGAGCGAGGCCAGGGCCTTCACGGGCCCCATCATCGACTCTTCGGAACCTTTCATGCGTCGTTCAGGACGCTCTTAGCCGCCGCGGCTTTCATCGGAATCAGCACACCGACGAAAGGAGCCGCCAGATGTGCAGATAGCTCAGCGAACGGGAGAGCATGAGGACGGGGTCGCCGACCGGCGGCCTCGTCGCTTTGGACGGCGCGTCACGCGCGGCCCGGTTCGTCGGCCTCCGCGACATCGCGCCGACACATCTTCGCGGGCGGTACCAGGGCGCGTGGGGCTTGACCTGGGGCCTTGCGTTCATGCTCGGCCCGGGATCGGCGCCGTGCTGTTCGCCTGGAACGGCGACGCGTTCTGGCTCTTCTGCGGGCTGCTCGGCGTGCTCTCGGCGCTGCTGCTCGTTGCGGCGTCCGTCCATCCGGGGGCAAACTCTCCTACGTGCGAATCGCGTTGCTGCTCGCCGCGCTCCTCGGGGCGCTCGCCGTCGTCCTCGGCTTCGTCCTGACTCGGGACGGCGGCGAGGTGGACTTCCGCGGGAGCCGGCCGCCGGAGGGCCTGACCATGCCGGCGTTCGCGGTCGTGACGGGAAGCGGGACGGTCAGCTCGGACGGGCTGCGCGGGAAGGCGGTCGCCGTGACGTTCCTCGACACGCAGTGCACCGAGGCGTGTCCGATCGTGGCCGCGCAGATCGGCGACGCCGTCCGCCTGCTCGGCGAAGACCGCGAACAGGTCGTCGCGCTCGCCTTCAGCGTCGACCCGGTGAACGACACGCCGGCACGTATCGACTCGTTCCTGCGGCGTTTTCGGGCGCTGGACGAGCTGCAGTACGTAGGCGGCACCGTGGCGCAGCTGCGGCCGGTCTGGCAGGACTTCCAGATCCTGGCCTCGGCCGACACGGGCGACAGCAACATGCACTCGGCGCCGGTGCGCGTCTACGACCCCGAGGGCCGCTGGCGCTCGACGCTCCACCCGGGCGTGGACCTCAGCGCCCCGAACCTCGTGCACGACCTTCGCGCCGCGCTCGACGACTAGGGCGGAAGAACGTGAGGGCCGCGCATGGCGGCCCTCACGTCGGACGCGTTGTCAGGGAGAAGCCTCGAAAGGCCTGGTGAAACCGCTTGAAACCCCTCCTCGTACGGTCCGTCCGTCAGGGCCTACCCGACGGAAGGAGTACGAAACCACGATCAGCGTCAGGTAAATCGCGAACATGACCGCCACGGCTCCGCGGTACCCGCGGGCGGGCGTCGTCTAACCCGGCGACTGCGTCTGTTTGGATGGCGTGGCGGCGCCGAGGGCGCCCAGCCCTTCGACGAAGCTCGCCGTCGGAGCCTCCTCGACCGGGACCCCGTCCGCCGCGCGGCGCGAGAGCAGGGTCTGGCCCAGCCGGGCGAGCGCCTGCTCGCGCTCCGCGAGGTCCGCCGCGTGCCGCTCGAGGCGCTCGGCTGTCGCCTGCTGGCGCTCCTCGTCCTTGCGGATCCGCTTCTCCCTCGCCGCCACGTCCTCGAGCCCCGCCTGGACCTCGGCCTCCTTCGTCGCCACGAGCTCCTCGCGCCGGCCGACCGACAGCTCGAGCTCGGCCGCCCGCTCCTCGCGCCCGGCCAGCTCCTCCTCCCTGGCCGCCAGCTCCAGTGAGCGCCCGTCGAGCTCGGCGCGAAGCCTGGTCGCCTCCTCGTTGAGCCGGCCGGACTCGCCGTCGCGCGCGTCGAGAGCCAGCTCGCGGGCGACGAGCTCCTCCGAGCGGCGCTCGAGCTCGGCGGCCCGGGCCTCCAGCTCGTCGTCTCGCTGGTGGATCGCGGCCTCGCGCCGCGAGAGCCGCTTCTCGCCGCGGTCGAGCTCGGTCTCCTTCCGCTTCTGGCGTCCCTTCAGGAGCTCGGCCTCGGAGACCTTTGCGCGAAGCGCCGCGAGCCGGTGCTGGCGTTCCCTCCTCGCCTCCAGCTTTCGGGCGATCCGGTGCATCCGCTGCTCGAGCCGCTTCTCTCGCTCGGCGAGCTTTCCCTCGCGCTCGGCCAGGCGGCGTGCGGCCTCGGCGAGCTCGCGCTTCGCGCGGGTGAGGTCCTCGAGCGCCGCGGCCCGGTCGCGCTGGCGCTCTTCGATCGTCTCGCGGTCGAGCATCGTGCCTCTTCGGACGGGAAGGGAACGTAGCACCGGTCGTTACAACAGAGGTATGCGTCTCAGAGTTTGGATCGCGCTGGGGACGATCTATGTCGTGTGGGGGTCGACCTTCCTGGCCATCGCCGTCGCCGTGCGGGATCTCCCGCCGTTTCTCTCGATGGCCCTCCGTCATCTCGTCGCCGGCGCCCTCGTCTTCGCCTGGGTGCTCGTGCGACGGCGGGACCACGAGCCGCTGGGGTGGAAGCAGTGGCGCGCGGCGTTCGTCTTCGGCGGTGCGCTGTTTCTCCTCGGGCACGGCGGCCTCGCCTGGGCGCAGCAGGACGTCCCGTCGGGAATCGCGGCGCTGCTGGTCGGGACGATCCCGCTCTGGTTCGCGATCCTCGCGCGGATCTTCTTGGGCGAGCGCCTCGGCGGCCGAGCGTTCGCCGGCCTCGTTCTCGGCTTCGCGGGTCTCGCGCTCCTCGTCGACCCGTCCGGCGAGGAAGGCGCGGCGCCTCTCGGCGCGCTCGTGATCGTCCTGAGCGCCCTCGGCTGGTCCGCCGGCTCGCTCTACTCGCAGCGTTCTGCCCTGCCGAAGGACACGCTCCTCGGCGCGGCGATGGGAATGCTCGCCGGCGGCCTGCTGCTCGCGGTTGTCAGCGGCGTGCGCGGGGAGTGGAACGACGCCACCTTCTCGACCGACGCGCTGCTCGCGACCGCCTACATGATCGTCGCCGGCTCGCTCATCGGGTTCAGCGCGTACGTCTGGCTCCTGAAGACCGTCCCGGGGTCGACCGTCTCGACCTACGCCTACGTCAATCCCGTCATCGCCGTGCTGCTCGGGTGGGCGTTCAACGACGAGGTGATCGGAATCCGGACGCTGCTCGCAGGCGCCGCGATCGTCGTCGGCGTCGCACTGATGGTGAGCCGGAGCACGGAGAAGAAGCCTGCCCGCGAACGGGAGCGCGAGCCCGCATTAAGCTCGGTTCGTGGCTGAAGTCCACGACGTCCTCGCCAGGCTCTCCCTGTTCGCCGACCTGCCGCCCGCGCAGCTGGAGGCGATCGCGCACCGGTTCGAGGAGGAGGTCTTCCCGGAGGGCGAGCGGGTCCTCCGCAAGAACCTGAGAGGCTCGGGGCTGTTCGTGATCCTCGACGGCGAGGCGGCCGTGCGCATCGGCGACGAGGAGGTGACGCGCTTCGGCCCGGGTGAGTTCTTCGGCGAGATCTCCCTCCTGACGAGCGAGCCGCCGAACGCCGACGTCGTCGCGCTGACGATGCTCCGCTGCCTCGTGATCCCGGGGCCCGAGTTCGAGCCGTTCATGGTCGAGAACCCGCGCGTCCTGTTCCGGATGCTGCAGGCCGAGGCCCGCCGGCTCAGGGTCACGACCGAGTGGAAGAGCCGGTCCTGAGCCCCTTCCCGCCGGGCGACTACGACGTCGTCGTCGTGGGCACGGGGCCCGCGGGCCTCCAGACCAGCTACTCACTCCGGCGCTTCGGGGTGACGAACCATGCGGTGCTCTCGGCGGACGACGCGCCGGGCGGGATGTTCAGGCGGTTCCCGATCTTCGAGCGCCTGATCAGCTGGACGAGGCCGGATGCGCCGTGCGATCGGCAGACGCGCGAGTACGAGTGCTACGACCACAACAGCCTGGTCGCCGACGAGCCGGAGGCGAGGGCGCTCGTCGCGGGGATCATGGACCGCAGCTTCGACGTCCCGGCGCGGCACGAGATGGAGGCCGGGCTCGTCGAGTTCGCCGACCGCACCCGCATCAGCGCGAGATACGGGTGCCGGTGGACGGGCACGAGGACGGAGGGGGACCGGTTCGTGCTCGAGACGACCGACGGCGAGTACCGCTGCCGGATGGCCGTCTTCGCGGTCGGGATGACGGAGGCGTGGACGCCGCAGCTGAACGGCGCCGAGCACGCGACCCATTACGTCGAGACCGGCCCGGCGGAGTTCTATCGCGGCAAGAAGGTCGTCATCATCGGGAAGCGGAACTCGGGGTTCGAGCTCGCGTACGGGCTCCTCCCGTGGGCCTGCGAGCTCACGCTCGTTTCGCCGCGGCCCGTCGACATCTCGGTGCTGCCGCACTCCCCGCTCCGCGTCCGCTACCTCCAGCCGTACGAGGAGTACGTCCGCGGCAGCCCCGGGACCTACGTCGTCGACGGCGCGGTCGCCGCGATCGAGCGGGGCGCGGGCGGGCTTCGAGTGACCGCGGACGGCACGTCCTGGGACGGGCGGCTGGTGCTGCCGGCGGACGAGGTGATCCTGGCCACGGGGTTCGAGGCGCCGCTGGGCGACCTGCGGGAGCTCGGCGTGGTCACCGTCGTCAACGACAGGCTCCCGGCGCTGACGCGCCTCTGGGAGAGCGTGTCGGTTCCCGGGATCTTCTTCGCCGGGAACATCACGACGGCGGCGCGCGGTCTGCAGAAGCACGGGCTTGCGCCCAACTCGTCCTCGGTGAACGGGTTCCGCTACAACGCGCGCGTCATGGCGCAGCACATCGCGGAGCGCCTGGGAGGCGAGCAGCCGCGTCCGAGGCTCGCGGGCGATCAGGTCGTCCCGCTGCTGCTGGACGAGCTGGCGCGCGGGCCCGAGATCTGGATCCAGAAGGGCTACCTCGCCCGCGCCGTCTCGTTCGACGAGGGGACCGGTATCCGCGACGAGGGCATCGTGCCGCTCGAGCACTTCGTCGACGGGGGCGGCGGGCCGGATGCGGCGGCCGTCGCGATCGAGATGGCCGCGGACGGGGAGATCTACCCGGCGATCTACGTCCGCCGCGGCGGCGAGCTGGAGGAGCGCGAGCTCGACCCGCATCCGCTGCGGGCCTTCGACGGCGACTCCTACCGTCGAGAGCTCGAAGCCCTCCTCGCCCCGCTCCTCCGCTCGACCTCCTGGGCCGCCTCGCCGGGTTAGTAACAGAGAGTGTTACTGGACGACTACGTCGAGAGCCTCGTCGAGATCCTGACGGGCCGGTGAGCCTTCGCATCCTCATCGTCGGGCCCGACCCCGAGGCCCGCTCCGGGCTCAGGCGCGTGCTTGGCTCGCAGGCCGCGGCAGTCGCGGAGGCCGCCGACGTCGGCGAGGCGGTTCTCGAGGCGCGTCTCCAGCAGCCGGACCTGATCGTGATGGACGGTGTCTCCTCGCCCCCGGCGGACGCCGTGCGCGAGCTCGTCTCCGAGGTGCCCGAGAGCAAGACGCTGGTCGTCTCGTCGAAGGACGATCCAGCATCGGTCCGAGAGGCGTTCGGGGCGGGCGCCTACGGTTACCTGCTCGAAGGAGTCGCGGACTCGGCGATCCTCGCCGCCGTCCGCGCGCTGGCCGCGGGAGAGAGCTACGTCGAGCCGACACTGGGCGCCCGCATCATCGCGGGCGGGACACGGCAGGTCGTGCACGCGGACGACGATCTGCTGACGGGGCGGCAACGCGAGGTCCTTCGCCTCCTGGCGCTCGGACACACGAACAACGAGATCGCCGAGAAGCTTGCCCTCTCCGTGAGGACCATCGAGACGCACCGGGCGCACCTGATGCAGAAGCTTCGGATCACGAGCCGTGCGGGGCTTGTCCGGTACGCGATGGAGCGAGGTCTCCTGACGGATTAGGCTGCGCATCGATGGCGACCGTCCTCTGCGTGCTCTACGACGATCCGGTCGACGGCTATCCGTCCTCGTACGCACGCGATGCCGTCCCGACGATCGAGAGCT
>DASVEW010000025.1:0-22231 GCA_036380355.1 Gaiellaceae bacterium | reverse complement strand
GCGGTCTCCGATCTCGTCTCGCCGCTCTCGGGTGAGGTGCTCGAGGTGAACGCCAAGGTCGTCGACGCGCCGGAGACGGTCAACGAGGACCCGTACGGGGAAGGCTGGCTGATCCGGATCCGGCTGTCCGAACCGTCCGAGGCAGAGAGCCTGATGGACGCCGACGCCTACAAGGCGCTTCTCGCCGAGCAGTGACGTACGCAGCGCTGACCGACGCCGACCGCGAGGCGATGCTCGAGACGATCGGCGTCTCGGGCATCGAGGAGCTCTTCCGCGACATCCCGGCCGGCGTCCGCTTCGACCGCCCGCTCGGCCTCGGCGACCCGCTCACCGAGCAGGAGATCGTCGAACGCTTGGAGGAGCTCGCCGCGAGGAACGTCCACGCGGGCGAGGAGGTCTCCTTCGTCGGCGCCGGGGTCTACGACCACTACGTCCCGGCCGTCGTCGACTACATCCTCCAGCGCGGCGAGCTCCTGACGGCCTACACCCCGTACCAGCCGGAGATGAGCCAGGGCGTGCTCCAGGCGATCTTCGAATACCAGACCGTCATCTGCGAGCTGACGGGTATGGACGTCTCGAACGCCTCGGGGTACGACGGGACCACCGTCGCGGCGGACGCCTGCTACATCGCCAAGCACGCGACCGGCCGGTCGAAGATCGTCCTGGCCGAGACCGTGAGCCCGCAGGTCCGCCAGGTCGTCCGCACCTATGCGCCCGGCTTCGGGATGGACGTCGTGGACGTTCCCCACCGCGACGGCGTGACCGACCCCGAGGAATTCCGAGCAGCCGCCGAGGGCGCCGCCTGCGCGATCTTCCAGCAGCCGAACTTCTTCGGCTGCCTGGAGCCGGCGCCGGAGCTCGCGGCCGCCGCAAACGACGTCGAGGCGCTCGCCGTGGCCCACGTCGACCCGATCTCGCTGGGCGTGCTCGAGGCGCCAGGCAACTACGGATGTGCGATCGCGATCGGCGAAGGGCAGAGCGCCGGCAACCCGCTCTCCTACGGCGGACCGCACTACGGGTTCATCGCCGCGCGCGAGGAGTTCACACGGCGGATGCCCGGCCGGATCGTCGGCGAGACGACCGACGTCGAGGGACGCCGAGGCTACGTCCTGACCTTGCAAACGCGCGAACAGCACATCCGCCGGGAGAAGGCGACGTCGAACATCACGACCAACCAGACCCTGCTGGCGCTGGGCGGCCTCATCTATCTCTGTTGGCTCGGGCCCGAGGGGCTGCGGGAGGTGGGCGAGGCCTGCATGGCCCTCGCGGCGCACGCGAAGGAGCGGCTCGAACTCCCACTGCTGTTTCCGGAGCAGGCAACGTTCAAGGAGTTTGGCGTACACGTCGGACGGCAGGCGCACGAGGCGATCCGCCAGGCCCGCACGCACGGCGTCAATCCGGGCTACCCGCTGGGACGGGATTACCCGGGGATGGACGACGCGATCCTCGTCGCGGTCACCGAGCGGCGGACCGCCGAGGACATCGACCGGCTCGCCGAGGCACTGGCGGCGTGAAGCTGGTCTTCGAGAGATCCCGTCCCGGTCGTCGAGCAGGCCGGATCCCCCGTCCAGCGGAGCTCGCCACGCCGGCGGTCCCGGACGAGCTTCGCCGCAAGCGGCCCGCCCGTCTGCCCGAGATCCCGGAGATCGAGCTCGTCCGGCACTTCACGAAGTTGACGACGCGCAACTTCGGGATCGACACGGGCTTCTACCCGCTCGGCTCCTGCACAATGAAGTACAACCCGCGCGTCAACGAGCGCGTCGCGGCGCTTCCCGGGTTCAGGGATCTGCATCCGCATCAGGACGAGGACGGTGCGCAGGGCGCGCTCGAGCTCATGCACGAGCTGCAGGAGATGCTCGCCGAGGTCACCGGGCTGGACGCCGTCTCGCTCCAGCCGGCGGCCGGCTCGCAGGGCGAGCTGACCGGCCTGATGCTGATGCGCGCGTACTTCGCCGACCGCGGCGAGGGGGGGCAGCGGCGCACCGTCGTCGTCGCCGACACCGCCCACGGCACCAATCCCGCCAGCGTGACGATGGCGGGCTACGAGCTCCGGAAGGTGGCGACGGACGCCCGCGGCAACATCGACCTCGACGACCTCCGCAGCAAGGTGGACGGGACGACGGCGGGGCTGATGCTCACGAACCCCTCGACGCTCGGGCTCTTCGACGAGCACATCGAGGAGGTGTCGAAGCTCTTTCACGAAGCCGGCGCACTTCTGTACTACGACGGCGCGAACCTCAACGCCGTCTGCGGCATCTCGCGTCCGGGCGACATGGGCTTCGACATCGTCCACATCAACCTGCACAAGACGTTCTCTCAGCCGCACGGAGGCGGCGGTCCGGGCGGCGGGCCGATCGCCGTGCGCGAGCACCTCGAGCCGTACCTGCCCGTGCCGGCCGTCGTCCGGGACGGAAACCGGTTCCGGCTTGACTACGACCGGCCGAAGTCGATCGGAAAGGTGCGGGCGTTCACCGGGCCGTTCGGCGTCTTCGTCCGCTCGTACGCATTCATCCTCGCGTGGGGCCGGGAGCTTCGCGCCATGTCCGAGGACGCCGTGCTGAACGCCAACTACCTCCTGGCGCGGCTGAAAGATGCGTACGACCTCCCGTTCGACCGCCTTTGCATGCACGAGTTCGTGCTCTCCGCGAGGAACCTCAAGAAGGAGCACGGCATCACCGCACTGGACGTCGCCAAGCGGCTCATGGACTACGACTTCCACGCGCCGACCATCTACTTCCCGCTGATCGTCCCCGAGGCGCTCATGATCGAGCCGACGGAGACGGAGACGAAGGAGACGCTCGATGCCTTCGCCGACGCCATGCAGGCGATCGCGCGCGAGGCCGCCGAGGAGCCGGAGACGCTGAAGACAGCGCCGCACAACCGGCCGGTCGGGCGGCTCGACGAGGTCAAGGCGGCGAAGCGAGCGATCGTGCGGTACCGCTTCGAGGATCACCCCGACCTCTCGGGCGAGCCTTCGGCGGCTGCCGAGGTCGAGGCACCGAAGGGGGTCTAGGGGCGCCGCTTCGCTGAAAGTCTCACGACTTTCAGCGACCTCATGGAGCCGGGCGGCGCTGCGCGCCGCGCGGCCTCGAAGCACGGCTCGCTTCCTCGTCCACGACCGGTGGCGGCGGAACGGGCTCAGCCCGTTCCGCGTCGAGAGCTAGAGCAAATCGGTTTCGTCGGGGAGTTCGCCGCGACGCCTCATCAGGACCCAGACGGTGCCGGCGACCGCGGGGATGAAGACGAGCATGCGAAGATCGGCCCAGGCGGCGGCGAGCCAGACGATGCCCAGCGAGATCCACGCGCCGCGGCGGACGAGGTAGTCGTCCCGGACCAGTTGCCACAGAGAAGCCGCTGTCTCGTTCATGCCGCCTCTCCTTTCTCCAGGGTCAGATCGGCGCGCCGGGATCGCCTCGCATCCCTCATCCGGTGAAAATGCGCGCATGAGCGAGATGCCGAGCCCGGGCTCCCTGCTCCTCGATGCGCTTTACCGCGGCGATCGCGAGGCCGTCGAGGCGCAGCTCGCCGAGGCGACCGACCTGACGATCTTCGAGGCCGCCGCCGTGGGGAACGCGGGCCGAGTGCACCAGCTGCTGCTCCTCGAGCCCGGCTTCGTCGACCAGTGGTCGCCCGACGGCTTCACCGCGCTCCAGCTCGCGGCGTTCTTCGGGCACGAGGAGGTCGCCGCGGAGCTGCTCCGGCGCGGCGCTGACGTCCACGCGGTTGCCAGGAACCCGCTCCGCGTGCAGGCGCTCCACAGTGCTGCAGCCGGAGGGCATACCGAGGTCGCGCGGCTGCTGCTCGAGCACGGCGCCGACCCGAACGCGCGTCAGGAGGGCGGGTTCGCCCCGATTCACTCGGCGGCGCAGAGCGGGAACGAGGAGCTCTACGACCTGCTCCTCGCGAGCGGGGCCGATCAGGACGCGGCCGCCGAAGACGGGCGAACCGCCGCCGACTTCCGCGCAGCCCCGTAGCTCGGCGCGAGCTCGCGCAGGATCTCGACCATCGCGGTGATCGCGGGCGGCCGCAGCGCGCCCGGCAGCGAGACGGCGAACACGTCCCGCTCCGGCCCCGACGGTTTCAGCGGACGGATCGCGATGTCGTTGCGAGCCTGGGGCACGGACAGGCTCGAGATGAGCGTCACGCCGACGCCCGCCGCCACCAGGCCCTGCGTGATCGGCGCGTGGTCGCTCAGGTGGACGATGCGCGGCTCGAAGCCGGCGGCGACGCAGGCGCGGTACGTGATCCCGGTCGGCCCCGCCTGCACCGCCTGGATCCAGCCTTCGTCGCGGAGGTCCCGGAGCCGGATCGCGTCCTTCCCGGCCAGGGAGTGATCCTCGGCGACCGCGACGTACAGGGGATCGACCAGCAGGTGCTCGGCGTGGAGCCCCTCCCAGGACGCCGGTGCGGGCTCACCGCGCTCGCGGAAGGCGAGCGCGAGATCGACGTCGCCCGACCGCAGCCGCTGGATCGCGGCCCGCGTGCCGGCTTCGAGGAAGGAGAGCTCGACGCCGGGATGGCGCGCCCGGAAGATCCGGATCGCCTCGAGTACGAGTGTCGAGGCCGCCGTCGGGAAGGCGCACAGTCGCAGCCTCCCGGCGCCGAGCGTCGCGATCGCCTCCAGCTCGGCCTCGGCCGCGGCGAGCTGGCCCGCGATCGCCTCCGCCCGGTCGAGCGCGACCCTGCCCGCCTCGGTGAGCTGCAGGCCGCGCGGCGTCCGCTCCAGCAGCCGGACGCCGGCTTCCTGCTCGAGCTTCGCGATCTGGCGGGAGACGGCCGGCTGGGTGAGGAAGAGCGCATGGGCGGCGCGCGAGAACGAGCCGTGGCGGACGACCTCGCGGAGCAGGGCGAGACGCCGTGGGTCGATCATTACCTGAGTGTATAGCTACACGCCGAATCGGCATTGGCTTGCATGGCTGGGGATCGCCACAGTGCGTCGGTGCTCAGCTTCAGGCGGCTCTTCGGCGGTGAGGTCGATCCGGCCATCCGGCCGGTCCTCGCGTCGGTCGGCTTCGGGGCGCTCGGCCAGTTCGCCTTCTTCGCCTTTTTCGCGATCTGGGTCCTGACCGAGCGGGGCGCCGAGGCGACCGAGGTCGGGCTCGCGTACACCTGCTCGGGCCTCGCGGCGGTGGGGGGAAGCCTGCTGGGTGGCCGGGTCTCGGACCGGATCGGCCGCCAGCCGGTCATCGTCGCCGCCTCGGTCGTCCAGACGATCACGCCGGCCGTGCTCCTCGTCCCCGAGCTGCCGATCATGGCCTCGTATGGCGTGCTCGTCGTGATGGGCTTCGTCCAGCCCGTGCGCGGGACGGCCCAGCGCGCCCTCCTTGCGGACCTGATCGGCGAGGAGGGACGGGAGGAGGCCTACGGCGCGTTCCGCGTCGTGCTCAACGCCGGTGCGACGCTCGGCCCGCTCGCCGGAGCGGCGCTCGTCACCTGGCGGTGGGAGCCGCTGTTCGCCGGAATCGTCCTCGCCTACGTCTGTGCGTTCGTCGCCGCGCTCCGGCTCCCCGAGAGCGCCCGGCGCGCCGCTGCGGGAGCGGCGAGGCCGTCGCTGCGGCCGCTCGTCCGCGACGGGGCGCTGCTCGCCGTGTTCGTTGCAACGATCGGCGGCTGGTGTACGTATGCGGCCTTCGAGCTGCTGGTTCCGATCTCGCTGACCCAGACCCACGGCATCGCACCGGCGACCTGGGGACTGCTGTTCGCGATGAACCCGATTGTGATCGTCGCGCTCCAGCTGCGGATCACCCGCCGGACGGCGGCGACGCCGCGCGGCCTCAAGCTCGCCGCCGGCGTGCTGCTGATGGCCTCCCCGTACCTCGCGCTCGAGGTCAGCGCGGCGCTCCCGGTCGTGATCGCCGTTCTGCTCGTCGTCGTGCTCGGCGAGATGCTCTGGGCGCCGGCGTCGGAGGCGCTGATCGCCGACCTGGCGCCGCCGGAGCTCCGCGGCGTCTACCTGGGGACCGCGAATGCCGCGAGCTGGCTCGGGCTCTCGCTCGCGCCCGCCGTCGGCCTGCAGGCGAGGGCGGCCTTCGGAGACTCGGGCATGTGGCTGCTCCTGCTGGCGATCGGCGTGACCGGTGCAGCCCTCTACCTCGTCGCCTGGCGCCAGGCAGAATCTCGCCGTGATCGATCTCCGGTCGGATACCCAGACGAGGCCGAGCCCGGCGATGCGCGAGGCGATCGCCTCCGCGGAGGTCGGGGACGAGCAGAAGCGGGAGGATCCGACTGTCAACCGGCTCGAGCAGCGAGCGGCTGAGCTCCTCGGCCAGGAGGAGGCCGTCTACCTCCCGACGGCGACGATGGCGAACGAGATCGCGCTACGGCTCCACGGCGAGCCCGGCGACGAGCTGCTCGCCGAGGAGCACTCTCACGTCCTGATCTTCGAGCTGGGCGGGCCGGCGGCGTTCGCCGGTCTCCTTTCGCGTCCGCTCGTGGGCCACGACGGCCGGATCAGCGCGGACCAGATCCGCTCGGCGGCGCGGCTCCACGACGACTTTCACGTGCCGAAGACGCGGATCGTCTCGATCGAGAACACGCACAACAGCGCCGGCGGCCGGGTCTGGCCGCTCGAGGAGCTCGACGCCGTCGTGGACTGCTGTCGCGAGCTCGGCCTCCGGCTGCACCTGGACGGAGCGAGGTTGTTCAACGCTGCAGTCGCCCTCGGCGTGCCGGCGACGCGGATCGCGGGCCGCGCCGACACGGTGACGATCTGCCTCTCGAAGGGCCTCGGCTGTCCGCTCGGGGCCGTCGTCGCCGGGTCGTCGGAGCTGATGGTGAGGGCGCGGCGCCTCAAGCACATGTTCGGAGGCGCGATGCGGCAGGCGGGGATCGTCGCCGCGGCAGGCGTGTACGCGCTCGAGCACAACATCGAGCGCCTCGCGGAGGACCACGCGCGGGCCCGCCGGCTCGCGGACGGCCTTGCCGCCGCCGGGTTGCCGGTCGACGTCGACGAGGTCGAGACGAACTTCGTCCAGATCGACCTCGAGCCGCTTGGCCTCTCGCAGCCCGAGGCGCTCGAGCGGGCGCACCGGGCCGGGGTCGGCATCTCGGGGACGATCCATCCGACCCGGCTCCGCGCTGTCACGCACCTCGATGTCACCGACGACGACATCGAGCGGGCCGTCGAGATCCTCCCGAAAGCCCTAGGAGTCCTTGCCCGCGCCTGAAGGACTCGCGGCCGAGCTCTCGGGGATCATCCGCGAGGCGCAGGCCGAGAAGCGGCTGCCCAGCGTCAGCGCCGCTGCGGTGCGCGACGGCGAGATCGTCTGGAGCGAGGCAGTCGGGCTCGCGGACGTCGAGAGCGGCGAGGAGGCGACGCCCGGCCACCAGTACCGGATCGCCTCGATCACGAAGACCTTCACCGCCGTGGCCGTCATGCGCCTTCGGGACGAGGGTCGGCTCTCGCTCGACGACCGGCTCGACGCGCACCTTCCGGGCGCCGAGCACGACCTGACCATCCGCGGGCTGCTCGCGCACCTCTCGGGCCTGCAGCGGGAGGTGCCGGGCGACGTCTGGGAGACGCTGGAGATGCCGACACGCGAGGAGCTCCTCCCGCGGCTCGCCGAGGCCGAGCGGCCTCTCGCGCCCGGCGCCTACTGGCACTACTCCAACCTTGCGTACGCCCTCCTCGGCGAGGTGGCCGCGCGGGTGAGCGGACAACCGGCCGAGCGCTACGTCGACGAGCACGTCCTGGGGCCGCTCGGGATGGCGCGGACGACGTGGACGGCGGAAGCGCCGGCCGCCGCCGGCTACGTCGTCCATCCGTACAGCGACGTCCCCCGCCGGGAGCCCGTGGTCGAGGGCCGAGCGATCGCCCCGGCGGCCGAGCTCTGGAGCACCGCGGAAGACCTCTGCCGCTGGGCCGCGTTCGTCGCCGATCCGGAGCCCGCCGTCCTGTCCGAGGCCACCGTGCGTGAGATGTCCGCGTTCCAGTCGATGGTCGACCTCACGAAGTGGCGGCTGGGGTACGGCCTCGGGTTCGCGCTCTACCGCGACGGCGACGACGTCTACGTCGGCCACGACGGCGCGCACGCCGGCTACCTCGCGCACGTCTCGGCGCTGCCGTCGAAGCGAACGGGCGCCGCCGTGCTGACGAACGAGGGCGCCGGCGTGACGATCTCGGCGCTCGGAATCGAGCTCTCGCGCGCGGTCGCCGCCGCGTATCGGCCGGTTCGCGACGAGTGGAGGCCCGGCGAGGCGCCGCCGCCGGAGGTCGAGGGCCTGCTCGGCCAGTGGTGGTCGGAGGGGCATCCGATGGTCTTCTCGTTCCGCGGCGGCAAGCTCGAGTCGGTCTTCCCGGAGGCGCGCCTCGATCTCGGCCGGTCGGTCTACGAGCGGGAGGGCGAGGATCTCTACCGCGTCGCAGACGGCTACGAGCGCGGCGAGCTCCTGCGGGTCGTCCGGAACGCGGAGGGCGTCCCGGTCAAGCTGTACTTCGCGACGTACCCGGTCACGCGCGAGCCGCGGACGCTCGGCGGCGCGTCTACCGGTCGCCGCTGAGGAAGAACGCGACGGCCACGGCGACGTAGGCCGCGATCAGGATCACGCCGCGCGCGCGGCTCGAGTGGCCCTGGACGAGCAGGGCGAACGTGAGGAGGACGCCGAAGGTGAGCGCGCCGATCTCCACGGGCCGGAACGAGAGCGCCAGCGGGTCGATCAGGAGGGCCAGCATCGTGACGGCGGGGATCAGGAAGACCGCGACCTGGGCGCTCGAGGCGAGCGCGATCTCGGCGGCGAGCTTGATCTGGCCGCGGGCCGCGACGACGACCGCGCCGCCGTGCTCGGCCGCGTTTCCGACGATCGCGACGATCACAGCCGCGACGAAGAACTCGGAGAGGCGGACTTCGTGCGCGAAGACCTCGAGCGTGCCGACGACGATCTCCGCGATCAGCGCCGTCACCACCGTCGCCACCGCGAGGACCGCCATGGCGGTGCGGAACCTCCAGCCCCTCATCTCCGGCGGCTCGTCCGAGATATGGAGCAGCCGGTGGCGCCGGAGGGAGACCCAGGTTGCTCCCAGATAGATCAGGAGCAGGACGATCGAGACGGGGATCGAGAGGTAGACGATCGAGTCTCGCTCCGGGTCGCCCTCCCAGCCCGGGACGGCGGGGATCAGGAGCAGGAGGATGGCGAACGCCACCAGACCGATCGAAAGGAGGGTGGACGGGCGGTCCAGCTCGCCGCGGCCGCCGAAGAGCAGCGAGAAGCCGAGGACGAGCAGGAGGTTGCCGACGACGCTTCCAGTCAGCGAGCCGCGGACCACCTCGGTCAGCCCTTGGTGTACTGCGAGCAGCGCGATGATCAGCTCGGGCGCATTCCCGAACGTCGCGTTCAGGAAGCCGCCGATTCCCGGTCCCGTGTGGTGCGCTGCGTGCTCGGTCGCCTCGCCGATCAGCCACGCGAGCGGCACGAGCGCGGCGGCGGCGAGGATGAACTCCGCGACGTCGCCGATGTCGGCGAGGTAATGGAGTGCGATCGTGATCGGCGCGAGGGCCAGCGAGGCCCAGAGGATCCGGCGCGCCATTGAGGGCCGTACCCTACCGCCCGTGCTGGAGGCCGTGCTCTTCGATTGGGGCGGGACGCTCATGCAGGACGAGTGGAGCGACGAGATCGCCCTCGAGGGCCACACCGCCGGCCTCGCCGCGCTGGGGCGCGAGGGCCTGCCGACGGCGGAGGCCTTCACCCGGTACCTCGCGGACAACGAGGCCGAGCTGTTCCTCAGGGGGGAGGACGAGATCGACATCGCGGACGTCATGCGCCGGTCGTTCGCCGACCACGGGCTCGAGCTCGAGGACGACGACGTGCTGCTCTTCCTGCAGGCGTCGCACGACGTCTGGGCGTCGTACTACGCGCTCGCCGCGTCGACGCACGCCCTGCTCGAGGCGCTGCGGGCGCGTGGCCTCAAGCTCGCCCTCGTCTCGAACACGGCGAGCCCGGAGTGGCTCCTGCTGCCGGTGCTCGAACGCCAGGGGCTCGTCGAACGCGTTGACGCCGTGGTGCTCTCGTCCGAGGTGGGCAAGCGGAAGCCGCACCCGGCGATCTTCGAGCGCGCCCTCGCCGAGCTCGACGTGCGACCCGAGCGGGCGCTCTTCGTCGGCGACCGGGTCGATGCCGACGTCTTCGGCGCCTCCCGCGCCGGGATGCGGACGGTGCAGGCGCTCTGGTTCCGCGCGGACGACGTGCCGGCCGAGGTCGAGCCGGACTTCCAGGCGTTCACGCAGATGGACGTGCTGAACGTGGTCGACCGCCTGCTCGGCAAGTAACAGACTGTTACTTGCTCAGGGTCGGCCGCTAGCGTGACGCAGCCGCCCTGTCAAGTCTTGCGGAGCGCGGAGATCGTCCCCCAAAATCAGTCCATGGCGTCACCGCCCACGACCCGTCCCCGGAGCCTGCCGCTCCGTCCGCAGGACGAGGTCGAGTGCCGCCGCTGCGGGGTCCACTGCGACAAGGTCGTCTACCCGGCGGCGTGTCTCGCCCGGTCGTGTCCGTTCCTCTACGCGTTCGAGGAGGTCGGCCGCACGTACGTCGGGTGCATGCAGCGGATCTTCTCGGTGGAGATCGATCTCGAGCTCTTGGAGCAAGCCGAAGCCCGAGCCCCGGGCTTCGGTGCCGTTCGGGCCAGCCGCAACCCGCTGCCCATGTGCCACGCAGAGGTCGAGAGCACCTACGTCGGCCGCTCGGACGATCTCGGGTGCGTCAACCCCGAGTTCCACGAGCTGCCCGTCGGCGAGCCGAGCTTCCGCGTCTTCGCCCAGGTCCGCCCGAGCCCGAGCGCCTAGTTCCCGCCTTCCACAGCTCGCGCAGCTTCCGGATCTCCTCGGCGTCCGCTCCCTTGCCGTGCTGGCCCTCGGTCTCGACGACGGCAGGGAGATCCTGGAGCCGCGGGTTGCCGAGGAAGACCGAGAGCTTCTCGCCGATCAGGCCTTCTCGAAGGTTCGCGTGGCGGTCTCGGTTGGAGCCCAGGGGCGTCTGCGAGTCGTTGACGTGGAGCGCGCGCAGGCGGTCCAGTCCAATCGCCCGGTCGAACTCGTCGAGGAGCGAGTCGAGCGCAGCGGGGTCGGTGACGTCATAGCCGGACGCCCAGAGATGGCAGGAGTCGAGGCAGACGCCGAGGCGCGGGTGCCCGTCGAGCCGGTCGACGAGTAGCGCCAGCTCGTCGAGCGACCGACCCATCGTGCCTCCGGTGCCGGCGGAGTTCTCGATCAGGAGCCACGTCTTGTCCGAGCGGCGCTCCAGCACCTGCTCGATCGCCGGGCTTGCCCGCTCGAGGCCCGACTCGAAGCCCGACCCGAGGTGTGAGCCGACGTGGAAGACAACGCCGTCGGCCCCGATCGCGCAGGCAGTGTCCATCGTCGAGCGCAGCGTCCGGACCGACTTCTCGTAGACCTCCTCGTCCGGGCTCGCGAGGTTGCACAGATAGATCGCGTGGACGAGCGTCGCCTCGATCCCCCCCGCCCGGGCCCGCTCCCCGTACCCGGCCAGCACCTCCGGGTCGTGGTCGGGGAACCGCCAGGCTCGGGGGCTCTGGACGAAGAGCTGGAGCGCATTGGCGCCGATCTCCGCCGCGCGCTCGGGCGCGGCCTTGACGCCGCCGCCGACATGGCCGCCGAAGAGCACGCACCTACGATAGAGAGCGTATGTCCGTCCGCGTCCGCATGGCGCCGAGCCCAACCGGGCTCCTCCACATCGGGAGCGTCCGTACGTTCCTCTTCAACTGGCTCTTCGCGCGCCAGCAGGGCGGTGAGGTGCTGCTGCGGATCGAGAACACGGACACGAGCCGCGAGGTCGCGGAGGCCACCGAGCAGATCCAGCGCTCGCTCGAGTGGCTCGGCATCGACTGGGACGGGCCCGTCCGGTTCCAGCTCGACCGCATGGAGCACGCGCAGCGCCTGGCGCGGCAGCTCGTCGACGAGGGGAAGGCGTACGAGGACGAGGGTGCGATCCGGTTCCGCATGCCCGACGAGGGGACGACGGGCTGGGACGACGTCATCCGCGGCCGGGTCGAGGTGCCGAACGACAGCATCGAGGACGTCGTGATCCTCCGGGCCGACGGCCGGCCGACCTACAACTTCGCCAACCCCGTCGACGACATGCTCGACGAGATTACGCACGTGATCCGCGGCCAGGACCACATCTCGAACACGCCGAAGCAGCTGAACATCCTGCGGGCGCTCGGCGCAAAGCCGCCCGTGTACGCCCACGCGCCCGACGTCCTCGGGACGGACGGCAAGAAGCTCTCCAAGCGCCACGGCGCCCAGTCGGTCGAGGACTTCTACCGCGAGGGCTACATCCCCGAGGCGTTGATCAACTTCCTCGCCCGCCTGGGCTGGGCCTACGACGATCAGAAGGAGGTCTTCACGCGCGAGGAGCTCCTGGAGCTCTTCCGGCTCGACCGGGTGACCCCGAGCCCGGCGGTGTTCGACTACCAGAAGCTCTCGTGGCTGAACGGCGTGCACCTGCGCAACCTCTCCCCGGAGGCATACGCCGACCGGGTCGTGGAGTACCTCCGCGAGGCAGGGCTCGACTGGGACGAGGAGCTCGTTCGCAAGGCGGCGCCGCTCGTCCAGGAGAAGATCGAGAAGCTCGACCAGTTCCCCGACTACACGCGCTTCCTCTTCGAGGAGGTCAAGCCGGCGGTGCCGCTCGACGGCGCGGGCCCGGTGCTGGAGCAGGCCGAGCAGACGCTCGCCGGGGTCGAGCCGTTCGAGGCCGAGCCGATCGAGCGAGGGCTCCGAGGGCTGGCCGAGCGGCTCGAGCTCAAGCCCCGGGAGGCCTTTCAGCCGATCCGGATCGCCGTCACGGGCTCGAAGGTCTCTCCCGGCCTCTTCGAGAGCATCGAGCTGCTCGGGCGCGACGAGACGCTCAGGCGCCTCGCTGCTGCCCGCGGCGAAGAGGCCTAGGGGGCGCCAGCGGGTCCAGCGCGCGCTGGAACTCCAGCCAAGAACGGCGGCGGAAGCTCGCCGTCGGCCGTGGAAGCTCGTGCGAGAGTCGCGCGCCGAGGAGCGGCGACGGGTCTGACCCCGACTGCTTTCCCACGTCAAACGGCTAAACGGACGACCCGCTTCCCGGGGTACGGGTGGACTGCCCTATACACTCGGCAACATGGGAGGGGAAGCGGCGACGGTACTCGTCGTCGACGACGATCCCTCGCTCAGGCTCCTCTGCCGGGTGAATCTGGAGCTCGAGGGATACCGGGTCGTCGAGGCTGCGAACGTCGAAAGCGCGCGCACGGCGCTCGCCGAGGAGCCGATCGACGCGATCCTCCTCGACGTCCATCTCGGGAACGAGGACGGTCTCGCGCTGCTGCCCGCGATCGAGAACCACGGCCGCGCAGTGGCACTCCTCACGGGCAGTCCGGGCGTCCTTCTCCCCGACGACGCGACCGTCATCGGCAAGCCGTTCTCGATCGACGAGCTGAGCGAGACCGTGCGTCGCCTGGTCGGCCGCTAGCCGAGTCTCCTCGGGTAGATTCCGCTATCCGATGAGCGTGACCGCTGTCAGGACGCCCGCCGAGTTCGAGGCGGAGCTCCAGCGATATCTCTACGAGCGAGCCGAGGAAGGCCGCGCCGTCCGCGTGGGCGAGAAGGAGATCTCCGAGCGCGCCGAGATCGTCGCCCGCTACCGCGAGCTGTTCACCCGCGAGCAGCTCGAGGCCCTGCAGGACGCGGAGTCCGGCGCCGACCCTGGAGAGCGGGAGCGCCTCTACCGGCTGCGGAAGACCTGCGAGTCCGGCCTCGTCGAGGTGGAGCTGAGCGCCAGGGAGGACGAGCTCGAGAACGCGATCCTCGCCGCCAGGGTGGAGTTCCGCGGCCAGGAGCTGCCGCTTCGCTCCGCGCAGGCGCAGCTCGCCGTCCTCCCGGAGTTCCGCGACCGCGAGGAGCTGGGCGAGCTGCACGGCGATGCGTCGGCCGGCTTCAACGAGCAGCGCCTGGAGCTGCTCCGGGTCCGCGAGGAGCTCGACGCCGAGCTCTCCGGCGAGCCGGACTCGGTCGCGAGGAACGAGGAGGAGAAGGGCATCTCGCTCCGCGACCTCTCGCGCGTCCTCACCGATGCGAGCCGCGCAGCCGACGAGGTCTACGCCCGCCTCTCCGGCCGCTGGTTCGACAAGCTGCTCGGCGAGGGCCGGCCGGACGTCCCGTCCTCGTACCACGTCGCTTGGCTGCGCCGCCTTTCCCCGCTCGAGTCGACGTACACGAAGGAGCGCGCAACGGAGGTGTGCCTCCAGACACTGCGCCACCTCGGCTTCAACATGGACGAGGAGCCGAACATCAAGCTCGATCTCGACGACCGGCCGCAGAAGTCCCCGCGGGCCTGCGTGATCGCCGCCGACCCGCCGAAGGTCGTCCACCTGATCACCCGCGCGCAGGGCGGGCTCCACGACTACCAGGCCTTCCTGCACGAGGCCGGACACGCCCTCCACTACGGAAACTGCGACCCCAACCTGCCGTACACCTTCCGGAACCTCTCGCGCGACCACGCGCTGACGGAGATCTACTCGTACATCTTCGAGGCGATCTCCCGGGAGCCCGGCTGGCACGTCGAGCACTTCGGGCTGTCCGACGTGGAGGCGAAGGAGAACGCCGAGGCGACCATCTTTCTCGAGGCGCTTCTCTACCGCCGCTACACGGCGAAGCTGCAGTTCGAGCTCGAGTTCTGGGGGAACCTCAACGACGGCGCCGCAGGCCCCCAGCGGTACCACGAGCTGCTGACGGCCGCTTCCGGCGTCTCCTACCGACCCGACGCGTATCTCGCGGACATGGACGCGGGCTTCTACTCCGCGGACTACCTCCGCGCCTGGATCCGCTCGGCGCAGCTGCGGAACTGGCTCACGAAGGAGGTCGGCGAGGACTGGTGGCGCAACCGGGCGACAGGCGACCACCTGCGCTCGCTCTTCGCCGAGGGCACGCGGCCGTCCAGCGAGGAGATCGCCGGCCGGCTCGGCTACGACCCGCACGACACCGCGCCTCTCCTGCACGAGCTAGGTGCCTGACGCCCCTGGCCGGCATCGGCTCCCGCCGGGCGAAGCCCGGCTCCGCCGCCGCCGGCCAGGAACGTCAGGTGCCTAGACCGGCGTTCGACCGGTTCTACCGGTACGACGAGCTAACCGAGATCCTCCTGAGCTGGGCCGAGGAACGGCCCGACCTCTTCGCGCTCGAGTCGATCGGCCGCAGCCACGAGGGCCGGGACATCTGGATCGGCACCGTCACGAACGCGGAGACCGGCCCGGCGCTCGAGAAGCCGGCGTTCCTGATCGAGGCCAACATCCACGCGATCGAGGTCACCGGCGCGACGGCGGCTCTCCACCTGATCGACCGGCTCCTCTCCGGGTACGGCGGCGACGAGCGGGTGACGCGCGTCCTCGACACCCGCGCCTTCTACGTCGTCCCGCGCCTGAACCCGGACGGTGCCGAGCTGGCGCTGGCCGACCCGCCGAGGTTCATCCGCTCGAGCACTCGGCCCTGGCCGATCGCCGACGAGCTCGACGGGCTCTACGAGGAGGACATCGACGGCGACGGACGGATCCTGATGATGCGGGTCCGCGACCCGAACGGCTCGTGGAAGCCGCACTCGGAAGAGCTGCGGCTGATGGTCCGCCGCGAGCCCGACGAGGAGGGGGGCGAGTACTACCGCATGCTGTGGGAGGGCCGGATCCGGAACTACGACGGGGTGACGATCAAGATCGCGCCGCCGCTCGAGGGGCTCGACCTGAACCGGAACTTCCCGATGGAGTGGGCGGTGGAGGCCGAACAGCGGGGCGCCGGCCCCTATCCGACGTCCGAGCCGGAGATCCGTGCGCTGGTGCAGGCGATCGTCGACCGGCCGAACATCACCGGCCACATCGCGTACCACACCTTCAGCGGCGTCCACCTCCGGCCGTACTCGAGCTATCCGGACGAGCAGTTCCCCACGAACGACCTCCGAACGTACCAGCTGCTCGGCGAGAAGGCGACGAAGATCACCGGCTACCCGGCGGTCTCGATCTTCCACGACTTCAAGTACGACCCGAGGCAGACCGTCAAGGGCGGCGCGAACGACTGGCTGTACGACCACCTCGGGCTCTACTCCTGGACGACGGAGTTCTGGAGCCCGCAGCGCGAGGCCGGGATCGAGGACTACCAGTACATCGACTGGATCCGCGACCACCCCACGGAGGACGACCTCAAGCTGTTGCAGTGGAGCGACGAGCAGCTCGACGGGAAGGGCTACGTCGACTGGTACCCGGTCGAGCACGACCAGCTCGGCGAGGTCGAGCTGGGCGGCTGGGACCTGATGTACGCGTGGGCCAACGTCCCGCCCCAGTTCCTCGAGCGGGAGCTCGCGCCTCACGCCGAGCTCGCGATCTGGCATCTCCTGATCTCGCCTCGGCTGGAGCTGCTGTCGCTCGACGCCGAGCCGCTGGGGACGGGGACATGGCTCGTGCGGCTGGTCGTGCACAACACCGGCTGGCTGCCGACGGCGGTTTCGGAGAAGGCCGTGGAGCGGAAGGCTGTGCGGCCGCTGGAGGCGGAGATCACGCTGCCCGACGGCGCGCGCCTGCACGGCGGCGAGAAGAAGGTCGAGCTCGGTCAGCTGGACGGGCGGGTGCATAGGCGCTCGCTGCTCTGGTGGGCGTCCGACGATGCGACGAGCGACCGCGCAAAGGCTGAGTGGGTGGTCGAGGCGCCGGCGGGCTCGGTCGTGCAGGTCGAGGCCCGCCACCAGCGCGCCGGAACCGTCCGGCGGGACCTGCGGCTTCAGTCCGGCTGATCTGGCGCTCTCCGCCCGGATCCGGGCCGCCGGTTGGCATCACTCGAACGAGGGATTTCCGTCCTCGCGGCGTATGCGGTTGCGAACGGTCGGCATACTCAAGTCAAGGATTGCCAGTCGCTGCGGCTCGTCCGAAGGCGAGGGATGTTGCTCGAACGGTTGTCGCGGCGAGTGGAAGGACACGGTAGGTGCCGGGCTGGCTGACCTGGCTTCTCCTCGGGTTGCTCGCATGGACCGTCCTCGCGATCCCGATCACGCTCTCCATGGGACGCGCGCTCCGGCTCTGCGGGCTGGGTGAAGGGTCGCGGCAGGGCGAGGCGCCGACCCCGGCCGCTGAGCGACCGGCCGTCGTCGCAGGGTCGCCGCCGGTCGCGCGCCGCGGCGAACAGCCGCCCGGCCCGCCTCGCATCCTGATCGTCGACGACGACGCGGGCCTGCGGATGCTGCTGCGTGCGACCCTCGCCGCCGACGAGTTTGCCGTCGCGGAGGCCGAGGATGCCCAACGCGCGTCCGATCTCGCGCGCTTCTGGCGCCCGACGGTCGTTCTCCTCGACGTCGCGATGCCCGGGATCGACGGCCTTTCGTTCTGCGCGGATCTCAAGCGCAAGGCGGTCTTCGGCGCACCGGCCGTCGTCCTGCTGACCGGTACCGAGCTGACCGACGAGGAGGCTGCCGGCGCAGGCGCCGATGCGCTTCTGCGGAAGCCCTTCAGCCCGCTCGAGCTCGTCGGCTTGGTCGACCGCATGACAGGCGCGGAGGAGGTCGAGCTGAAGACGGAGCCCCGCGAGGAGGCGCACGAGCAACTCCTCCTCTATGCCCGTGACCTCGGCCGGCTGCTCGAGATCGAACGGGTGCAACGCCGGGTCGTCCAGGACGCGTACCGCGAGACCGTCACGGCGCTCGCGAACGCACTCGAGGCGAAGGACACCGGCACGCGGCTGCACTCGCTTCGGGTTCGGGACTACGCCGTTCAGCTGACGGCGGCTATCGAGCCGGCTCTGCTCGGCGATCCGAGCCTCGAGTACGGCTTCCTCCTCCACGACGTGGGGAAGATTGGGGTGCCGAACGAGGTGCTCGGGAAGCCGGCTGCGCTCACGCCGGACGAGCTGGAGCTCATCCGGCAGCACACCGTCATCGGCGCCCAGATCCTCTCGGACGTCACCTTCCTGCACGGAGAGGGTCTCAAGGTGATCCGCTCCCACCACGAGCGCTGGGACGGGACCGGCTATCCGGACGGCCTCGGGGGCCTGGAGATCCCGCTCGGCGCGCGGATCTTCGCGGTCGCGGACGCGCTTGACGCGATGACGGGCGAGCGCCCGTACCGGACGCCGGCGACCTGGGAGGCGGCGACCCGCGAGATCGCCTCCGAGAGCGGACGCCAGTTCGATCCCGGTGTCGTCGACGCGTTCGCGAGGGAGAGCCTCGCCCTGTACCGGCTCTACGACGTCACCGGCAAGGCCGCCTGAGCTTCTACTCGGCGCTCATTCGCCCGACCCCGTCCTGATGTTGGTGTCCTCGAGCGTCTCGATCTCGGCGTTCGTGGTCGAGCCGTCGACGAGCGTCTCGCCGTCGACGACGACCGTGCCCGTCGCGACTGCGTCACGCCGCTTGCCCTTGAAGTGGCCCGTGAATCCGGGGAACGTCGTCGTGTTGCTCGTGGACTCCATCGCTCCGGTGCCTTCCCAGGCCATGTCGACGCTCACCGAGCGGCCGTCCCGGGTGGTGATCGTTCCGGTGACGGACGCTTCCTGGAGCGACGGCGAGAACGCGAACTCCGCAGGGCCTGAGCCCCGGTCGTTGAGGAACGTGCCTTCGCAGCCGAGGCCTCGGATGAGCACGGTGAGGAAGTCGCTGTCGAGTGTCGTCACCCCGGACTCGGACTCTTCCTCGTGGCCGCCGATCACGGTTACCAGGATCTCGGCCGTCGAGCCGTCTCCGCAATCCTCCGTGACGACGTAGTTCGCGGTCGCGATTGCCTCGAAGCGGTGAAATGTCTCGACCGCTGCAGCCGCCGGGGCCGACAGCACGAGCCCGGCGAGGAGGAGAAGGAACGAGATCGAGTGCCTGCGGAGTCGCAAAAACCTGGTTGCCATGAGCTCCACCCCTTCCGCGAGAGATCGCCGTCTGTCGACCGGCAGTACGCGGCCGATCGGCGCCCGGTTTGGCAGCGGACAGCCGTGCTGAGGGCGTCGCACGGGCCGGCGCGTGGCTGAGCGGCCGGGCTGGGCCGATCGTCGGGAGCCGGGCGCGACCTTCCGCGCCGGGCTCGGCGTGGGTGCGGTCTTCGCGCTGCCCACGTTCGTCCTCGCGGTGTCGTTCGGCGTTCTCGCGCGCTCGCTGGACTGGGGCGTCGTCGCGCCGGTCGTGTTCTCGGCCGTCGTGTTCTCCGGCTCGGCCCAGTTCGCCGTCGCCGATGTGCTGGATGCCGGCGGGAGCGCCCTGGCGGCCATCGTGGCGGCGCTGCTCGTCAATGCGCGTTTCGCCGTCATGGGCGTTGCGGTGGCGTCCTCGCTTGCGGGCGGGCGGCTTCGGCGCGCAATCGAGGCGCAGGCGACCGTCGATGCGTCCTGGGCGGTCGCGAACCGGGGAGGAGGGCGCTTCGAGCGGAAGATCCTCATCGGCGCGACGCTGCCGCAGTACGTCGCGTGGGTCTGCGGGACCGCGATCGGCGTCGCCGCGGGGGACTCGATCGGCGACCCGGAGGCGCTCGGGCTCGACGTGCTGTTTCCGGCGTTCTTCCTCGGTCTGCTCGTCGAGGAGCTGCGGCAGGGACGTCGGCAGGTGTGGGCCGCTCTGATCGCCGCCGGCGTCGCGCTCGTGCTGATCCCGTTTGCGCCGCCGGGCATTCCGATCATCGCCTCCTGCGTGGGCGCGCTGATCGCGCTGTGGGGCCGGAGAGACGCATGACCGCCGTCTGGGCCTCGATCGCGGTGCTTGCCGCCGTGAACTTCGTCGTGAAGGCGGCTGGCCCGGTGTTCCTCGGCGGGCGCGAGCTGCCCCGCCCGCTGCTCGACGTGATCGCCCTGCTGGCGCCCGCGATCCTTGCCGCGCTCGTCGTGGTGGGCACGCTCAGCGAGGACAGCAGCCTGAGGGTCGACGCCCAGGCAGCCGGAGTCGCGGTCAGCGGCGTTGCGTTCGTTCTCCGGGTCCCGATGCTCGCCGCGATCGCCCTCGGCGCATTGACCGCGGCGCTTCTGCGCGGGCTGTGAGGCTCAGTCCCGGAAGATCGCGAGCGGCAGGACCGCGCTGACCACGTACTGGCCGGCGTCCACGATCTCCGAGATCTTCAGGTCGACGGCGAGGCTCGAGAGCACGTACGCGTCTTCCCGGCTCAGGCCGTAGCTCTCCGTGAGGTGGTCGATCATCGCCCGCACGGCATCCTGGGCAGCGGCGTAGAGGTCGGATCCGATTCCGGTCGTGCCGTAGAAGCCGCCGCCGTCCACCTGCGAGGTCAAGGCGCCGGGCGACGTCCGGTACTGCGGCGCGGGGATCGAACGATCCTCCTGCAGCGTGAACCGCAGGACGGCGTACATCGGGGACTCGATGCCGGTCACGCAGACCTCGCCGTCTCCCTGCGCAGCGTGGGCGTCGCCGCAGCTGAAGAGCGCGCCCTCGACCTGCACCGGCAGGAAGAGCGTCGTGCCGCGAACGAGCTGGCGCGTGTCCAGGTTGCCGCCGAACGCTCCGGGCGGCATGACCGCCTGCTGGCTCGCGCCGGCCGGACAGACGCCCATCGTTCCGAGGAACGGCGCAATCGGGATGGCGATGTCGTCGCGGAGGTGGGTGACGTCGCCGCCCGTGAGATCGAAGATCTTGAGATAGGCGTCGGGGAAGTCGTCCGCGAGCAACCCGAAGCCCGGGAGAATCGCCGTCCAGCCCCAGCCCTGCGGATGCAGGTCGACGATCTCGACAGCGAGCGTGTGACCGGGCTCCGCGCCCTCGATCGCGATCGGGCCGGCAAGCGGGTAGACGCGGTCCCAGTCGAGCGAGGCGATCGCATCGGCCGTCGACTCCGGGGTGATCTGGTTGTCGCTGACGTCGCGGGTGTGCACGACCACCGTGTCGCCGCTAGTGATCGTCAGCACTGGCTCGTTCTCCACGTCCCAGGTGAAGTGCACCCGGTCCGCCGGGAAGTAGTGGGTCCGTCCCTTCACTCCGACGGCTGGGAGGACGGTGCTCTGCGCCATGACTCCTCCTGTCTCGCTGCGTCGCGACGAAGCTACACCCGCCGCCGCGACGCGGCAACACCGGCATAGGATCGGAGCGATGAGGGTCAGGGCGGCGGTTCTCGAGGAGTTCGGACAGCCGCTCGTCGTCCAGGATGTCGAGCTTGCGGAGCCGAAGGCGGGCGAAGCGCTCGTCCGGCTCGAGGCGTGCGGCGTCTGCCACACCGATCTCTACACGGCCTCCGGCGCAGACCCCACCGGGTACACGTCCTGCGTCCTCGGCCACGAGGGCGCCGGCGTCGTCGAGGCGGTCGGCCCGGACGTGACACTGGTCGGTCCGGGGGACCACGTCGTCACGCTCTTCGCTCCCGAGTGCGGTGAGTGCCTCCACTGCCGCGACCCGCGGACGAACCGGTGCGTCGCGATCCGCGCCCAGCAGGCGCTCGGCTTCCTCCCGGACGGCACGACCCGGTTCTCCCGGAACGGCGAGCCGCTGCGGCACTTCATGGGCACGTCGACCTTCGCGGAGTGCACGGTCCTGCCCGAGATCGCGCTCGCGAAGGTGAGCCCGGAGGCGCCGCTCGCCGGCTGCGCGCCGTTCGCCTGCGGTCTCTCGACGGGAATCGGGGCCGCGCTCTACACCGCGCAGGTGAGCCCTGGATCGACGTGCGCCGTCTTGGGCTGCGGCCTCGTCGGGCTCGGGGCGGTGATCGGCTGCCGCCTTGCGGGCGCCGACCGGATCATCGGCGTCGACCTCTCGCAGGGCCGTCTCGAGGAGGCGCGCCGCCACGGGGCCACCGACACACGTGTGGCCGACGACCACACCGTCGACTGGATCCGCTCGGAGACGGGCGGGTTCGGCGCGGACTTCACCTTCGAGGCGACCGGGAACGTCGGCGTGATGCAGCAGGCCGTCGAGTCGGCCCGTGAGGCGTGGGGCCTGGCAACGATGATCGGCGTCGCGGGCAAGGGCGAGACCCTGGACATCGTCCCCAGGCTCCTGATCACCGGCCGCCGGGTGACCGGCTCCTCGTTCGGCGGCGTCAAGGGCCGAACCCAGGTTCCAGAGCTCGTCGACCGCTGGCTGGCGGGCGAGATCGACGCCGACGCCCTGGTCACGCAGAGGATCGCGCTGGACGGGGTCAACGAGGCCTTCCACGCGATGGAGCGCCAGGAGGGCATCCGGACCGTGATCACGTCCTTCGCGTGAGCAGAACGACCCAGGCTCGGGAAGGACCTTTCAGCGCTTAGAGGCGCATACGGGATTCGAACCCGTGTTGGGCGAGAACCTGGACGATGAGCGGCCTCGACCAGAATGC
>DASVEW010000024.1:0-23871 GCA_036380355.1 Gaiellaceae bacterium | reverse complement strand
CTACTTCGCCAAGCCGCCTCCGAAGGCAGGGAGCCGGCCGCCCTCCTTCTGGCGGCGCTACCACCTGGCCTGCGCCGGCCTCATCGTCGCCGCGCTGGCTCTCGCGGCGGTGGAGGGCCTCACCGGCTGGCCGGACAAGGGGTTGCTGATCGCCGAGGCCCTCGCGGTCTGGGCGTTCGGGGCGTCGTGGCTGATGAAGGGCCTCGAGCTCGACGTCCTGCTCGGAAGGCGGCCGGCGAGATCGGCCGAGCCGCAGAGCGTTGTTCCGTCGTAGCGACAATGGCTGCGCGATGGGCGTGACTGGGATCGAACCAGTGACCTCCCGCGTGTGAAGCGGGCGCTCTCCCGCTGAGCTACACGCCCGAGCGCCCACAGTAGCGCGTAACCGCAAGGGCTCGTTCGCCGTTGCGTCTTCTAGAGAGACGATGCGGCGGAACGTCAGAACTGTGGTGGTCGGCGCGGTGCTCGCCGTTGCGGGTGCGCTGACCGGTGTGCTCACGGCGCAGGCGCTCGGCGAGGTCGGGCTGCCGACGGTCTCGCTCCCGACCGTCTCCCTCCCCCTCCCGACAACGACGGTGACGCCGCCGCCTCCGCCGCCCCTCCCTCCGCCACCGCCGGTGACCGTGCCCCCTCCGCCTCCGCCGCCGCCGCCCGCCGTCCCACCCCCGCCGCCCGTACCGGCGGCACCCGGCTTGCCGGGCTCCGGTGCCTCGGGCTCCTCGGGGTCGGGCCCCGGCTCCGGTGGCTCCGGAACGCCTGGGTCGCCCGGCTCTTCGAGCCCCGGTGCGCCCGGCACTGCAGGCACACCGGCGACCGGCTACGGCTTCGCCGGCTCGGACAGGCGCCGGCGCCCCGCGTCGAGTCCCACTCGCCGCGCACGCGTGACCGGCATCCGGGCGCGGCCGGTTCGCGAGACGAGGCAGGGCCGGCGCAAGCGCGTCGCCCGGATCACGTTCGTGCTCGACGCTCCGACTCGCGTCGTCTTCGTCGTCCGCGGCCCGGCGCCGTCGTGTCGCGTGGCGGGCAGGTTCAGCGTCCGCGGCGAGCGCGGCGTGAACCATGTGCGTTTCGCCGGCCGGGTCGGGCGGCGAACGCTGCCGCACGGCACCTACCGGATCACCGCGAGAACCCGTGGACGGGCGCCCAGCCGGCCCGTGGTCGTCGTGCTCGGCGAACGCAGCGGCGACGGCTTCGTCTGCCCCACTCGCGAGGCGGCGCCCGAGGTCTTCGCCTCGCTGCTCGGTGCCTTCGCCAGCGGCGAAGGCGACGGCGGGACGGCCGGCGCAGCGCGGTCGGGGAGCGCCGGCGGGCCGGCTTCGGCCGACCGGAGGAAGGAGGACACGGGCGTCCTGCCCGCGGTGACCGAGCGGCTGAGGAGGATCCCGGACGCACTGCCGAGACCGGACGTCCCGGTAGCCTCGGGCTCGCCACACTGGCTCTTCGGGGCCGCCGCCCTGATCCTGCTTGCCCTCTCTGCGCTGGCGCTGCTCGTCTACGTCGTCCGCTTCATGCGCAGGCCGCACGCCACTTAGGAGGGCTTGGCGAAACGCAGCGCTGTGCCGCAGGGCCGCGCTGGCCGCCCCGAGGCTGCGTCCTCAGTCGCGCCCGTATCTCATCCGATACGAACGCTCCCTGCGTCCTTGCCTCGGAACGGCCATCGCACCCCTGCAACGAGCGACGTTCCACCAAGCCCTCCTAGGAGCCGCTCGCAGGGGAGCGGCTTCCCGCCTTGAATTCGGGCGGAGACGGCAAACAATGTGAGGTGCAGTGCTTCGTCGACTGGGCTTGGGCCTGCTTGCCACCCTGCTGCTCGTGCTCCTGGCGCTCAACATGCTGGCGTGGACCGGCGGCCTCGTCGACGAGGAGTCCTCGCCGCCCCCCGAGTCGGCACCGGCAGTGACCGAGCCGCCGGAGGAGCCTGCCCTCGCGCTCCCCGCGGAGCGGCCGAGCAACGAGGCGATCGCGGAGAAGCGGGAGACGAAGCGACCGACCCAGACGACCACAGGGGTCACCCTCGTCCTGACCGCGAGCCGCGGCGACTGCTGGGTCGAGGTGCGCGCCGGCTCGTCCACCGGCGAGATGCTCTACGCCGGCACGCTCGCCAGCGGGAGCTCTCTGCGCTTCAACCGGCCCAGGCTCTGGCTGCGGCTGGGCGCGTCGAGCAACGTCGACCTCGAGATCAACGGACGCCCGTCGACGGTTCCCCACGGAACCGTCGAGCTGCTGCTCCCGGACGCGTAGGCGCTACCGCGAGGGCGTTCCGAGGACGGCGGCGAGCGACGCCACCTCGAGGAACACGTGCCGGAGCTCCTCCACGCCTCGCTCCTTGCGCAGGAACGCCGTGGCCCCGGCCTCGGCCGCGTCCTTCGCGCCGAACGGCGTGTCGGTGCCCGTGAGCAGGAGGATCTGGACGGGCAGGCCCGTCTCGCGGATCTTGCGTGTCGCCTCGAGCCCGTCCATGACCGGCATCTTCAGGTCCATGAGGATCACGTCGGGCTGCAGCTCGGCCGCGAGTCTGACCGCCTCCTCGCCGTTTTCGGCGATGCCGACGACCTCCACCCGCTCGTCCTCCGACAGCACCGTCATCAACGACTCCGCGAAGAGCTTGTGATCATCGGCGAGGAGGACCCGGACGGCCCTCCCAGATGACGGCGAAGAGGGCATACCGGGACCTTACCGCGCCTCGGCCTGCTGCCTAGTCCAGGCTGAGAAACGCCCTTTCCTAGCCGGAAGTGGAGGGACGGAGCTCTGAAAAGCGTGCCGATCCTCCACTCCGACACACGGGGACCCCTTGAAAAATGCGGAATCCTGACCTATAGCTTTCAACAGTCCTACTGCGGCCATGGACATAAACAAGACAATCGATCCCCTCGACGCGGTCGTCCTGGATCCCCACCCGATCTGGCTCGACGCGGTCGAGATGGTCCTGGAGCGAATCGGGGCGACTGTCGTCCTGAAGACGTCGTCCTCGAGCGAGGCCCTGGCCACGATCGAGCGTGCCCAGCCGCAGCTCCTGACGCTCGAGCTCGAGACACCGGCGGGCGAGCCCGACGGGTTCGAGGTCATGCGCCGGGCGAAGACGCTCGCGCCGTCGCTGCGTGCGATCGTCCTCTCGACGCACCACGACACGGCCCACATCGACGCCGCCCTCGCCGCCGGCGCGGCGGCCTACGTCGTCAAGACGGCGCACCCGGACGACGTCGCGTCGGCCGTGCGCCAGGCCTTCGACCACTCCGTCTACCTCGCCGGAGGGCCTCGGCCGATCGCCGGTGCGACACCCGCCTCGGCGCCGTCCGGGGGCTCGGAGAGCCCCGGCGGCCTCACGCGCCGCGAGCTCGAGATCCTCCGCCTGGTCGCCGAGGGCCACTCGAACTCGCAGCTCGCCCGGATGCTCTGGGTGACCGAGCAGACGGTGAAGTTCCACCTGTCGAACATCTATCGCAAGCTCGGCGTCTCCAATCGCACCGAGGCCAGCCGCTGGGCGCAGCTGAACGGCCTCCTCTCCCAGCAGTCGCCCGGGGCCTCCTCGATCTCCGCCTAAGGAGGGCTTGGCGGAACGCCACTCGTCGCCAAGCCCTCCCGGAGCTACCATGTCGCGTGCCCGGCCGCGCTAAGTGGGGAGCTAGCGGTTCCCTGAACCCGCAATCCGCTCTAGCGGGGCTGAATCCCCTCCCGAGGGGGTCGCGTCCGAGACACGGGCATCGGGTGCGAGCGTTGACGGTCAGGTCCCGCGCACTGGGAGTCTCCGAACCGCGTCAGGTCCGGGAGGAAGCAGCGCTAAGGAGTGCCTCGCAGGTGCCGCGGAACCGCCTGACTCGAGCTCTCGCCCGACGCACCGGCTCGAACTCGCCCTCGACGTTGGGTGCGCGGCCGGGCACTTGCTTCGCTCGTTTCGCGCAAAGTCTCACGACTTTGCGCGACCGGATGAAGCCGGGCGGCGCCTTTCGGCGCCGCGCGGCGGCCGAGCGCAGCGCGCTTCCTCCACGAAGTGCCTCGGTGAAGGAGCGGGCAAAGCCCGCTCCTCAGCGGTTTGATCTAATCGCGGGTAGGCGTCGTGACTGCTCTCTATAGGAAATACCGACCGCAGACCTTCGACGAGGTCGTCGGCCAGGAGGCCGTCGTGCGCACGCTGCGGAACGCAATCGAGACGGGCCAGGTGCGGCAGGCGTACCTGTTCGCGGGGCCCCGCGGAACCGGCAAGACGTCGCTCGCCCGCATCCTCGCGAAGGCGCTCAACTGCGCCCACGGGCCGACGGCGACGCCCGACGGCACCTGCCACTCGTGCGTCGCGATCGCGGCCGGCACCTCGCTCGACGTGATCGAGATGGACGCTGCCTCGCAGCGCGGGATCGACGACATCCGAGAGATCCGCGAGCGCGTCGTCCTGCAGCCGGTGGAAGGCCGCTACAAGGTCTACATCCTCGACGAGGCGCACCAGCTCACGGACGCCGCTTTCAACGCGCTCCTGAAGCTGATCGAGGAGCCCCCGCCCCACCTCGTCTTCGTCTTCTGCACGACCGACGTGTCGAAGATGCTCCCGACCGTCCGCTCGCGCTGCCAGACCTTCGTCTTCTCGCGCCCCCGGCTGCCCGACCTGGTCCGGAAGCTGCGCCGGATCGCCGACGCGGAGGGCATCGACGCGCCCGACGCGGCGCTCGCCCTCGTCGCCCGAGGGGCGCGGGGCGCCTACCGCGACGCGGAGTCCACGCTCGACCAGCTCGCCGCTGCGACGGGCAACCAGGTCACCGTCCAGTCGGTGCTCCAGCTTCTCGGGGCCGTCGAGGAGGAGGCCCTGTTCCGGCTCTGCGACCTCGTGGTCGACAGGGACACGGCCGGCGCGCTCCAGTTCCTCGAGGACCTGGCCGAGCAGGGCCAGGATCTCGGCCGGCTCGTGACCGATCTCCTGGAGCACCTGCGCCACCTGCTGCTCGTCCAGCACATGGGCGAGGTGCCCGACTCGCTCCCGGTGACCGAGGAGACCCGCGACCGTCTCCGGGCCCAGGCGAACCAGCTGCCGGGCCCGACCGTGATCCGGCTCTGTGACCTCCTCGCGGTCGCGGTTGACGACATGCGCCAGGGCGGTGACCCCCGCCTCCCGCTGGAGCTCGCGCTGATCAAGGTGACGCGCCCGGGAGCGGATCTCGACCGCGAGTCGCTCTCCTTCCGAATCGAGCAGCTCGAGCAGCGCGGCCCCGCGGTGGCCGCGGTCGCCCGACACGAGGTGCCTGCGCCCGACCCGGAGAGCACTCCGCCCTCCGCCGAGGCGCCCTCGCCCCCGCCGCTCGAGCTCGACCAGCTCAGGGCGGCCTGGCAGCGCTCGGTGATCCCGGCGGTCGAGGAGCGCTCCGTGCCGACGGCGTCCGTGCTGCGCGAGGCCCATCCGTCCGGGATCACCGGCGACACGCTCACGGTCGAGTTTCCGGCGGCGGCCTCGTTCCACCGCCAGCTCGCCGAGGAGCCGAAGAACGCAACGCTCCTGGTCGACGCGCTCTACGAGGTGACGGGCCGCCGCTTCGCGCTCGCGTTCGAGGTCGGCGAGAACGGGGAAACCGAGCCCGAGGAGCGCCGGCTGAGCGAGGAGGAACTCGTGGAGGAGATCAAGAACACCTTCGACGCGCGGGAGGTCACACCGGAATGAGCGGCCCCGGCGGCATGGACATCAACAAGATGATGCAGCAGGTTCAGCAGATGCAGGCCGAGATGGCCCGGGTCCAGGAGGAGCTCGCGCACGAGACCGTCGAGGCGTCCGCGGGCGGGGGCGCCGTGAAGGTCGTCGCGAACGGCGCTTCCGAGCTCGTCAGCATCGAGATCTCTCCGGAGGCGATCGACCCCGAGGACCCGGAGCTGCTCGCGGACATGATCGTCGGCGCCGTCAACGAGGCACTGCGCTCCGCGAACGAGCTGGCGCAGTCGCGACTCGGCGGGCTCGCCGGCGGGCTGGGGCTTCCGGGGCTGTAAGAGCGCGTGGGGAAGATCTCGCTCGCGACGCTGCTCGCCTCGAGCGGCAGCCCCGCCGAGCCAGGAGATCCATCCGGCCGTCCTGCTCGTCGACATCCACAAGGTCGAGTCCGTCGGCCGCATGATCGAGGCAGTCGACATGCTTCGGCAGTCCGGCTACGCGCCGGTCAGCGTGCACCGGACGGACGTCACGTTCGTTGACGAGCGGCTCTGAGCTCCTTGCGCTCGGCGACGTTCGCATCCGCCGCGTCGGCTTCGGGACGATGGGCCTCACCGGCCCCGGCGTCTGGGGAGATCCGCGCGACCGGGCGGGGGCGATCGCCGTCCTGCGGCGCGCGGCCGAGCTCGTCGACCTGATCGACACCGCCGACGCCTACGGGCCCGAGACGAGCGAGCGGCTCGTGGCGGACGCACTGCATCCGTACCGGGACGGCCTCGTCGTCGCGACGAAGGGCGGCTACTGCCGCGACGGCCCGTGGTCGTGGCGAGCCGACGGGCGGCCGGAGCACCTTCGCGCGGCGTGCGAGGCGAGCCTGCGGCGCCTAAGGCTCGACCGGATCGACCTCTACCAGCTCCACACGGTCGACCGGCGGGTCCCGATCGAGGAGTCCGTCGGGGCGCTGGCCGAGCTCCGGGACGAGGGGAAGATCGGGCACGTCGGGCTCTCGAACGTCGGGGTCGAGGCGCTCACCCGCGCGCAGGCCGTCGTCCCTGTCCTGTCGGTGCAGAACCGATACAACCTCGCCCAGCGCGGGAGCGAGCCGGTCCTGCGGGCGTGCGAGGAGCAGGGGATCGCGTACCTCGCCTGGTTCCCGCTCGCGAAGTCGGCACTGCTGAAGCGACGCGGCGAGCTGGCCACGATCGCCCGGCGACGGGCCGCGACGCCGGCGCAGATCGCGCTCGCCTGGCTGCTCAACCGGTCGCCGGTGCTCGTCCCCATCCCCGGGACGCGCTCGGTCCGCCATCTCGAGGAGAACGTCGCCGCCGGCCAGCTGGAGCTGACGGCGGAGGAGCGCGAGACGCTCGAGGGCTATCTGCCCTCGACGCTCACCCTCCGAGGCCTGACCCGCGGCGCCGCGCGGCGATTCGTCGGCCGGCCGCTCGCCCGGCGCGCCCGCCGCCGGGAATCCGCCCCCTGACGAGAAGAGAGCGCTCGCGCGCTCTCCTCGAAACTCTTTGCGGGCCGCTCCTCGCCTAGGGCGAGGCGTTCCCGATCGGGGTGCCCATGAACGTCAGCCCGTCGGACGCCTGGAACTGCTTGTTGATGTCCCCGGTGACGTCGTAGACCGAGCCGACGACCTCGACGGACGGCGCCTCGTACGTCTCGACCCCGTCGTGCTGTTCCTTGTCCACCTGACCCCCCTTACGGAGACGCGTTCGTGATCGGCCCGACCGTCAGCAGGAAGTAGCCGTCGGACGCTCCGGACTTCTTGTCCTGGAGCGTCAGCTCGTGCACGGAGCCGATGACCTTCAGGGACGGCGGCTCGTACGAATGCCTTAGCTGCACATGGTCCTTGAACCCCATGGACACAAGGTAACTTCAGGAAGCACGAGAAACAACTAGCCATCCGGCTAACGTTTCCGGCGTGGCTGCCGCGGATCGTGCCCAGCCTCGCGGCGCCTACGGCCTGCGTGTACGGGGTGTCGACGCAGCCCGCGACCTCCTGGTCGAAGCTGAGCCCGGCTGGCCCGCAATCGAGCTCGCATGGCGGCTCGGGGAGTCGTCCGTGGAGCACGAGTGGGTCCGCGAGGAGAGCGCCCTGCTGCGACTCCGGACCGGCGGGCACATCGAGATCGATCGGGCGGCGGAGCAGGTCGTGTTCGTCGTCCCACGGGAGCTTCGCGACGAGGAGCTCGTGCATCCCTACCTCTCGCCCGTCGCCGCCGTGATGGCGCACTGGACCGGCCGCGAAAGCGTTCACGCGGGCGCGGTCGTCGTGAACGGCGGGGTCTGGGGCGTCGTGGGCGACCGAGAGAGCGGCAAGAGCTCGACGCTCGCCTGGCTCGCCTCCCACGGGACGGAGGTCGTCTGCGACGACATGCTCGTGCTCGAGGGCGGCCGGGCGTTCGCCGGCCCGCGCTCCATCGACCTCCGGGAGGATTCCGCCGAGCTGCTCGGAGTCGGGGAGGCGATCGGCGTCGCCGGCGCGCGGCCGCGCTGGCGAGTCCGGCTGGGGCCCGTCCGGCAGGGCCTCGAGCTGAAGGGATGGGTCTTCCTGGACTGGGGGGACCGCGTGGGGGCGGAGCCGCTGCGGGGCGGGCAGCGCATCGGCAGCCTGCTCCAGCACCGGGGCGCGCGACTCCCCTCGCGGGATCCTTCGGCGCTGCTCGAGCTCGCCGCGCTGCCGGCGTGGGAGCTCCGCCGTCCGCGGGTGTGGGATTCGCTACCCGACGCCGCCGACTGCCTGCTCGAGCTCGCGAGCCGGTAGGCCGGCGCGCTGCTCCACAAGCCAGAGCGACTGCAGGAGGAGGAAGGTGCGGGCGTCCGGCGCCGGCCCGTCCCAGAGACGTTTGAGGGCCACGGGATCGATCAGCTCCTCGTCCACGCCCCGCCCGTCCCACCCGGCGGCGAAGGCCCGGCTGTGCGTGCTCCAGAAGGCCTCGTCGAAGGCGGACTTCGTGCGGCGCGAGAGGAGCTCCTCAGGGAGGAGGTCTCCGAACAGCGACCGCATCGCCTGCGTCCGGTTGAGGAAGCGGTCTTCGGCGGGTAGCGCGGCGATCGCGGCCGAGAAGCATGCGTCGACAAACGGGTGGTGAACCTCCACCCGCAAATCGCAGGCGAGTCGGGCGAGCGACTCCATGCCGACCTTCAAATAGCGGGTCCCGCGCCACCACGCGAACCGCCGCTCCCAGCGCACGGGCTGGCCGGCGGTCCCCGCCACCCACTGCGACCACACCTCCCGCTGGGCGGCCGGGCGCAGCCACGGCAGCAGGACGGGATCGCGGCGCGAAAGGACTGCGCGCCGGACGAACGGCGGGGAGAAGGCAAGGCCCAGCGCGAGGATGTCGCGAGGGCGCAGCTGCGCGCGCCCCGAGAGCACCGCCGCCGCGCGGGCCCAGCGGGGAATCCCCAGGGCCTCGTCGCCGCCCACGCCCGTCAGGAGCGAGCCGCCGAACGCCTCGTCCAGCAGCGGGGCGTGGAAGTGCGCATTGAAAGGCCAGAGCAGGCCGTGGTGGAGGAGGACGCGCGCCGCGACCGGCCCGACGTTGTCGAGCTCGTCGGTGAACTCGAACCGCACCCAGTCCGTGAGGCCGAGGTGGATCACGACCTGCTCCTGCCACTCCGTCTCCTGCGAGCCCTCGGCAACGGGGAAGCGGTTGGTCGCCGGGACCGGGAGCTCGAGCCCCTCGCGCCGCGCGAGCCGCACGGCGGCGGCGAGGATCGTCGACGAGTCGCGGCCTCCCGAGAAGCTGACGAGACAGGGCGGGCGAAGCAGCGCCGGCAGGATCGCCCGCTCGAGCGCCTCGAGCGGCGTCCCAACCTCCAACGCCTGCGGCAGCTCCTCGGGCGCCGCGAAGCCGAAGACGAGCCCCGAGGCGACCTCCAGCGGGCTCAGCGCGCCGGTCATCGCGCCGGCACCCTCATCAATTCCTCATAGGCGAGCCCGCCGTCCGCCTCGCCGTCGAGCCAGGCATGGGCCGCCAGCTTCTCGCCGCCCTTCACCCCGATCACGACGTCGCGACCCGGCCCGTGCGCGGCCTCCCACGCCTGGAGGACGAGCGCGCGCTCGAGGCACGTCGCGTCCGCTCGGCGCAGCACCGCCCGCACCCCGCGCCCCGCGCGGACCGGCAAGGCCGGAGGCGGCGCGACCACGACGTCGGTCACCCGTTCACGCCGCAACGCCCGGCGCGTCCGGCGGAAGGCGACGAGCGCCCACCACGCCGCCCGCAGGGACGCCGGATCGAGCTTGCGCCTCACGCTTCCTCGAGCAGCCCGTGCCCGTTCAGGTCCGACAGGAAGCTGTCGACGTCGGACTCGGCTCGATCGTTGTCGATCAGGTACGCCTGCGCGAGCCGCTCGACGAGCGCTTCGCGTGTCGTCCCGCCGACCAGCTCCATCCAGAGCAGCGCACCGCTCCCGTTCGTGCTCAGGTAGGTCGACCGGTCGATGTCGACCGCCACGACGTCGTCGTCGATCTCCCGCCACCGGACACGGTCGTCCCGCAGCTTGAGCGTCATGGTCCCTCCTCCCCCAGTGTTCGCTGATGATCCGACAGGCGACGGCTCGCATGCCGCAGCGCGCGCCTCGTCCGCCTGAGCTTGGCCGTCCACGGCTCGTCCCCGAGGCGCCAGAGCTCGCGCGAGAGCGTGAACGCGTTCGACCGCAGCGCGCCGCCGGCGCCCAGCGCCCACCAGGGCGCCAGCCAGCGGCCGAGGTGGGCCTCGAGCACCGTGCGCTCCCGGACCGCCTCGAGGTTCCGCCCCCAGAGCCGGAGCGGCCGGGTGCGAGGCCCGTCGGCGAAGAGCGCGTCGCTCGCCGCGATCGACGCCCGCCAGGGGCGCCGGATTCCGAGGCGCGTCGCGATCAGCTCCAGCTCGGCCCGGTCGAGGCCGTCGGTGACGGCGGCGAGGTCGAGGAGGTGACCGAGCCGGGCCAGCGGCGCATGCGCCCACGAGTGCGCCGCGATCGCGATCGCGTGCAGCTCGGGCGAGAGCGCGAGGACGCCCGGGACGCCGGTCGAGCCGCCGACCGCGGATGCGAGCAGCTCCGCCCGGCTCGGCGCCGGCAAGCCGTCGATCCACTTCGGACGGTCGTGGAGCTCGACGCTGAGCGGCGACCCCGGCCACTGGAGCGGCTGCACGTGGTGGATGTCCACGTAGAGCTCGGGCGCGCCCGTCCGCACGAAGCCGGCGGCGAGGAGCGCGCGCTGGGCCTCGGCTGCGTCGGGCACGAGCAGGTCGAGGTCCCCGAAGGGCCGGAGCGCCGGGTCCGGATACTTGCAGGCGATCTCGGGCCCCTTCATCAGCACAATCGTCCGGTCGTAGGCTTCACGTGCCTTCTTGAGGACGGCGGGCGCGACGAGGCTGAGGATCGCGGAGCTGCGCTCGGCGTCGCGCAGGTTGCGCGGCACGAGACGTCCTGTCGCGCGCCAACGCCGCGCTGCAAGCAGGTGGAGCCGGTGAAACTCGAGGTCGGGCAGGCTCGTGGCGCGGTCGATCAGCTCGTCGACCGCGGCCCAGAGCCCCTGCCGCTGCGCCGTCGCGACGCCGGAGGCGCCGCCGGCAAGCCGCGTCGAGCGAGGGTCGTTGTGGGCCCAGCTCGCCATCAGTAGAGCCCGACGGTTCCCAGACGGCGCTCCCGCCCGAGCGCCAGCTTGAACGCGACGAGACCGGCGAAGAGCGTCGCGAGCGCCAGCGGCGCGAGGAGGAGCAGCGACGGCGCGACGTCGGACCACCCGGCCCCGCCGAGCAGTGCGTCGCGCATCCCGTCGACTGCAACCGCGATCGGGTTGTGCTCGGCGATGGCCGTCAGCCAGTCCGGGAGCAGCTCGATCGGGAAGTAGAGCCCGGAGACGAAGGCGAGGAAGAGCGTGCCCATCCCGACGAGCCCGGCACCGCGCCTGAAAGTGACGATCGCGGCCGCGCTGGCGACGCCGAGCCCCCAGACGAACGGCATGAAGACGACGAGCAGCGCGAGGGCGGGGAGGATCCCGGACGCCTGGAAGTCCAGGCCGAAGGCGAGTGCCAACACGCCCACGAGCAGCACGATCCGGATCGGGATGTAGAGGAAGACGAACGAGACGGACCCGAGCTGGACTGTGTTCGGCGACGTCGGCGTGACGAGAAGCGATTCCAGCGTCCCCATCAGCTGCTCGTTGCGAATCGCGGTGGCAACGTTCTGCATCCCGAAGTGGATCAAGCCGCCGAGGAGCATCCCGACGGTCGCGAACTCCAGGTAGGTGACCTGGGTGCCCTCGAAGGTCGGGAGCTTGCTCGGGTCGACGAGCTGGCTGACGAAGTAGAAGACGAGCGCCTGGCCGACGAGGCCGATCAGGTCGGTCACGAACGACATCCGGTAGCTCCACGCGATCAGGAAGTCGCGGCGGACGAAGGCCGGAAGCTTGAGCGCCTCGGCCGCGAAGGCGGTCATCTCGGCTGCTCCGTGAGCGCGAGAAACGCCTCCTCGATCTCCGAGCGCTCCTGGCGGCAGGCGAGCACCTGGATCCTCGCGCCGGCGAGCGCGGCGACGGCGTCGCCGAGGATCGCGCCCTCCGCCAGCGCCACGACGTGGTGCTCCGAGCCCGGCTCGATCGGCGGGGTGATGCGGGCGGTCCGCCCGAGGGCCCGCTGCGCCTCCTGCAGCTCGATGTCGCCGGGCCGGCCGTTCCGGAGCCGGACGACGTAGCGCCGCGGCGTCGAGTGCTCGAGCAGGCGGGGAACCGAGCCCTGGAACCGCACCTTCCCGTGGTCGACCAGCGTCACCGTCCTCGCGAAGCCGCGGATCTCCTCCAGCCGCTGCGTCGCCCACAGAACCGCCGCACCCCGTTCGGCCGTCTCGGCGACGAGCCGCTGGACGCGCCGGGTGCCCTCCGGGTCGAGATCATGAGTCGCCTCGTCCACGAGGAGCACCTTGGGCTCGGTGAGGAGGGCGCGCGCGACGGAGAGGCGCTTCTGCATCCCGTGCGAGTACTCCCCCACCCGCTTACGCGCGGCGTCCGCGAGCCCGACGTGCTCGAGGACCTCGCCGGCCCGGGCGGCCGCCTCGCGGCGGCGCAGGCCGTGCATCCGCGCGAAGAAGAGGAGGTTCTCCAGCCCGGAGATGCGGAGGTAGAAGGTCCTGTCGCCCGACGGGACGATGCCGATCAGCGACCGCAGGTGGCGGGAGTTGGCCCTCGCGCTCAGCCCCGCGACGCGGACGGTGCCGCTCGTCGGGGCGATCACGCCGGACAGGATCCTGACGAGCGTCGTCTTGCCGGCGCCGTTCGGGCCCAGCAGGGCGTGAATCTCCCCGGGTGCGACGGAGAGCGAGACGCCGTCGAGGGCGACCGTCCGGCGGAAGCGACGGACGAGGTCCTCCGCCTCGATGCCCTCGGCCGGCACGATGCGGAGCGCCGGCGCCTGCCGGCGCGGCACCGCCGCTTCGATCACGCGAGGCTCCGCTCTGCGCCGACCTCCACCCGGGCGCCGCTCCGCTCCAGCGAGTCGTCGACGGCCTCGATCATCCGGACGACCTCGAGGCCCAGCTCGCGCGAGGAGCGCGGCGTCGAGCCGGTGCGGATCGCCTGTGCGAAGTCGTCGAGCTCGAGGCGCAGGGGCTCGGCGACCTCGAGGTGCGGGGAAACGATGTCCCCGGTCCGGTAGGTCAGCTTGTACTCGCCGAACGTCTCCGGGTCCCGGAGCATGACCCCGGAGTCGAAGACGCGGACCGGCTCGTTCGAGGTGTCGTCGTAGACGATCATCTTCTGCGAGCCGACAATCGTCGTCCGGCGGAGCTTGCTGGGCGCGAGCCAGGAGAGCTCGACGTGGGCCACGGTGCCGGACGGGAACTCCAGGTCGATGAAGGCGACGTCCGGGATGTCCGGGATCACGCAGCCGCGGCTGAGGGCGCTCGCGTGCGACGGCGTCTCGCCGAGCCAGTAGCGGAGGATCGAGAAGTCGTGCGGTCCGAGATCCCAGGCGACGCTGACGTCGGACTGGTGCAGCCCGAGGTTCACGCGGCTCGTCGAGACGAAGTAGATCTCGCCCAGCTCGCCGTCCGCGATCAGCGACCGGATCATGTTGACGGGCGGGCTGTAGAGGAACGTGTGGCCCGGCATCAGCACGAGGCCGTGGTGGTCCGCGAGCTCGATCAGCTCGAGCGCCTCGTCCGAGGAAGCGGTGAGCGGCTTCTCGACGAACACGTGCTTGCCGGCCTCGAGCGCGCGCGCAGCGAGCTCGAAATGGGACGAGACGGGCGTCGCGATCGCGACCGCGTCGACGGCGCCGTCGGCGAGCACGGCGTCGAAGTCGGTCGTCGTGCGCACGGCGGGGTAGCGGCGGGCGACCGCGTCGAGCGCGTCGGGACGGAGGTCGCAGACGAGCTCGGGGCGGGCGTCCTCGACCTCGTGGAGGTTCCTGACGAGGTTCGGGCCCCAGTAGCCCAGGCCGACGACTGCGATTCCGAGCATCAGACGGTTCCCTTTCTGCGGAGGACGTGGAGAGGCGTGCGGAGGATGAGCCACAGATCGAGCCCCAGCGACCAGTTCCGCGCGTAGGCGACGTCCATGTTGAGCGCCTCCCCGAACGTGGCATGTGCCCTCGCCGTCACCTGCCACAGGCCGGTGATCCCCTGCGGGACGACGAAGCGCTCGAAGTGGTGCGGCTCGAAATGCTCCGTCTCGTACTCGAGGCACGGACGGGGGCCGACGAGCGACATCTCGCCGCGGAGGACGTTGACGAGGTTCGGGATCTCGTCGAGGCTCGTCTTGCGGAGGAAGCGGCCGAACGGCGTGACGGCGTCGTCGCGGTTCAGCTTGTAGAGCCCGTTCTCCGTCGGCAGGGCCGAGGCGTCCATCGTTTGCTTGATGAACTCGCGGTGGGCCGAGTCGTCGGTGTCGACCCGCATCGTCCGGAACTTGAAGACGGTGAACGGCCGCATACCCTTGCCGAGGCGCTCCTGCCGGAAGATCACGGGCCCCGGCGACTCACGGCGGATCCGCCAGGCCGCGTACGCGAAGAACGGCGCGGCGAGGACGAGGCCGACGGCGGCCCCGACGATGTCGCCGAACCGCTTCAGCTTGCGCGAGAACGGGAAGCGCTTCGCGGTCGGCAGAGCCACCAGCGGGAGGCTCTCGATCGAGTGGACCTTCACGTGCGGGCCGACGAGCTCGTAGAGGCGCGGGACGATGTCCACCTGGATGCTCCGGTCGCGCAGCGTGCGGACCAGCTCGACCGTACGGGCCGGCGGGTCGTTCGAGAACGCGACGACGACACGCTCGATGTCGAGGCGGTCGACGAGCTCCGGCAGCTGCTCGACCGGCCCGAGAACGGGGACGTCGCCGAGGTCCGAGCGGAGCTCCTTCGGGTTGGCGTCGACGAAGCCGACGAGGTTCAGGCCGTACTCGCGGTGCTGGAGGAGCTTGCGCGCGACGAGCTGGCCGACGTCCCCCGCGCCGATGATGACGGTGTTCTGGAGGAAGGCGAGGTGACGCCGGCAGAGAGCGCGCGCGACGCCCCGCCCGCCGGTCACGAGCGCGATCGCGAGCACCCAGAACGTGAGCAGCTTGCCGAGCTTCGGGTCGGCGAGGCCGAGCAGCCAGCCGCCGCCGATCACGAGCCAGGTGCCCACAGTGACGAGGTGGAAGACGCCGACGAGGTCCTCGAGCGTCGTGTGGTCGGCGCGCTCGTCGTCGTTGTCGTAGAGGCGGTAGAGCTTCGCGACGACGGCCCAGAGCGGGAGGCTGAGCGTGAACAGCACGAGCTCCGTCTCGATTCCGACGGTGTCGTTCGGGCCGGCGTCGAGGAAGAGGATCTGCGTCGCGACGAACGCGAGCGTGAGCCCGGCGAGATCGGCGAGCAGCAACGCGGCGCGCACGAGCCGGCCGCGGCGCTTGAACGGCGACGACCGCCGCCGCGCCAGGATCTCGAGCGTGCGGCCGCCGACCGCAGTCGAAGCCGTTTCTACCACCGAGTTCACGCGCAAGTCCCCCTCACGTCAGACGCCTGAACCTGAGCCTAGAAGGGGCGAAACCGCACTCCTAGACCAGAAAACGAAGACCCTCCGGGCGACGAGCACCTAGCCGATCGGTTGGGCTAACCGTAGGTGGCGACGTACGTCCCTGCGACCGCGGGGAAGACTGCGTAGGCGACGCCCTTCGCCGTCAGCGGCGTGGTCGGGACGAGTGCGCCGGCGCGCGTCACCGTCGAGAGCGCGCCGCCGCGCGACTGGACCGGCAGCATGACCTCGAGGCCGTTCGCCGCCTCCTCCGGCCGGACCGTGAAGGTGAGCGTGTTCCCGCTCCAGACGATCGACGCGAACGACGACCGGTCGCGCGCGTCGAGCCAGTCGAGCGCCTGCCTGGCGCTGACGATCGGCACGCCGCGGGACTGGGCCGAGGCGACGATCGCATCCGCGCTGGCATGGGTCGCGTTGTCCGTGTGCATGTTGGTCGTGAACCAGCCGTAGTACCCGTTCGCTCCGAGCGCCCCGTTGAGCAAGGAGTCGATCGTGAACGGGTAGACCTGGGCCGCCTCGTCGTTCATGTGCGTGTGCGCCTGGTAGACGTCGATCAGCGTCCCGTCGAGGTCGGCGAAGCGCATCGGCATCCCCGAGCCGGTCATGAACCCGGGGGTCGGGCCGATCCAGCTCCCGGGGTAGTGGTAGTAGTTCGTGTCCATCCGCATCCCGTTCGCGAGCTCGGTCTTCGGCAGGGTCGACCAGTCGCTCCAGGCAACGCAGTGGAGCCTGTGGGTCGTCGGATCGGGGACACTCGGGTAGTCGGCCCGCCAGGCGGCCAGCGCCTCGGCGAACCTCGTGCTCAGCGACGACTCGGTCCAGTTGCCGCACCCGCCGCTGACGTTCACGTGGATCCCGACCTCGAAGCCGTCGGCCTCGTACGCGGCCGCCTGCGTATTCGTCAGGGGGCTGCCCGGGTAGATGTACGACGTCCCCCGCACGCACTCCCACTGGACGACGGAGCAGCCGGGCGGGCTCTGCGCCTTGTGCTGGTCGAAGCGGCCGGCCGTGCCGCCCTGGGCATGGTCGTCCCCGGTCATGATCACGACCGCCTTCTCGCCGCGCGGGAAGTACCAGTAGCGCGGCAGCGGCTTGCGGTCCTTCTCGACCTCGAGGATGAGGTTCGCGAGCAGCCGCTGGAGCTCGTCCGCCTGCGGGATCGCCAGCTTGTTCGTGTTCACCCAGTCCGGCTGCTGATCGCCGGAGGCGGCGCCGAAGAAGAGGTCGTTGGGGCGGATCGGGACGATCCCGTCGCGGTCCTGCCCGACCCAAGCCGGGTTGCCCTGCCGCGTGTAGACGATCGAGCGGGCGAGGTCGAACGCGAAGGCGGCAGCCTGGCCGCCGTTCGAGCCCACCGAGCGGAGCGTCGCCGCCGGGCTCGTCGTCGCCGTCGTCGCGTTCGAATACAGCGTCGCGAGGCTCGTCGCGCCGTTGAGCGTGTAGCGGTCGGCCGTCCCGTGGAACTGGATCGTCTGGCTGACGAGCCCGGCGCCGGGCTTCCCGGCCGACGTGTCGATCTGCAGGTACGCGTTCGCGAGCGTCGTGCCGGCGTCGGTCAGGCCGAGCAGGCCCGCCAGCTGCTTGTCCGGGCGGAACGCGATCAGGTTCCCGCCGGCGTTCACGAAGTTCGTCAGCATCGTCACCTGCGAGCCCGAGAGCGGGATGTTCCCGAGGATCGCCACGTCGTACTCACCGATCATCTCCGCCGTCGTCGCGGACAGGTTCTTGACGTCGAAGAGGCCCATCCCCTCCGCGCGGAGGATCTCGGCGGCGTACTTGCTGAAGCCGTCGGAGGAGGAGCCGAGGACGAGGACCGGCGGCGGGGCGCTCGCGGTCGTGAAGGACCACGTGCGGTCGGCCGCCAGCGGGTTCCCGCCCAGGTCCTTGACGCCGTCCGGACCGCCCTTGGCCGTCGCCGTGTAGGACTTCTGGTACGCGAGTCGCGCGTTCGGCTGGAGCGTCGCGACGCCCGACACCGGCTCGTACGAGATCGAGGCCGGCACGAGCGTCCCAGTGTCGTCCCTCAGCTCGAACGAGGAGGACGTGATCGTCGCCGGGTCCATCGCCTCGTTGAAGGTCACCGTGACCGGGTCGAACGCGTTGACGTCCTGCGCGCCGTTCGCCGGCGTGTTCGCGACTGCGTTCGGGGCCGTCGTGTCGCGCACCACGCCTCGCGCCATGTCGGTCTGGATCTCCGTCGCGGTCAGCGCCCGGTTGTAGACGCGGACCTCGTCGATCAGGCCGGCGAACCACTCGCCCCAGACGGCGTTGCCGCCGATGTGGAGTACGCCGTTGGAGGTTCCGATCGTGCCGGCGATCGAGAGCTGGGACACCTGCGTCCCGTTGACGTAGAGCCGGAGGACCGCGCCGTCGTAGGTCGTCGCGAGATGCGTCCACGAGCCGAGCGCGATCTGCCCGCTGCCGTTCGTCGACCGGATGCGGCCGCCGATGTACGCCTGGCCGTTCGGGACGTTCGTCTCGCGGTTCGCATAGGTGCCGTAGACGAGGTTGCCGGTCTGCTCCTTGAAGACGACCGTCCGCCAGCCGGTGAGCAGGCTCGGCTGCACCCACGCCTCGAGCGTCATCCCCGACGTCAGGTCGAGGGAGCTCGAGTCGGGAACGGTCACCCAGTCGTTTGCGCCGTCGAAGCGGAGGGCGTGGCCGAAGCGCCCGATCGACGCGCGGGCGGGACCGCCGAGCGAGCCGTGGTTCGCGTTGCCGGACGAGTCGAGAGCAGTCGTCCCGGTCGCCTCGTCGAAGCCGTACGCGGCGACGAGCCCTTCGATCGCCGGCTCGGTCACGTCGGCGGCCGCCTGGTTCGTGGGCGGGCCGACGTTGCCGGCGGCGTCCTCGGCGGTGACGCGGTAGTAGTAGGTGTTCGGGTTGAGGCCGGTGTCGGAGTGGCTCGTCCCGGTCACCTGCGCGACCCGGTTCGCGAGGGAGGGGGTGAAGCCGCTCGTCGTCGAGCGGTGGACGTTGTAGTGCTTGACCGCGACGTTGTCCGCCGCCGCGCCCCACGTCAGGTTCGCAGCCCCGGGCAGCCCCGTTGCGCTGAGTGTCCCGGGCGCCGTCGGCGCCTGGGTGTCCGCGGTGACCGCCGCGCTCGCCTCGTTCGACGGCGGCCCCTTGTTGCCGGCCGCGTCCTCCGCGACGACGACGTAGAAGTACGTCCCGCCGGCGAGCCCCGTATCCGTGTAGGACGTCGATGTCGAGGCGACCTGCGCGACGCGGTTCGTGTCTGTCGGGACGAAGCCCGCGCTCGTCGAGCGGTGGACGTTGTAGCGGTGCACGGCGACGTTGTCCGTGGCCGCCGTCCAGTCGAGCGACGCGGAGGACACTGCGCCGGTCGCCGTAAGGTTCTGCGGGGCCGTCGGCGGCTGTGTGTCCGGCACGCCGACGCTCGTGTTCATGTCCGTCTGGATCTCCGACTCGCTCAGCGCCCGCTTGTAGATCCGGATCTCGTCGATCAGCCCGTTGAACCACTCCGGCCAGACCGCGTTTCCGCCGATGTGGAGGACGCCGTTCGAGACGAGGATGTTCCCGCTCGTGACGAGCGTGTTCACCAGGTTGCCGTTCAGGTAGAAACGGAGGTTCGCGCCGTCGTACGTCGTCGCGAGGTGCGACCACTGGTTCGCGGGGACTTGCGTCGTCCCGTTCACGCGTCGGATCGTCGTCGTGTAGATCTCGCCCGCCGGCGTGTTCGTGTTCGTGTTCGAGTAGATCCCGTAGACGAGGTTGCCCGTCTGCTCCTTGAAGATGACCGTGCGCCAGCCGGTGATCGCGTTCGGGCGAATCCAGGCCTCGAGCGTCATCGCGGTCGTGAGGTCGAGCGAGGGCGAGTCGGGCACGGTCACCCAGTCGTTCGTGCCGTCGAAGGAGAGCGCGCCGAAGAACCGGCCCGCGGTCGTCCTCGTCGGCCCCTCGAGCGTGCCGTGGTTGCCGTTGCCGGACGAGTCCTGGACCGTCGTGCCGGTCTCCTCGTCGAAGCCGTACGCGGCGACGAGGTCGGGCGGCGGCGGCGCGATCGTCGCGCTCGCCTGGTTCGACGGGGCGCTGACGTTCAGCGCGGCGTCCTCCGCGGTGACGAGGTAGTAGTACGTGCCGGCCGAGAGGCCGCCGTCCGTGTAGGACGTCCCCGTCGGCTGTGCGACCCGGTTCGCGGTCGTCGGCGTGAACCCGGAGGTCGTCCCGCGATGGACGTTGTACCGGGTGACGCCCACGTCGTCCGTCGAGGCCGTCCACGAGAGCGCGACAGAGCTGCCGCTGCCGTTCGCGGTCAGGCCGCCGGGCGCGCTCGGCGCGGTCGTGTCCGCCGTCGCGGTCCCGCTCGCCTCGTTCGACGCAGAGCTCAGATTGCCCGCGGCGTCCGCGGCATCGACCCGGTAGAAGTACGTGCCGGCCGCGAGCCCGGTGTCCTCGTAGGCAGGTGTCGTCGCCTCGGCGATCTTGTTGGCAGGCCCGGGGATGAAGGACGCGACGGTGCTGCGGTAGACGTTGTAGTGGTGGACGCCGATGTTGTCGGTCGACCCCGTCCAGGCGAGCGAGACGCGGCCCAGCGCACCCGTCGCGGTCAGGCCGGACGGCGCGGTGGGCGGCTCGGTGTCGGGGATCACGGCGGAAGCCTGGTTCGAGGGCGGCCCGACGTTCTGCGCGGCATCCTCGGCCGTCACGACGTAGTAGTACGTCCCGACGGCAAGCCCGGCATCGGTGTGCGTCGTCCCGGTCGGCTGGGCGATCCGGTTCGCGGCCGTCGGCGTGAACCCGGAGGTCGTGCCGCGGTGGACGTTGTAGCGGGTGACGCCGACGTCGTCCGTCGCCGCCGTCCAGCTCAGGTTCACCGACGTCCCGTCCACGTCGGCAGCGAGGCCGGTGGGAGCCGTCGGCGGGTTGACGTCGGAGATCAGCGCGCTCGCCTCGTTCGACGGGGCGCTGACGTTCAGCGCCGCGTCCTCCGCGGTCACGACGTAGTAGTGGGTCCCCGCGGCGAGCCCGGTGTCCGTGTAGCTCGTGCCGACCGGCTGAGCGATCCGGTTGGCGGCGCTCGGCACGAACCCCGGGCTGTCGCCGCGGTGGACGTTGTAGCGCGCCACACCGACGTTGTCGCTCGACGCCGTCCAGCTCAGGGCCGCCGAGCTGCCGCTCACGCTCGCCGTCAAACCCGTCGGGGCGGTCGGGGCGATCGTGTCGCCGGTGATCGTCGCGCTGGCCTCGGTCGACGGCGGGCTCACGTTGTTGGCCTCGTCCTGCGCGTCGACTCTGTAGTAGTACGTCCCGGGCGCCGCGGTGTCGGTGTGCGTCGTGCCCGTCACCTGGGCGATTCGGTTCGAGGCGCTCGGCACGAACCCCGGAACGGTGCTGCGGTAGACGTTGTAGTGCTGCACGCCGACGTTGTCCGTCGACTCGATCCACTCGAGATCGACCGAGAGCATGCCGCCGGTCGCGGTCAGGTGTGACGGCGCCGTCGGCGGCTCGGAGTCGGGCGGCGTGACCGGCGTCGCCATGTCCGTCTGGATCTCGCTGTCGGTCAACGCGCGGTTGTAGACACGGACGTTGTCGATCAGCCCGTCGAACCACTCGGGGTGAACCGCGTTGCCACCGATCCGCAGCGGCGACGCGGAGACGCCGAGCGTGCCGCTTCGGTTGCCGCTCCGCACGAGCACGCCGTCCACGTACACGCGCGCCGTCAGGCCGTTGTACGTGGCCGCGAGGTGCGACCAGACCCCGGTCGGCAGCGTCGTCGTGCCGTCGAAGTTCCGGAGCTTGCCGTTGATCCACAGGGACGTGCTCGGGAACCCGCGGTTTGTGTGCGCGTAGAGCGAGTACTCGAGCCCGCCCGGCTGCTCCTTGAGGATCACCTGCCGGTAGCGGCCCTGCACGACGTCCGGCCGCACCCAGGCGCTCAGCGTCATCCCGCTCGTGAGGTCGAGCGAGTCGGAGTCCGCGATCGTCACCCAGTCGTCTACGCCGTCGAAGTCGAGGGCGCCGCCGTACTTCCCGCTCGGCGCGAAGGCCGCACCGGAGATGACACCGGTGTTGCCCGTCCCGGAGTTGTCGTTCGCGGTCGTCCCCGAGCCTTCCTCGAACCCGTACGCCGCGACGAGGCCGCTCGGCGGCGGCGTCGTCGACGAGATCGTCGCGAGCGCCTGGTTCGACGCCGGCCCGACGTTGAGCGCGGCGTCCTGCGCCGTCACGACGTAGTAGTACGTCCCGGGCGAGAGCCCGCTGTCGGCGTAGCTCGTCCCCGCCGTCTGCGCGATCCGGTTGGCGTCCGTCGGCGTGAAGCCGGAGGTCGTCCCGCGGTGCACGTTGTAGGCCGTGACGCCGACGTCGTCGGTCGCGGCCGTCCATGTGAGCGCTACGGACGTTCCAGACACACTCGCCTGGAGGTTCGTCGGCGCGGTCGGGGCGCTCGTGTCCGCGGTGACCGTGGCGCTCGCCTCGTTCGACGAGGGCCCGACGTTGCCGGCGCCGTCCTGCGCGTCGACCTTGTAGAAGTACGTGCCGGCCGGTGCCGCGTCCGTGTACGCGAGCCCCGTGACCTGGGCGATCCGGTTCGAGAGATCGGGCAGGAAGGACGCGACCGTGCTCCGGTAGACGTTGTAGTGGGCGACCGCGCGGTCGTCGCTCGCCGGGCCCCAACTGAGCGAGGCCGAACCCATCCCGCCCGTCGCCGTGAGCGTGCCCGGCGCCGAGGGCGATTCGGTGTCGGGCGGGCCGCTGTCGATCGCGGTGCTCATGTCCGCCTGGAGCTCCGTCGCGGTCAGCGCGCGGTCGTAGATCCGCACCTCGTCGATCAGACCGGAGAACCACTCGGGCCAGACCGGATTGCCGCCGATGAAGAGCGGGTCGGACGAGGTGGTGATCCCGCCCGCGCGAATGACGCTGCCGACTTCAGTGCCGTCGACGTACAGGCGAACCGTGGTGCCGTCGTAGGTCGCGGCGAGATGCGTCCAGGCGTTGAGCGGAAGCTGGGTCGTGCCCACCGGCTTCGCGGACGCCCCGGAGATCCACGCCTCTCCCATCGGCGCGTTCACGTTCGAGTTCGCGTAGAGCGCGTAGACGAGGTTGGACGGCTGCGGCTTGAAGATCACGGTCCGCCACGCGGACAGCGTGCTGGGGCGCACCCAGGCGGAGATCGTCATGCCGGCCGACAGGTCGAGCGAGCTCGCGTCGGGCACGCGGACCCAGTCGTTGACGCCGTCGAACTGGAGCGCGCCGCCGTACCTCCCCGTTGCCGACCAGGCCGTGCCGCCCTCGAGCGTGCCGTGGTTCCCCTGCCCCGAGACGTCGACGGCGGACGAGCCGGCGCCCTCGTTGAACGCGTAGGCGCCGACGAGGCCCGGGACGGCCGAGCCGGTGTAGGTCGCCGTGTAGGTCGCGCTCGTCGCCGGTGCGGTGATGGTGTGCGTCTGCGCGCCGCCGTCGGACCAGCTGACGAAGTCGTAGGTCAGCCCTCCGGCAATCTGCGGCGTCGGGGCGCTGAGCGACACCGTCGAGCCGACGATCGCCGTGCGCGTGAACGGCGCTGGCGTCTCGGCCTCGCTGCCGACGACGAGCGTCAGCCCGGCCGGGTCGGTCTGGAACGCGAGGTCGACGGTCTGCGGGTCGAGCCGGACGCTCGTCGTGTCGGTCAGCCCGTGCGAGTCGGTGACGGTGAGCTGGAGCTCGAGGTGCGAGGGGTACTCGTGATCGGGCGCCGTGAACGAGCCACTCGACACGCCGACGAAGTTCTGGACCGGATGCGTGTGGCAGCCGCCGGACGGGCAGTGCTGGAGGACGAGCGACCAGGAGAACGCGGAGGGCGGCAGCGTGCCGTCCTCGGCGTCGGTCGCAGAGCCGCTGAAGCTCACGACGTCCCCGACCTTCCAGGTCGTCGAAGCAATCGGGGCGTCGATCGTCGCCGTCGGCGGGCCGACGCCTGCCGAGATGGAAACGGAGTCCGTTGCCGACGCGCCGCCGGCGTCCACGACCCGGAGCCGGGCCACGTACGAGCCGGCGGTCTCGTACGTGTGCTGGAGCGTCGCGGCGCTCGAGTCGTCGTACAGGCCGTCGCCGTCGAGGTCCCACGCGTACGTCAGGGACCCTCCGTCCGGATCGCTGGAGCCGGTGGCGTCCAGCGTCACGGTGAGCGGGACGGGCCCGCTCGTCGGCGTGGCCGCCGCGACGGCCACCGGAGCCTCGTTGGAGCCGAGGTAGCGGATCCGCCTGATGTCCCCGTTGAAGTTGACGTAGAAGAGGTCGCCGTTCGGCCCGGTCTG
>DASVEW010000023.1:0-7001 GCA_036380355.1 Gaiellaceae bacterium | reverse complement strand
CGTCCTCCGGCTCCGGCTTCCGCATGCATCCTCTCTGCTGCCGAGTGTGCCGCACGCCGGGGCGCCCTCCCAGAGTCGCTATACCTGGAGCGTCTAGGAGCTGTCGGCAGGCGCGTAGGTCGCGAGGATCGCGCCCGTCATCGTGACCTCGCTCTCGACGAGGCGCAGCGGCCTGCGTGTGCCGTCCTCGCCGAAGATGCGCTTTCCGCCGCCCAGCACGACCGGGTCGATCATGAAGCGGAGCTCGTCCACCAGGCCGAGCTCGATCAGCGACCGAACCAGTTCCGCGCTGCCGATCACGTGGATGTCGGCGCCGTCCTCCTCCTTCAGCGCGCCGACCGCCTCGGTCAGATCACGCTGGAGCACCGTGGAGTTCTGCCACTCGAGCGGCTCGTCGAGCGTCCTCGACGCCACGTACTTCGGCAGCGTGTTCAGGGGCTGTGCGACCACCTGCTCCTCCTCGGGCGCATTCGGCCAGTAGGCCCCGAGGATCTCGTACGTGCGCCGCCCGAGCAGGAAGCCGCCCGCCGTCGTGAGCCCGTCGACCACCCACTGCTGGGAGAGGTCGTCGAAGTAGCCCAGATGCCAGCCTCCATGCTTGAAGCCGCCGCTCGTGTCCTCGTCCTCGGCGCCGGGCGCCTGCACGACGCCGTCGAGGCTCATGAACTCGTTCACGATCACCTTGCGCATGTCGGCCTCCTTGGATCGCTCGATCTTCCGATGGTCCAGACCGCGCAGCGCCGCGAAAGTCATCGGCCCCTAGTCCTGGCCTTGGAGGTAGGCGAGCACGGCGAGGACCCTGCGATGATCCGTCTCGGAACGCGGAAGCCCCAGCCTCATGAAGATGCTGGAGACGTGCTTCTCGACGGCCCCGATCGTGAGCACGAGCTGCTCCGCGATCGCCGCGTTCGACCGGCCCTCGGCCATCAGGCCGAGGACCTCCCGCTCTCTCGGCGTCAGCCGCTCCAGCGGGCCGTCCGCTCTCCGCCGTGAGAAGAGCTGCGCCACGACCTCGGGATCGAGCGCGGTCCCACCCTCGGCGACGCGCCGCGCGGCGTCGACGAACTCACCGACCTCCATGATCCGGTCCTTGAGCAGATAGCCCACACCGCCCTGCCCGTCTGCCAGGAGCTCGCCGGCGTACGTGGGCTCGACGTACTGCGAGACGACCAAAATCGCCGTGTCGGGGTGTCGCGCTCGCAGCTCGAGCGCGGCCCGCAGGCCTTCGTCGCGAAAGCTCGGGGGAAGCCGAATGTCGACGATCGCGAGGTCCGGGCTCTCTCGCATGACTGCGTGGACCAGCGCGTCTCCGTCGCGGACCGCGTCGACGACCTCGAAGCCGTTGTCGCGTAGCAGGCGGGCGAGGCCGTCGCGGAGGAGCGCCAGGTCTTCGGCGATCACGACGCGCACGGCACCACCGCCCGGATCGTCGTGGGACCGCCTTCGGGGCTGGAGATCCACAGCGTCCCGTCCAGCGCCTCGATGCGCTGCCGGAGCCCCTTCAAGCCGTTGCCCGCGGAATCTGCTCCGCCGCGGCCGTCGTCTCCGACCTCTGCGAACAGGACGCCGTCCGATTGCGCGATCCGGACCGTGACCTGCGTCGCCCCCGAGTGCTTGATCGCGTTCGCGAGCCCCTCCGAGACCGTGAAGTAGGCAGCCGTCTCGACCGGCGCCGCCGGTCGCTCGGACACGTCGACGGACAGCGAGACGGGGACGGGGCTTCGCGAAGCCAGCGCGGCGACCGCAGCCTCGAGCCCCCGGTCGGCGAGGATCGGCGGGTGGATCCCGCGCGCCAGGTCGCGGAGCTCCTCGAGCGCTTCCGCGGCCCCGAGTCGCGCCTCGGCGATCAGCTCCCGGACGGCGTCCGGATCCTTCCCGAGGTGCTGCTCGGCCAGCCCGAGGCTCATCCCCAGCGCGACGAGTCGCGCCTGCGCGCCGTCGTGCAGGTCGCGCTCGATCCGGCGCAGCTCCGACTCCTGGGCGTCGACTGCGCCTGCGCGGCTGGCTTCGAGGACTTCGATCCTGCGGTGGCGCCGGGCGTAGACGACGGCGGCGTGGACTATCGCGAGCAGCGTCAGCCCGAGGGCCGGCCAGATCGGCCAGAAGTACCCGCTGGTGGTCACGGCCCAGACCGCGACGAGGAAGCCGACGAGGACGGCCGAGGCTCCCACCTGAATCGCAAGCGCCTCGCTCCCGCCGGCGAGTCGCGCGGCGGAGGGGTGCTCGAGGACGAGCATCACCCAGCCGAGGATCCCGACCAGGAGCCCGAGCGAGAGCAGCGGCCAGATCGGCCAGAAGTAGTCCGTGGGCGTCGCCGCCCAGATCACGACGAGCACGCCGGCGATCGCGGTCGAGACCAGCGAGGTGATGGTCAGCGAGCGAAGGCGCATCACGCGCAGCTCCTCGCGGGACCGGCCGACCCCGGCGCCGTCGTCGTCGAGCAGGCCGGCCGCGAGCCGCCGGGAGAGCGACGACATCGGGCCGAGGAGATGCGCGAGAGCGATCAGCAAGGCGAGCCCGGCTGCGGCGAACGGAAGCGACTCCGGGAAGCTGTCGACCTCGAACAGCCCGACCACGTCCCGGCTGTCGACCCACCGGTGCCAGATCGGGACGGTGATCAGCTCGGCAGCCCAGCTGAGCACCGCCAGCGGGACGAGCGCAATCGGCCAGGCGAGCAGGAGCTGCGCCTGCTGCCTCCAGAAGGCCCCGTCCCGCACAACGGCGAAGCCGCGGTTCCAGAACCCGCGCCCCGGGGAGGAAGCCCGCGGGCGGCTCCGTGCTCCGAGCAGCTTCCGCGCCACCGCGGCCTCGGCCTGGGCGAGCGCGCCGACCGCCGCACGCAGGCCGATCAGGAGCGGCACGACGAGCGGCGTGATCGCGAGGGTCAAGGTGAGCGACCAGCCGGCGACGAGCACGACGAAGCCGGCCGCGCCCAGCGCGAGCTCCGCGACGTAGAAGAGCAGTGCCCGGTACGTCTCGGCCCTGCGGAACGGCCGGAGCAGCCGCGTGGTCATGCTGCGGCTCCCGCATCGCCGGAGGCCCTGCGCCGCGCGACGGCAGCCGGCCGCCGGCGAAGCCGTTCCAGCTCGTTGATCTCGGTGATCGCCGGCATCGTGATCGCCTTCCTTTCCCTTGATGTTCGCACCATGGGTCGAAGGCTCGCTGCCGCGGCGGCGCCGCACAATGGCGGCGTCAGGCGTCTCGTCGTGGGGATAACCCCACCGCCCGGCCCGGATGCGCGGCCGTCGACAGATTGAACGTCGGGCCTAGCGCGGTTAGCCTCCGACTCGATGGCAGCAGACCCCGACGAACGCCCGTCGCTCCAGATGATCATGAGACGGTCCTGGGACCGGCCGAGCGAGCGCGACTGGGCGGAGGTCCTGGGCGCGCTGCCGCTCTTTTCCGGGCTGCGAAAGCGCCAGCTCCGCGGGATCGCCAGGCTCGCGAGCGTCGTGGACTACGAGGCGGGCGAGGTGATCGTCCAGCAGGGAGAGGCCGGCGACTCGTTCTACCTCGTACTCGAGGGACGCGCGCGGGTACTGGGAAGGTCCCGACCGCTGCGCCCCGGCGACTTCTTCGGCGAGATGGCGCTGGTCGACGGCGGCCCGCGATCCGCAACGGTCACGGCCTCCGCCGCCGTGCGCGTCATGAAGCTGCCGCGTCGGGCGTTCCTGCGAGCGCTGAAGGAGGACCCGCAGATCGGCCTTGCGATCATGGAGACCCTGGCCGGGCGGGTCAGGCGGCTTGAGCGCGCGGTCTCCGCCTAGGAGGGGTTGGCGGAACGTCGCTCGTTGCAGGGGTGCGCTGGCCGTTCCGAGGCAAGGACGCAGGGAGCGCCCGTATCCCTGCGATACGGGGGATGACGGACGGGGCATCCGTGAGCTACGACCGGCTCGACCAGTACCTGCGGTCGCTGCGCGGCTGATCAGCTGAACGGAAACGAGAACGTCGGCCAGGAGGGCTTGGCGGAACGTCGCCGGGCCCTCCTACCGCGTTACCCGGCTCAGGTCGGCAAATGCGATCAAGCGCGGCGTCCGGACGGATGGCAGTTTCTGTCCAATGAGCACGACGACCGACACCTTCGCCCGTTTCGTCGATCTCCTCGCGGTCAGCCTGGACGACCACGAGCTGTCCGGCGAGGCGCTGGCGTCGCGCCTGCACCTGTCCCGGTTCCACTTCGATCGGCTCGTGTCGGCGGCCGCCGGCGAACCGCCGGCGACTCTCCGCCGGCGCATCCTGCTGGAGCGGGCCGCCTACCGGCTGATCACGACGGATCGGGACGTGCTGCAGGTCGCCCTCGAATCGGGCTATTCGTCGCACGAGGCGTTCACGCGCGCATTCACTCGTGCCTACGGGCGGTCGCCGTCGCGGTGGCGGCGCAAGCCGACGAGATTCCAGATCGAGGCGCCGGCCGCCGTGCACTTCCACCCGCCGGGCGGTCTTCACGTCCCGGCCGACAGAAAGGTCACCACGATGGACTTGCTCATTCGCATGGTCGAGCACCACGTCTGGCTGGTCGGAGAGATGATCAACCGAGCGGAGGGCCTGCCCGACGAGGTGCTCGACGCACCCGTCGAGATCTCGGTCGAGGGCCTCGACGACGACCCCACCCTGCGGTCGCTGCTTTCACGCCTCGTCGGGCAGCTCGCGATGTGGGACGCAGCCGTCCACGACCGGCCGTACGACTTCGAGGTCGAGCGTGGCGAGAGCATCTCCGGCATGCGTGCGAGGCTCGCCGAGGCGGGGCCCGCGTTTCTCGCCCAGGTCCGTACGATCGCCGATGACGGGCGGCTCGACGAGACCTTCGTCGACGCGGTCTGCGACCCGCCGGAGGTGTTCACCTACGCCGGGATGATCGCCCACGTGCTGACGTTCGCCGCCCACCGCCGGACGCTGGTCTGCGGGGCGCTGATCGATGCAGGCGTCACCGACCTGGGCGCAGGCGATCCGATGCGCTGGGTGGCCGAGCCTGCATGACGAGAACGACGTATCAGGCAACGTTCGCCCAACCAGCCGGTAGCCGATGAGTTCCGGTTCGTCCGGCCGTCTTAGGTAGAAACCCGGAAACGAGGAAGGGCAACCTCATGACTGATCACGAGCGGAATCCTCCGGCGGCCGCGGACGTTGATGAGCCTATGGGCCAACGCCTCGCCGCCCACGAGCGGCTGTCCACCGGCGCGCTCGCGCGCTGGACCCGAATGTGTGCCACGCATCCCTGGCGAGTGCTCGCCGGCTGGGTCGGCATCGTCGCGCTGCTGATCGTCCTCGTCGGGACGGTCGGCGGAGACCTTCGCGACGAGTTCGAGATCCCGGGCTCCGACACACAAAAGGCGACCGACCTGATCGAGGCCGAGTTCGCGGAGGAGCAGGGCGGGGTGCTGAACCTGGTCTTCGCCGCGCCGGAGGGCGAACGGCTCGACACCCCCGAACGTGAGGCGGCGATCGAGGAAGCGATCGCGCGCCTGAAGACACAGGAGTTCAACCCGACGGAGGACGAGGCGGGCCTCGAGAGCGTCGGCGATCCCTTCACGGACGACACGTTTTCCGACGACGGGCGCATCGCCTACGCGGAAGCGCAGTTCGACCGGGTCATCTATGAGAAGGACCGCGAGGCCGTCGTCGCCGTGCAGGACGCCGTCCGCGAGACGGTCGAGCCGGCCGGCGTGACCGCCGAGTTCAACGGCGACGCGGAGTTCCCGCCCATCGAGCAGGGAACGCAGGAGCTGCTCGGCCTGCTTGCGGCGCTCATCGTGCTGCTCGTCGTCTTCCGCACCTTCGTCGCGACGACGATCCCGATCGTGCTCGCGCTCACGGCGTTGGCGACGGCGTTCTTGCTGCTGTTCATCCTGGCCGGGCTCACCGACATCAACACGATCACGCCGCTGCTCGTCTCGATGATCGGCCTGGGCGTCGGCATCGACTACTCGCTCTTCATCGTCACACGCTTCAGGCAGTTGCTCCACGAGGGCCTTTCGCCCACGGACGCCGCAGCAGAGGCCGGCGCCTCCGCCGGCCGGGCGGTGCTCTTCGCCGGCCTGACGGTCGCCATCTCCGTGACCGGCCTCGCCTTCTTCGGCCTCGACTTCGTGACGAAGCTCGGCATCGGCTCGGCGCTCGGCGTGCTGACCACCGTGCTGATCGCCAACTCGCTGCTGCTCGCGGTGCTGCGCCTGCTCGGCCACAAGATCGACCGGCTGAAGGTGCCGTTCCTGCGGCCGATCGACGACTCCGAGGCGGCCCGCGAGAAGACCCTGATCGCGTGGTGGGGCCGGTTCGTGACGGCGCGCGCCGGCGTCGTGTTCACGGTCCTCCTGCTGGCGGGGCTGGCTCTGGCAGGGACGTCGGGGCTAGTCCGCCTCGGAGCGGCCGACCAGGGCACGCAGCCGGACAAGCAGACGGCCCGCCGGGCCTACGACCTCCTCGCCGAGGGCTTCGGGGCCGGGTTCAACGGGCCCATTCCCATCGTGGTGGACGTGAACGGGGACGCGCAGGCGCCCCAGCGGATCTACGAAGGCGTCCGGAACCTCGAGGGCGTGGCTTCGGCCGGCGAGCCGCAGCTGAACGACGAGGAGACGGTCGCGATCGTGTTCGTGACCCCAGACTCCGCACCCCAGGACGTGGAGACCGAGGAGCTCGTGGACCGCCTGCGGGGGGACGTCATTCCCGCGGCGATCGAGGGCGGCAACTCCGTCGCCTACGTCTCGGGCTTGACGGCCGCATTCGCCGACATCGGCGACCGGATCATGGAGCGGCTGCCGCTGTTCCTGCTCTACATCATCGGGGTGACGTTCATCGTGCTCGCGATGGCGTTCCGGTCGATCGTCATCTCCCTGACCGCCGCGATCACGACGATCCTGTCCGCGTTCATCGGCTTCGGCGTGCTCACGCTCGTCGTGCAGGAGGGCTATCTGCTGGAGCTGACCGGGCTCGACCGGACCGGGCCGATCGAGACGTTCGTCCCGCCGATCGCCTTCGCGATCCTGTTCGGGCTCTCGATGGAC
>DASVEW010000022.1:0-19213 GCA_036380355.1 Gaiellaceae bacterium | reverse complement strand
GAGACCTACGCCGTCACGCTCGTCGCGGTCATGTTCCTCGCCACCGTGAACTTCCCGGCGACCGAGATCGTGCACTACCCGCTCGTGATCGGCGGCGTGGCGATCATCGCCTCCGTCATCGGCACCTTCTTCGCGCGCATCGGCCGCGGCGGCTCGATCATGGCCGCGCTCTACAAGGCCGTCATCGCCTCGACGATCATCTCGGCGCTGCTCTTCATTCCGGTCACCGCCGCCTTCGACAGCGACAAGTTCACGTTCTGGGAGCTCTACGGCGCGACGCTGATCGGCCTCGCTGTCACCTTCCTGCTGGTGGCGATCACCGAGTTCTACACGGGCACGCGCTGGGGCCCCGTGAAGGGCATCTCGCGCGCCTCGCTCACCGGCCACGCGACGAACATCATCGAAGGGCTCGCGATCGGCATGCAGGCGACGGCGCTGCCGGTGATCGTGATCGCCGCCGGGATCGTCGGCGCCTACTCGCTCGGCGACGGCGCGACCGAGGGGCTCTTCTACATCGGAATCGCGGTGATGGCGCAGCTCTCGATGACCGGGATGATCGTCGCCCTCGACGCCTACGGCCCGGTCACGGACAACGCGGGCGGCATCGCCGAGATGGCCGACCTGGACGAGTCCGTCCGGGCGGTGACCGATCCGCTGGATGCCGTCGGGAACACGACGAAGGCGGTGACGAAGGGCTATGCGATCGGCTCTGCCGGGCTCGCCGCCCTCATCCTCTTCGACGGGTTCACGACCGAGCTGAGCGACGAGGGCCTCACCAACGTGCGCTTCGAGCTCCACGACGCCTGGGTAATCGCCGGCCTCTTCCTCGGCGGCCTGATGCCGTTCCTGTTCTCGTCACTCGCGATGCAGGCCGTCGGACGCGTCGGTGGGCAAGTCGTCCAGGAGGTGCGTCGGCAGTTCCGCGAGATCCCCGGGATCCTCGAGGGAACGGGGGTCCCCGAGTACGGCCGGGCCGTCGACATCGTCACGGGCGCGGCGATCAAGAACATGCTGGCGCCGAGCCTGATCCCCGTCGTCTTCCCGATCGTCGTCGGGATCATCAGCGTCGAGATGCTCGGCGGGCTGCTGATCGGGACGATCGTCACCGGCATCTTCCTCGCGATCGCGATGACGTCAGGCGGCGGCGCCTGGGACAACGCGAAGAAGCTGATCGAGGACGGCCAGTACGGCGGCAAGGGCTCGGACGCCCACGCCGCGGCGGTTACCGGCGACACGGTGGGCGACCCCTACAAGGACACGGCCGGGCCGGCCATCAACCCGATGATCAAGATCACGAACATCGTCGCGATCCTGATCATCCCGCTCCTCGTCTCGATCCACGGATAATCCTTTCGGGACACCGCGGGTGTCAGACACTCGTCGTGTCAGTGACGGACATGTCCTCGACACAACCATGCGGTCCAGCGGCCTCCGGCCACGTCCCGCCGGGCCGAGAGGAGTGTCAGACACTCGTCGTGGCCGCCGGGGACAGGCTCAAACCCGCCAGTAGTGGCGCGAGAGCAGCACGGCGACGGGGATGATCTCCAGCCGGCCGAGCCACATGAGGGCGATCATCACGAGCTTCGAGACGTCGCTGAACGGCTCGAACGACCCCATCGGGCCGGCGAAACCGAACGCCGGCCCGACGTTCCCAAGCGTCGTCGCCGCCGCTCCAATCGCGTGTAGGAGCCGCAGGTCCGAGTCCACACGCGCCCCGTCCGCGACGAGGATCAACGCGCCGAGGGCGAAGATCCCGACGTACAGGAGCACGAAGCTGGAGATCGCGCGCAGCGTGCGCTCGTCGACGGGCACGCCGTTCAGCCGCACGCGGCTGACGATCTCGGGATGAACGGTCTGGTCGAGCTCGCGGCGGAGGATCCGGCCGATGAGCAGATGCCTTACGACCTTGACCGACCCCGACGTCGAGCCGGCCGACGCTCCGAAGAACATCAGCGCGAGCAGGACGACAGCGGCGAACAACGGCCAGACGCTGTAGTCGGCGTTCGCGTAGCCGGTCGTCGTCATGATCGCCACCACCTGGAAGACGGACGTCCGCACGGCCTCTTCACTCCTGGCCACTCCCTCCGTCCACAGCTCGGTGAGGAGCACGAGCGAGCCGAGGAGCAAGAGAACGAGGTAGAGCCGGAACTCCTCGTCGCGCGCGAGCGCCCGCGGCTGGCGCCGAACGAGCGCTCGGTAGAGGAGCGCGAAGTTGACTCCGCCGGCGACCATGAATCCGACGATCACCCACTGCGTCGCGGCACCGAACGCTTCCACTCCGCGGGCCTCGGTCGAGAAGCCGCCGGTCGGGAGCGTGGTCAACGCGTGCGCAAGGGCCTCGAAAGGACTGATCCGGTCGTCGAGCCCCGTCCACCCGACCGCCAGCAGGACTCCCAGCATCGTCAGCGTCAGCACGACGTAGAGCGCCCACAGACGCCGAGCGGTATCGCGGATCCGCGCCGTGAGCTGCTCGATCTCGGGTCCGGGCAGCTCGTGCTCAAGGAGCTGGCGACCGCCGACCCGCAGCCTCGGCAGAACCGCGAGCGCAAGGACGATGATCCCCATCCCGCCGAGCCACTGGGTCAGCTGTCGCCACATCAGCAGCGAGCGGGGGAGCGCCTCGACGTCGGTCAGCACGGTCGCGCCGGTTGTCGTAAACCCGGACATACCCTCGAAGTACGCGTCGATCGGGTTCGCGAACTGGTCCTCGCCCGACAGGACGTACGGCAGGGCGCCGACGCCTGCGGCGACGAGCCAGGTGATGCAGACGACGAGGAATCCCTCGCGCACGCCGACGGCCTCCTTGCTACCCGGGACTCGCTCGAGCAGCGCGCCGGCTGCGCCGAGGGCGAGACCGGTGAACACGAACGGCCAGACGGGCTCCGAGTAGGCAAGCGCAAACGCGGTCGGGACCAGCAGCGCCAGGCTGAGGTACTTGATCAGCGCGCCGACGAGGCTGAGGCTGCCGAGGACGTCCACGCCGAGGGCGCCCCGGGAGACCTGGACGGCCGGGCTCAAAGCGTCCGCTCGACCTCTTGAACGCGGCTGGAGGGCGTGAAGATGATGGCCCGGTCGCCCGCCTCGAGGACGTCGTCGCCGTGCGGGAAGATCGCCTCGCCGTCGCGGACGACGGCACCGATCAGCGACCCGGTCATCGGCAGGTCCCGGAAGCGCTTCCCGGCGAGCGGGCTCTCGGCGCGAACCGTGATATCCAGGATCTCGAAGCGGTCCTGCTCGAGCATCGCGACCTGCTTCGTGCGCGGATCCCGCGCGAAGCGGACGATCTCTTCGGCCGTGAGCAGCCGGGGGTTGATCGCCACGTCGATGCCGGCGCGCTCGAAGACGTCCATCGAGATGGTGTCGTGGACGACGGCGATCGTCATCCCGACGCCGTGGAGCTTCGCGAGCGTGGCGGCGTAGTAGTTCTTCGCGTCGTCGCGCATCGCAAACACGGCGGCCTCCGACCTGCCGATGTGCTCTCGCTCGAGGAACTCGGGGTCGGTGCCGGTGGAGTGGAAGACCCGCGCCTCGGGAAGGAGCTCCGACACCGCGTGCGCGCGCTTGAGGTCGCTCTCGACAAGACGCACGCGGATCCCCTGCTGGAGGAGCACGCGGGCGGTGGCCGTCCCGATCCTGCCCGCGCCGAAGATGACGACGTCGTCGACGTTGCGCCGCAGCGGGGTCAGGAGCTTGCTCCACTCCTTGGCAGCGTCCGGCGAGCCGATGACGACGATCCGATCGCCCGGGCGAATCGTCTCCTCGCCGCGGGGGAAGGCGATCTCCTCTCCGCGGATGATGCTCGCCACCTTCGAGTCGGCGGGAAGGACGGCCTCCCGGAGCTGCCGCCCTACGACGTCCTCGAATCTCGCGCCGCGCGGCCTCCGCGCCGCCTTCTCGGCTGCCTGCAGCAGCGGGCCGCCGCCGGCCGGAACGGACCGCACAGGCGCCTCGACGTCGAACTCGACGATCTGGACCTGGCCGTCGGCGAAGATGTCCGTCTGCCGGGCAGCGGGCACGCCGATCGTCCGCGAGACGGCAAGGGCGGCCTCGCGCTCCGACGAGACGACCCAGTCGACGTCCAGCTGGCGCTCCTTCCAGACGTCCAGATACTCCTCGTTGCCCGTCCGGATGACGGTGCGGGCGCCGGGCGCGAGTCTCCGCGCGAACATGGAGACGATGACGTTGACCTCGTCGCGCGAGGTACAGGCGATGACGAGGTCGGCGCTCGCCAGTCCGGCCTGCTCGAGGACCCGCCGGCTCGCGCCGTCGGCCTCCAACGTCCCCACGTCGAACCGGCCGCCGAGCTGCTCGAGGCGAGCGGGGTCCACGTCGATCACGGTGAGCTCGTGCTCGTCGTGAAGTGCCTCCACGATCGTGGAGCCCACCTGCCCGGCACCGATGATGAAGATGCGCATGGGCCCGGAGAGGCTAACGCCGCAGGCTCGCCGCTCGCGGGCATAGGGTTCGGCGGTGCCGCGGCGGAGGCGGAGGCAGCAGGGTCTCGAGCGGGTTCTCGGCGCTCCCGCCCTCTTCGCCACGGTCTACGGCAACGTCGGCTCGTCGATCTACTACGCCCTCGGCGTCACGGCCGTCTTCGCGCTCGGACTGACGCCGCTCGTGTTCGTGATCGCCGGAGTGATCTTCGCCGCGACGACGCTCACCTACGCCGAGGGGACGGTCCGCTATCCCGAGGCGGGAGGCTCTTCGAGCTTCGCGCGCCACGCCTTCGACGAGCTCGTCAGCTTCGGGGCCGCCTGGGCGCAGATGCTCAACTACATCATCACGATCTCGATCTCGGCGTTCTTCGTGCCGCACTACCTCTCGATCTTCTGGGAGCCGCTGCGCGAGAACCCGTGGGACATCATCGGCGGCGCGCTCGTGATCACCGTGCTCGTCGGCCTGAACATCGTCGGGATCCGGGAGGCGGCCGGCCTGAACGTGGTTCTCGCCGTCGTCGACTTCGCGACGCAGCTGCTCCTCGTCCTGCTCGGGTTCGCGCTCGTCCTGAGCCCGAGCATCCTCGTCGAGAACGTCGACTTCGGCGTGGCGCCGACCTGGGGCGACTTCTTCCTCGCGATTCCGGTCGGGATGATCGCGTACACCGGCATCGAGACCGTCTCCAATCTCGCCGAGGAGGCCCGGGACCCGGCCCGGAACGTCCCCCGCGCGTACCTGCTGACCGTGATCGCCGTCTGGGTGATCTTCTTCACGCTGCCGGCGATCGCGCTCTCGGCGCTCCCCGTCGAGAACGGCGAGACGCTGCTCGGCCTCCCGCCGGAGGAGGGCGGGTACGCCAACGATCCCGTGCTCGGCGTCGTCGACAACCTGGGTCTCTCCGGCCTTGCGCTCGACGCGCTTCGCGTCTACGTGGGCGTCCTGGCGGCGACGATCCTGTTCATCGCCACGAACGCGGGCGTAATCGGGGCGTCTCGCATCACGTACGCGATGGCGGGCTACCGGCAGCTCCCGGCGATCTTCAGGCGCCTGCACCCGAGGTTCAAGACGCCGTGGATCTCCCTCGTCGTGTTCGCCGGCTTCATCTCGATCCTGACGCTTCTCCCGGGCCGGCTGGAGTTCCTCGGGACGATGTACTCGTTCGGCGCGATGCTGTCGTTCGCGATCGCCCACATCTCCGTCATCGCGCTGCGCTACAAGCGGCGGGACGAGGAGCTCGTCTTCCGCGGCCGTCCGAACCTGCGCGTAGGCGGCGTCGACTGGCCGCTCTTCGCCTTCCTGGGCGCGATCGCCACCGGCACCGCCTGGATCGTCGTCGTCTGGCAAACGCCGGACACGCGCTATGCGGGCCTCGCGTGGCTCGCGATCGGCTTCCTCGCCTACGCGGTCTACCGCCGCCGCTTCGTGCGCGCCGGCCTGCGGGAGACGGTCCGGGCGCCGGTGGTCGTTCTCGGGCCGTCATTGACCGTCGAGTACCGAACGATCGTCGTTCCGGTCGTCCGCTCGCCCGAGACTGAAGAGGCGCTCGTGGCGGCCGCGCGGCTCGCCGCCGAGCGCGGGTCGACAGTCGCCGTCGTGCACGTCGTCGAGGTGCCGCTCGACCTGCCCCTCGACGTCCGGCTCCTCGACGCGGAGGAGGAGGCGGAGGACATCCTCGACCACTCTGCCGCGATCGTCGAGAGCTACGGAGTTCGCGCCGTCTCACGGCTGGTCCGCGGCCGTGCGGCCGGCCCGGAGATCGTCGCGGAAGCCGATCGCCGCAACGCCGAGCTCGTCATCCTCGGTGCGCCCCGGAAGCGCGTGACCCGAGGGGGTCGCATCTTCGGCCGGACCGTCGACTACGTCCTCAAGCACAGCCCGTCGCGGGTCGCGATCACTGCCGGCCGGCAGGCCGCATGACCATCGCGCTCGCCTGGCTGCTGATCGTGCTCGGGGTGATCGTCATCCTGCGAACGGCGGCGGCGGGCGTCGGTGGCGGTCTCGGGTTCCTCCTCGGCGTGTTGCTCGTGGTCGCGGGCGGGCTCCGGCTATACCTTCAGCGAGCGGCCAGGCGTCTCTGACGTGGCGAAGAAGCTCCCAGGTCTCCAGCGGGTCCTCGACGTCCCCTCGCTCGCGGCGGTTGCGTACGGGGAGATCGGCTCGTCGATCTACTTCGCGCTCGGCGTGATCGCCATCTACGCCCTTGGCTTCACGCCGTGGGTGCTGCTCGCCGTCGGCCTCCTCTTCCTGCTCGTCGCCCTTTCGTACGCCGAGGGCACGAGTGCCATTCCCGAGCCCGGAGGGGCGGCCACCTTTGTCCGGCGCGCGTTCAACGACCCGGCCGGATTCCTGACGGGCTGGGCGCTGATCCTCGACTACCTGATCGTGATGGCGCTCGCGGGCCTCTTCGTCCCGCACTACGTCGGCCATGCGATCGGCTGGGAAGGGCTCGCCGACGAGCCCTGGGACACCGTCGCCGGCGTCCTCGTGATCCTCGCGATCGGCGCGCTCCGCCTCGTCAGGAGGACGAGCCTCTACCGCACCGCGATCCTCATCGCCGGCCTTGCGTTCGCGTCGCACCTGGTGCTCCTGGCGCTCGGCTTCGCCTTCCTCTTCTCGGCGGACGCGTTGACCGAGGGCGTCGACCTCGGAACGGCGCCCGAGTGGGGGGACCTCGCCTTCGCGCTGCCCCTCGCGATGCTCGCCTACACGGGCCTGGAGACGGTGGCGAACCTCGCGGCCGAGACCCGCGAGCCGGGGCGGACGCTCCCGCGCAGCCTGTTCGCCGGGATCGGCCTCGTCGTCGCGGTGTCGTTCGCCGTGGGGCTCGTGGCCGTGTCGGCGTTCCCCGGAGGAGCCGGGCTCGGCACCGAGTGGCTCCGAGCGCCGCTCATGGGCATCACGGCGGCGCTCGACGATCCGCTGCCGGCCTTCGCCGCGGACGCGCTTCGCGTGGCGGTAGGCCTGACCGGCGCACTGGTGCTACTCGTGGCCGTGACGACGTCGATCTCGGGCGCCGGACGGCTCGCGTACTCGATGGGCCAGCGGCAGATGCTGCCGCATGCCTTCGGGACGCTGAACCGCAGGACGCTGATCGCGCCGGCGTCGATCGTGGGCTCGACGCTGATCGCGGCCACGCTGCTCGTCATCGGGCACTTCATCCCGACGGAGGCCGTGCGGTTCCTGGCCGGGCTCTTCAGCTTCGGCGTCCTGCTCGCCTTCACCGCTGCCCAGCTCGCCGTCATCCGCCTCCGCTTCACCGAGCCGGACCTCCAGCGGCCCTTCCGGGTCCCGGGCAACGTCAGGATCCGCGGGGCCGACGTCCCCGTGGCCGCGCTCGTCGGCGCACCGCTGACGTTCGCGATCTGGATCGTCTCGATGGTGACGCACGACGCCACCCGGATCGCCGGGCCGGTCTGGCTCCTCATCGGCGCGGTCGTCTACGTGGGGACGCGCTGGTCGAGGCACAAGACGATCTTCGGGCGGGTGCTGCCCGCCGAGCCCGACCTCGTGCCGGAGGTCGAGGGCGTCTACGAGCGGATCCTCGTACCGATAAAGCTGGGGCTGATCGGAGAGGAGGTGCTCGCGACGGCGATCAAGCTCGCCGAGGAGCGAGGCGGCTCCCTCTACGCGATCCACGTCGTCTCCGTCCCGCTCGACAAGGCGATGGATGCGCCGATGCTCGACGCGGAGGAGCGCGCGGAGGCGTCGCTCGCGGAGGCGAAGCTGCTCGCGGCCGAGCACGGGGTCGAGGTGGAGGCGGAGATCGTGCGGTCGCGCTCGATCGGCGAGGCGATCGTCGCCGAGGCCGGGGTCCACGCCGCCGACCTCATCGTCATGGGCTCGGCGCCGCGCTGGCGGCGTCAGTCACGCTTCTTCAGCCCGACCGTGGACTACGTCCTCCGCCACGCCCCGTGCGAGGTGATGGTGATCGCATACCCGCAGGGCGTCCTCGAGGAGGAAGAGGCAGGCGCCACGCTCTGAGCGGATAACCTCCGAGCCATGAAGGTCATCGTCGTCGGCTGTGGCCGAGTGGGGTCGGCGGTCGCCCTCGAGCTCGATCGAACGGGATGGGAGGTCACCGCGATCGACGAGAAGGAGGACGCCCTCCAGCGGCTCGGCGAGCACTGGTCGGGCGGCTTCGTCGTCGGTCACGGGATGGACGTCGACGTGCTGTGCGAGGCCGGGATCGAGGAGGCCGACGCCGTCGTCGTGGCGACCGACGGCGACAACACGAACCTCGTGATCGGCCAGGTCGCGCAGAAGCAGTTCGAGATCGAGACGACGATCGTCCGCGTGCTCGACCCGGCGCGGGCGAAGGTGTACGAGAAGCTCGGCCTCCGGACGGTCTGCCCCACCTCGACCGCGATCGAGATCCTCACCGACGCGGTGCGCAAGTCGGCGGAGCGCGTGGAGGCCAGAAGCTAGTGCTCCTTCAGGTGATGCCGCCCCGGTTCTCGGTCGCGAGCACCAAGCCAGAGCGCGCACTCGGCCGCGCCAAGGCTTGGCAGCCTTGGCAAGGTCGAGGGTCGGCTCTGGCGCCGCGTGATCGCGGGCGAGAAGCAGGCGTGTATCGCCTGGAGGAGCACTAGGTGTACGTCCTCATCGCCGGCGGGGGCAAGGTCGGCGCGAACCTCACGAAGAGCGTTCTCGAGCTCGGGCACGAGGTGACGCTGATCGAGCAGCGGCGCGAGCGCTTCGAGCGCCTCGAGGAGGAGTTCGAGCACCGCGTGCAGCTCGGGGACGCGACCGAGCTCTTCGTCCTCGAGCGCGCCGGCATCTCGCGGCCGCCCGACCTCGTCGTGGCCGTCACGGGCGACGACGAGGACAACATGATCATCTGCCAGATGGCGCGCGAGCACTTCGCCGTCCCGAAGGTCATCGCGCGCGTCAACGATCCGCGCAACCAGCCGCTCTTCGACCTCCTCGGCATCTCCCCGACCGTCTCGGCGACCTCGATCATCCTCGCGATGATCGAGCACGAGGTGCCCGAGCACGGGCTGATCCACCTCCTGGAGCTCCGCAAGGAGAACCTCGAGATCGTCGAGGTGCAGCTGGACGCCGACTCGCCCTCGGTCGGCAAGCGGGTCGCCCGGATCGACCTCCCGCCCGGCTCTCGCCTGATCACCGTGATGAGGGACGGCCAGGCGCAGATGGCCGAGGGAGAGACCGAGCTGCGCGCGGGCGACCAGGTGTTGGCGGTCCTGGAGCCGGGCAAGGAGGAAGAACTGCGCAAGGTTCTGCTCCGTAAGGGAGATCGATGACTCTCAGGGTCCCAGTCGTCCTCGCCGCCGCCGTGGTCCTCACGGCTTGCGGCGGTGAGTCCTCGACGGACGGCACCCCGGCGGCCGCGCCCGGGTACCGCTTCGTGCAGGTCGCATCCGGCCTCGACTCCCCGGTGCACGTGTCGGCTCCGAGGAACCAGCCGGGCCGCCTGTACGTCGTCGAGCAGGAGGGGCGCATCCGGATCGTCCAGAACGGGCGCGTCACCGGGACGCTGCTCGACATCCGGTCCCAGGTCGGCTGCTGCGGCGAGCGCGGGCTGCTCTCGGTCGCCTTCCATCCGCGCTACGCCCGGAACGGCAAGTACTACGTCAACTACACGGACCGCGCCGGCGACACGCGCGTCGTCGAGTACCGCGGCAAGCGCCGGCTGCGCCAGATCCTCTTCGTCGAGCAGCCCTACTCGAACCACAACGGCGGACAGAGCGCATTCGGCCCGGACGGCAGGCTCTACGTGGGCACGGGCGACGGCGGCGCCGGCGGGGACCCCGAGAACCGGGCGCAGAACCTCGGCAGCCGCCTGGGCAAGCTCCTCGTCATCAACGTCGACCGGCGCGCGCCGCGGCCGCAGATCGCGGGTTACGGCCTACGCAACCCCTGGCGCTTCTCCTTCGACCGGCGCACGGGCGACCTGTACATCGGCGACGTGGGTCAGAACTCGTGGGAAGAGGTCAACTTCACGCGCCGGCGCAGCCCCGGGATCGAGAACTACGGCTGGGACGTCTACGAGGGCCGCGCGCGCTTCGAGAACAAGCAGCCCAACCCGCGCGGCCGGCTCGTCTTCCCGGTCGCGGTCTATCCGCTCGGCGGCGGGCACTGCGCGGTCAGCGGCGGCTTCGTCTACCGCGGCAGGGCCGTCCCCTCGGCCGTCGGCCGCTACTTCTACGGCGACAACTGCTCGGGGACCGTCTGGAGCTTCCGGATCCAGGGCGGCCGCGCCCGCGGCCTCCGGAGGGAGAGCTTCACCCTCGGCGGCCTCTCGTCGTTCGGCGAGGACGCGAACGGCGAGCTCTACGCGGTGACCCTCGGCGGCCGCCTCTGGCGGCTTGCCGCCTCTGGCTGAAAGTCTCACGACTTTCAGCCACCCGATGAAGCCGGGCGGCGCTTCGCGCCGCGCGGCCTAGCTGCGCTCCGCGCTTCCTGGACCCTCGGCCTTGTCGGCGTGGCGGGCAAAGCCCGCCCCGCGGCGGATCAGCCGGCGCGTCTTCGCCGCTGAACTTGAGGGCCCGACTGCCCTAGGGCGGCGTAGGCAAGGGTTTGAAGGGACTCGTTCAGCAGCGCGAGCTCGCGGACGACCGGTGCGAGGTTGTCCCCGCTGTCGAGGCGGCGGTTCAACCCGTGCACCTCGGCCGTCAGGCGGTCGAGCCGCTCGAGCAGCGCGTCGAGCTGACGGTCGCCGACGTCCTTCGGTTCCTTCACGGTCTCAAATGTACCCGGGCAGGCCGGATAGATCGTCTTTCGAACGGAGGATTGCCGTGTCCGGGCCGAGCGCGGCGAGCAGCCGATCGAGCGCTCCGGCGCCCGTCTCCAGGAGCTCGATCCGCCGGGCCGCGCCGAGATGGGCAAGCGCAACGCGCGCCAGCGGCTCCGGCGCGTCCGTGAAGACGCCGAGCCTGACGCCCGAGCCCTCGAGCACCCGCAGGGCCGCCGTCACGGAGGCCTCGGGCCGGAAGTAGACGGGCGCCCGGTCCTGCGCGAACCGACCCAGCGCCGCGCCCCAGTCGCCGATTCCCTGCCCGGCCCAGCGGTCCAGCTCGACCGCCGCCTCGCCGCGGTCCTGCGGAAGCGACTGTACGTCGAGCTCGGCGATGGATTGGAAGCGGCGGGCGGCGTCCGCCAGCCAGTCGTCCCAGAGCCGGCGCGTGTCGCCGAGCGCGTCCAGGTCGATGGCGACGGCCTTCACGACCAGCGCCTCGAGGCGAGCAGGGCGCCGACGACCACGCCGACCGAGTCTACGACCACGTCCAGCGGGGAACCCTGGCGGCCCGGGACGAACGCCTGGTGGACCTCGTCCGAGATCGCGTAGGCGATCCCGATCGGGATCGCCCAACGGAGGTCTCGAAGCGCCCGGACGAGCAGCGCGGCCAGGATCGCGAACTCCGCTGCGTGGGCGATCTTCCGCAGGACCAGGTCCCAGGTGCCGAGCCCGGTGCCGAGCCCGGGGATGGACGAGAGGACGAAGATCAGGGTCGCCCAGGCGACGACGGGACCCCAACGCCGGACGGCCGCCTGCACGGAGGGGCATACTAGGCGCGACAACCGAAGGCGAGCGGAGAGGGAACCCGGTGCAAGTCCGGGACGGTCCCGCCGCTGTGAGGGGAGACGCTCCCGCGCCAGGACGCCACTGGCCCACGGGCTGGGAAGGCGGTTCGGGAGGGCGCCCCGAGTCAGAAGACCTGCCGCCCGCCGAGCACTCAGAACCCCTCGCGGAAGGAGGATTCGTGCGCAAGACGCTCTTCACGCTCGCGGCGCTGGTCGCGCTCGCGGCGCTGCTCGTCCCCGCGGCCCTCGCGGCCCGGGTCTCGGTCCGGGTCGAAGGGAGGACCCAGTCGATCTTCAACGGGCTCGAGACCCGGTTCGAGGCGGGTGCCAACGCGCTCACCGCCCTCGACGCCGCCAGCCTGCGCGGCGAGTTCTACTACCACGTCCACCAGGCGTCGTTCGGCCCCTACGTCGACCAGATCGGGCGTTATCAGGCGGCCGGCGCGAGCGGCTGGGTCTACAAGGTCAACGGGGTCACACCGCCCGTCGGCCCGCAGGACCAGGCGCTGAACGACGGCGACCGTGTCCTCTGGTACTGGGCGACGTTCGGCCCCACCGGCGGGCCGCCGACGCTGCTCCTGGCCCGGACCGGGCGCAACTGCTACCGGGTCGTGTCGGAGAACGACCAGGGCGTCGACAGGCCCGCCGCCGGTGCGGTCCTCCGCGTGGACGGGCGCCGGGTGCGCACGCGCGGCGGCCGCGGTTGCGTCGGCAAGCACGTGGGCACCGTGCGGGCGACGCTCGCCGGCGCCGTCCGCTCGAACGCGCTCAGGTAGATGCACGTTCGCCGGCTCGCACTCCTCCTCGCAGCCGCATGCCTGCTCGCAGGGTGCGGGGAGGAGGCGGCCGGCGAGGGCTCGGCGCAGCTCTGGATCACCCGCGACCGGGGCCAGCAGGTCGTGTTGACGACGACGGTGCCGGCCGGGATCTCGGCGCTCGAGGCGCTCAGGCGCAAGGCCGAGGTCGAGACGCGCTACGGCGGCCGGTTCGTGCACGCGATCGACGGCATCGAGGGAGACATCGCCGGGCGGCACGACTGGTTCTACTTCGTGAACGGCTACGAGGCGGACATCGGCGCGGCCGACTACGAGCTCCACGACGGCGACGTGCTCTGGTGGGACCACCGGTCGTGGGAGAGGCAAATGCGCGAGCCCGTCGTCGTCGGCGCCTTCCCCGAGCCGTTCCTACACGGCTGGGACGGCGAACGGCGTCCTGCCGTCGTGCTCGGCCCTCCGGGGAAGGTCTCGGAGCGGGTCGCGGAACTCGTCGGCGGGGTCCTGAACCACACGGGTGAGGGCGCGAACAGGCTCGTGCTCGTCGAGGGCTCGGGATTCCGTGCCCGTCTCGAGGGCGGAGCGGGCGATCCAGTCGTCTTCGAGCTCGGCCTGCAGGACGCCGAGCGTCTGCTCGAAGATCCGTCGCTCGCCCGCTACCGGTACGAGGGGCTGCCGTGAGCCCGGTCCCCGCCGCCGCGCTCCTCGCCGCCCTGGCCGCCGCCGCGCTGCTCGCGGACCGGACGGTCTCGGTCGCGATCATCGCCGCCGCCCTCTTCGCGCTCTGCCTGCGGGCGCCGCGCGGGCGCAGGTGGCCCTACCTCGTCGGAACGCTCGGTTCGGGCGTCTTGCTCTTCCTCCTCAGCCCGCTCGTGGCCCGTTACGGCGGCGTCGTCTACTGGGAGGGGCCCGAGATTCCGGTGCTCGGGCAGCTGGACGTGACGAGCGAGGAGCTGTCGGAGGCGCTCTTCCAGGCTCTGCGCCTGACCGCCGTCGGCCTCGCGTTCGCGGCGTACGCCTTGCTGCTCGACCTCGACCGGCTGCTGCTCGCGGGCGGGAGGCTGCGCCGCTCGGTGCTCGCGGTCGCTTTGGCAACGCGCCTCGTCCCGACGCTCGAGCGCGACGCGGCAGGCTACGTCGAGGCGCTCCGTGGCCGCGGGGTCGTCGTCGAGGGGCTCCGCGGCCGGGCCCGTCTCCTGTCGCCGCTCGTCGCCGGCTCGCTCGAGCGGTCGCTGAACCTCGCCGAGTCGATGGAGGCGCGCGGGTTCGGCCGGCCGGGTAGAACGCGGGCGCCGTCTCCGGCCTGGAGCGTGATCGACCGGCTCGCACTCGTGGGCGCCGCCGTCGTCGTCCTGGCGGGAGCGCTGTGGCTCTAGCGCGCGTCGCGGGGCTGACGTACCGCTATCCGGCGGCCGCCGCGCCGGCGCTCGCCAACGTCTCGCTCGAGGTGCATCCGGGCGAGATCGTGCTCGTGCTCGGGCCGTCCGGCTCGGGGAAGTCGACGCTGCTCCGCGCGCTTGCCGGGCTCGTCCCGCACTTCCACGGCGGCCGCTTCGCCGGATGTGTGGAGGTGGCCGGCCGCGACACGCGCAACGCCCGGCCGAGCGAGCTCGCGGGAACCGTGGCGAGCGTGTTCCAGGACCCGGAGGACCAGGTCGTCTTCGCGGGCGTCGGGCACGAGGTGGAGTTCGGGCTCGAGAACCTCGGCGTGCCGCCGCCCGAGATCCCGGTGCGCACCTTGGCGGCGCTGCGCGACCTGGGCGCGGAGCACCTTGCCGAGCGGAAGACCCACGAGCTCTCGGCGGGCGAGCTCCAACGAGTTTGTGTTGCATCGGCCGTTGCCCTTCGCCCGCAGCTCCTCCTCCTCGACGAGCCGACCTCCCAGCTCGACCCCGAGGCGGCCGAGAGGCTGCTCGACCTCGCCACGCGGCTTGGTTGCGCGGTTCTGATCTCCGAGCAGCGTCCGGCGCTGCCGCTCGAGCGCTGCGACCGGGTCGTGTTCATGGACGAGGGGAGGATCGTCTTCGATGCAACACAAAGCGAGGGTTTGCGCCGGCTCGCGGAGGAGCGCCCGGCATTCCTCGCCCACGAGCTCGTCCACGTCGAGGGGGATGCGCGCGGCGAGGTCCTGCTTCGCGTCGAGGGTGCCTCGTACGTGTTCGGCGACCGGGTCGTCGACGTCCCGGATCTGCAGGTCCGCGAAGGCGAGATCGTCGCGCTCACGGGGCCGAACGGATCCGGGAAGACGACGCTCGCAAAGCTCGCCGCGGGCCTGCTCGAGCCGGCCGGCGGCGTCGTTCACCGCCCGGGGCGCGCGTCCTACCTGAGCCAGGATCCGGGACGCTATGTCGTCGCCGAGCGCGTCGACGCGGAGGTCGCGCTTGGCGTCGGGGTCGACATCGCCCGCGCGCGGCGCGCGCTCGCGCTCGTCGGCCTGGAGGGCTTCGAGGATCGTCATCCCCGGGACCTCTCGAGCGGGGAGCGGGAGCGGCTCGCGCTGGCCGCCGTGCTCGTGACCGAACCGGACCTTCTCGTCCTCGACGAGCCGACACGTGGCGTGGATCCCGAACGCAAGCTCGAGCTCGCCGCCCTGCTCCGCTCGCAGGCCGGTGGGCGCGGCACGCTCGTCGCCACCCACGACCTCGTCTTCGCCGCGGACGTCGCCGACCGGATGGTCAGCACGGTCCCGGCGCGGGAGGCAGTCCATGCCTAGGACCGTGCTCCTCGCCGGCGCGTCGCTGGCGTTCGCCGCCGGCGCCTGGACCGCGCTCTCGCCGAGGGACGCCGGCCTTTCGCTCCTGCTGGTGGCCGTCGCGCTCGTCGCCGCGGGCTTCGCGTGGCTGGAGTCCGGCATTGGGTCGGCCAAGGAGGTTGCGCTCGTCGCGGTCCTCGGCGGAGCGGCGGCGGCGGGCCGGGTCCTGTTCGTCGCCGTCCCCGGGGTCCAGCCGGTCACCGTGACGGCCGTCGCCGCCGGCGCCGCGCTCGGCGCCCGCGTCGGCTTCGCGGTCGGCGCCGTCGCCGCACTCGTCTCGAACTTCTATCTCGGCCAGGGCATCTGGACGCCGTGGCAGATGCTGGCGTGGGGCGGCTGCGGCGTCGCCGGCGCGCTCGCCGCCCGCCTGATCCGGAACCGGTGGGCGTTCGCCGCACTCTGCTTCGCGCTCGGCTTCGCCTTCAGCAGCGCGATGGATCTCTGGCACTGGTACAGCTTCTGGCCGCACACCTGGGAGGCGCTCACCGTGGTCTACGCGCGGGGCGTTTGGTTCAGCGCCGCACACGCCGTCGGCAACGTCGTCTTCGCGCTCGTGATCGGCCCCGAGCTGCGCAGATTGCTCGAGCGTTACGGTCGCCGACTCCGCGTGGAGGTCGCATGGGCCTGAAGCTCCTCGCCGTCGCGAGCGCGGCGCTCGCCCTCGGCGTGGCCGCTCCCGTCGACTACGTCGCCGCGAGGCAGCAGGCGGACGGAGGCTTCGCCGAGCCGGGCGGTCGCTCGGATCCCGCCCTCACGGCATGGGCCGTGCTCGGGCTCAAGGCGGCTGGACGAGCGCCCGACCGTTCAGCGGACGCCTACCTGCGGGACGCGCCCGTCGCCGACACGACCGACCTCGCTCTCCGCGCCATGGCACTGCGCGCGCTCGGCGAGAGCCCCCAGCCGTACCTCGAACGGCTCCAACGCCAGCGTCGGCGGGACGGCCGCATCGGCTCGCTCGTCAACTCGACGATCTGGGGCGTCCTCGCGCTTCCGAAGGGCGAAACGCGGGCCGTTCGTTACATCCTCAGCCGCCAGCGCCGCTCGGGCGGGTGGTCGTGGCTGCCGAACGGGGCGCCGGACTCGAACGACACGGCGGCGGCGATCCAGGCGCTGCGTTGGAACGGCGTGCGCGGCCGGCCCATTCGCCGCGGGCTCGCCTACATCCGGAGCCTGACTGCGGCGAACGGCGGCGTCCGGCTCGCTCCGGGCCGCGAGCCCGACGCGCAGTCGACGGCGTGGGCGATCCAGGCGTACGTTGCGGCCGGTGTCAGGCCGCCGCCCCGCGCGTTCCGGTTCCTCGCGTCGCTGCGGCGGCCGGACGGGAGCTACCGCTACACCCGCCGCTACGCCGTCACGCCGACGATCGTGACCGCGCAGGTGCTGCCCGCGCTTGCGAGGAAGCCGTATCCGCTGCGCTGACCCAGCCGGGGTCGGGTCGCCACAGGCGCTCGTCGGCCACAAGGTCGTCGACGAGCGTCTTGGGGTAGAGCCAGCTCCAGCTGAACCAGCGTGAAACCTCGCGCTCGGGGGCCACGACGGCCGCGCGGACCGCTGCGACGGTGAGATCCTCGAGGCCGCCGGTCTCGGAAGCCTCGGGATAGATCTGATCCCAGCGGGCGAGCTCGGTCGTATGCGGGTGCGGCCCTTCCGCGGTCGCGGAGACCGCCAACGAGCGGCTGACGACGGCGCCGCAGCGCTCCAGCGGCGAGCGGATGCCCCTCAGCGCCTTCCGGGAGAGGCCCAGCTCCTCCTCGAGGTCCTCGGTCTCCGACGGGCCGACGGTCTCGAGGTGGTCGAGCAGCAGCGCCCAGTCGTCCGACCCGGCCCGCATCCGCTCGAGCTCGCTCCGAAGGATCGGATCGAGCAGCGCGGCGATCTCCTCGGTGACGAGGATGTGCTTCCCGCGGTGGATCTTGAGCGCGTAGACGCCGTCGCGGTCGGCGAGCTCGCCGAACCAGGGCCACTTCGTCGCCGGCCATTGGCCGAAGCCGGCGCTCGCAGGCATGTACGGGTCCTCGTGGCATGCCTCGTACAGGCTCGGCAGAGCGGACTGCTCGGTGCGTGTGAGCAGCCCACGGTCGCGCAGGAACTCCTCGGCCTCATCCAGTGTCTCGAGCGCTCGCTCGGGCGTCAGGCGAAGCTCGTAGGCTCTGCGTTCTTGCAGGTCCGCCCGCGTCGGCATCAGTCCGAGTCGACGTCCGGGAGGAACGCCTTCGGCGCAGCGGGCTGGCCGTCCCGGCCGACATAGCCGTCCTTCGCGCCGACCACGAGCATCACGAGCTCGTCCGGCCCCGGATTCGTCACGCGGCGGGGCGTCGTGGACTCGACGTGGAGGAGCCCGCCCGGACCGAGCTCGACCCGGTCGTCCGGCAGGTCGAAGATCGCCCGGCCCTTGTGCACGAAGTACAGCTCGTCCTGTTCGTCGTGGTAGTGGGGCCGGCCGACGACCCCCGGCTGGAGCACGAGCACGTTGGCTCCGAACGCCGTGATCCCGAGCGCCCGGCGGACCTTGCGGAAGGTCTCGTTGCCGAGCTCGTCGACAGACGAGTGCGCATACCCCACCGGAATGACGCTACCACCGGGCGAACGGCTCGAAGTCGGGACGGTCCCGTTCCACACGCGCGCGCCCGCTCGGACTAGGGTCCTGACCGGAGGGAGGCTCGCGGCCGGCCCCGGGCCCGGCCCGCCACAACGAGGTCGCTAGCATCGGCCGCATGGCCGTCGCGCCTTCCCCCGAGACCTATCTCGCCGACCTGAACGCCGCCCAGCGCGAGGCGGTGCTGCACACCGAAGGGCCGCTGCTCGTCGTCGCCGGCGCCGGCTCCGGCAAGACCCGCGTCCTCACCTACCGGGTCGCGCACCTGATCTCCGCGGTCGGCGTGCAGCCGAACGAGATCCTCGCGATCACGTTCACGAACAAGGCGGCCGGCGAGATGCGCTCGCGCCTGGAGGATCTCCTCCCCGAGATCGCCAGACGCATCTGGATCCTCACGTTCCACTCGGCGTGCGGCCGCATCCTCCGTCGTGAAGCGCCCAGGCTCGGCTACCGGACGAACTTCACGATCTACGACCAGGCCGACCAGGTGCGCCTCGTCAAGCAGGTCCTGGAGGAGCTCGAGCGCGACCCCAAGCGCTTCGTGCCGCGCGGGATCCACGAGCAGATCTCGTCGGCGAAGAACCAGCTCGTAACGCCGGCCGAGTACCGGGACCGCGTCCAGTCCTTCTACGACCAGACCGTGGCCGACGCGTACGAGCTCTACCAGCGCCGGCTCTTCGCGGCGAACGCCGTCGACTTCGACGACCTGCTGATGCTCACAGTCCAGGTGCTGGAGCGCTTCCCGGAGGCCCTCGAGCGCTGGCAGAAGGCCTTCCGCTACGTCCTCGTAGACGAGTACCAGGACACGAATCACGCGCAGTACAGGCTCCTTCAGCTACTGGCGGAAAAGCACAGGAACGTTTGCGTCGTGGGCGATCCGGACCAGTCCATTTACGCCTTCCGCGGAGCCGACATCCGCAACATCCTGGAGTTCGAGCGGGACTTCGGCGAGACCCGCGTGATCCCGCTCGAGCAGAACTACCGCTCCACGAACACGATCCTCCGCGCGGCCAACCACGTCATCTCGCACAACACCGAGCGCAAGCCGAAGAACCTCTGGTCGGAGCTCGGCGACGGAGTCCCCGTCCGCGTCCTCGAGGTCGAGGACGAGCA
>DASVEW010000021.1:0-3891 GCA_036380355.1 Gaiellaceae bacterium | reverse complement strand
GGACGAACGCCTGGCTGCACAACTGGCGTCGGATCAGCACACGCTGGGAGCGGCGGCCCGAGCTCTACCTCGCCCTGCTCCAGCTCGCCTGCTCGATGATCATCTGCCGGCTGCTCGACTGGTCATTGTGAGACCACTTCCAGACACCGTTCGGCGTCAAGGGCAACGGTGTGCCGAAGCTGTAACAAGTCTTCCCCCGACGCAGCGAGGCGATCAGGCGGCCGGCTCGCGGTCGGCGAAGAGGCGGTCGACCTCGTCGTTCAACGGGCCCTCGTAGTCGACGAGCTCCTCGGCCACCTCACGCGCCCGCTCCAGCAGGTCACGGTCGGCCCGCAGCCGCGTGAAGCGAAACTCGGAGAGGCCTGCCTGGCGGGTGCCGAGCAGCTGACCCTCGCCGCGCAGCTCGAGGTCGACCTCCGCGAGCTCGAACCCGTCCGTCGTCCGTACCAGCGCCTCCAACCGGGCCTGTGCCGCGTCGGTCAGCTCCTCCCTCGCCCGCGAGACGAGCAGGCAGTACGACTGCTCCGCCCCGCGCCCGACCCGGCCGCGGAGCTGGTGAAGCTGCGCGAGTCCGAACCGGTCGGCCTCCTGGACGATCATGATCGTCGCGTTCGGGACGTCGACGCCGACCTCGATCACGGTCGTCGCGACGAGGACGTCCAGCTCCCCCGCCTTGAACTGGCCCATCAGCTCGCGCCGCTCGTCGGGACGCAGTCGGCCGTGGAGAAGCCCGACGCGATAGCCGCGCAGCTCCCCCTTCCGCAGCCGCTCGGCCTCGCGCTCGGCCGCGCGCGCCAGGCTCGTCTCCGACTCCTCGATGAGGGGGCAGACGACGTAGGCCTGCCGCCCGGCGTCGAGGTGCGCGCGCAGCCGCCGGTACGCCGCGCTCGAGCGATCCTCCGTCACCCACGCGGTCTCGATCGGCTTGCGGTTCGCCGGTGGCTTCGCGATCTCCGTCACCGACAGGTCGCCGTAGACGGTGAGCGCCAGGGTCCGTGGGATCGGCGTCGCCGTCATGTGCAAGACGTGCGGTCGCCGGCCGGTCGTCAGCGCCGCCCGCTGCTCGACGCCGAACCGGTGCTGCTCGTCCACGACCGCGACGCCGAGATCGCCGAGGTCGACGCCCTCCTGGATGAGCGCATGCGTGCCGACGACAATCTGCGCCGCGCCGACGTCGTGCTTCACCGACCGCGTGAGCAGCGCGACCGGAACGCCGAGCTGGGTGCAAAGCGGCTCGATCGTCAGGAAATGCTGCTCGGCGAGCGTCTCCGTCGGCGCCATCAGCGCGCCGCGCTTGCCCGCCTCGACGGCCCGGAGGAGCGCGTAGAGCGCGACGACGGTCTTCCCCGAGCCGACGTCGCCCTGGAGGAGGCGCTCCATCGGCCGCTCGCCGGCGAGGTCGGCGTCGATCTCCCGGATCGCGCTCTCCTGGCTCGGCGTCAGCTCGAACGGGAGCAGCTCCCGGTACCGTCCGACCAGCTCGCCGGGTGCGCCGAGTGCGGTTGCCCGCTCCTCGTGCCGCCCTTCCCGGCGGCGAGCCAGTCCGACCTGCAGCGCGAGCAGCTCGTCGAACGCCAGCCGCTTGCGCGCCCGCTCACCCTGCTCCTCGCTCGCCGGCCGGTGGAGCGCGACGAGCGCGTCCGACCGGCCCGGGAGGCCTTCGCGCGACCGGAGCGAGGCCGGAAGCGGATCCAGGACGTCCCCGGCGTAGTCGAGCGCCTTGCCGACGACCTCCCGAAGCTTCTTGACGGTGATCTCCTCGCTCGCCGGGTAGACCGGCGCGAAGTCCGCGGTCGCGGCGACCCCGTTCACGTCGTACGACCGAACGGTGAACTCGCTCCCCTTGAGGTTCCCGCGCAGCCGAACGCGCGTCCCCGGCTGCAGCCGATCCTTGAGCCACGCCTGGTTGAACCAGACGGCGGTGATCTCTCCCGTCTCGTCGGCGATCCGCGCCTTCACGAGCTGGAGTCGCCGCGCCCTCTGAACCCGGACGCTCAGCACCTCGCCCGCGATCGCCGCCTCGTCCTCGCCGAAGAGGTCGGCGATCCGCAGCTCGGGGGCGGCGGGCTCGTAGCGCCGCGGCCGGTACTCGAGCGCGTCCCGGATCGTCCGCAGCCCGAGCGCGGCGAGGCGCTTCTTCACGGTCGGCCCCACGCCGTCGAGCGTCTCCAGGCCGAGCTCGAGGCGCTCGGGGCGGGGCGATCCGGGGAGGCGCGGCCACGACTCCGGCGCCGCGGCGCCCGCGAAGCCGCGCAGGTCGCTCAGGCCGACTCCGCGGAGGCGGGCGCGACCTCCTCCTCCTCGGCGAGAAACTCGATCTCGAGCTTCTCGATCCGTGTTCCCTCGACCTCGACCACCTTGAAGCGCAGGCCGTTCCACTCGACCTCGTCGCCGGGCTCCGGCGCGCGGCCGAGTTGCCCGAAGACGAACCCAGCGAGCGTGTGGTAGTCCTGGTCGGGCATCGCGACGGCGAACTGCTCGTTGAAGTCGTCGATCGGGAACGTGCCGTGGACGCGGATCCGGTGCTCGTCGAGCCGCTCCAGCGACTCGTCCGGCAGGTCGTACTCGTCCTCGATCTCGCCGACGATCTCCTCGAGCAGGTCCTCGAGCGTGACGATGCCCTGCATCGAGCCGTACTCGTCGACCACGATCGCCATGTGCTGGTTCTGCTGCCGGAACTCGGTCAGGAGCGCGGCCAAATCCTTCGTCTCCGGCACGAAGTAGGGCTTCCGCAGCAGGTCCTTGATCACGACGTTGTCGATCCCCTTCTCGTACAGCGCGGAGAAGAGGTCGCGGACGTGGAGGATGCCCACGATGTGGTCGAGCGTCTCCTCGTAGGCCGGGTAGCGAGTGTAGGGCGAGTTGACGACCGCGGCGAGGCACTCGCGGGGCGGGAGGTCGACCGAGATTGCGACCACCTCGGGCTTGTGGACCATCACGTCGTGCGCCTCCTTCTCGGCGAACCGGAAGGCTCGGTAGAGCACTTCCTGCTCCACTCCTTCGACGACGCCGGTCTCCCCCGCCTCGGCGACGAAGGCGCGGACGTCTTCACGCGTGTGCACGACGATCCCGGCGGGCGCCGGCTGGATCCCGAACAGGCGCACGACCGCGTTCGCCGAGGTCTGGAGCAGCCAGACGAGCGGGTGCGTGATCCGGCCCAGGAGGTCGATCGGCCACGCGAGGGCGATGGCGAGGCTCTCGGCCCGCTGGAGCGCGATCGCCTTCGGGACGAGCTCACCGAGCGAGACGCTGAGATAGGTCAGCAGGAAGAACGCGATCAGGAACGCGACCGTTTCCGACTCGACGAACAGGAAGTAGTCCTCGATGAGCGGCTGGCCGATGGCGCCCATCGCGATCCCGGCAATCGTGATGCCGACCTGGACCGTGCTGATGAAGCGCACCGGGTTGTCCATCAGCTCGAGGGCGCGCCGCGCACCCAGGCGGCCGCGCTCGGCCAGCTCCTGCAGGCGCATGCGCCGCGCCGTCACGAGCGCGTACTCGGCCGCGACGAAGATCGCGTTCCCCAGCACGAGCAGGAGAACGACGAGGATTCGAAGGATGTCGCTCATGCCCGGCTCTCCCGGGCCTGAGTACTAGGCGGTCGGTCGTCGTCCAAGGAAGTCCACGGATTATAGAAACGACGCGGACGTCCCGGGGGAACGTATGTTCTACACTTTCCCGATGGGCGTGGAGTACCGCGAGGAGCCGTGCCGGAGCGCGCTCAACCGGGTGAAGGGAATGGGCTTCTCCTGGTCGCTGAACCCGTACATGGGCTGCGTCCACCGCTGCACGTTCTGTTACGTGCGGGCGTTCGAGCGCCGCGCCGACCGGCCGTCTGACGACCGGTACGGAACCTCGATCCGCGTGAAGACGAACATTCCCGAGGTGCTC
>DASVEW010000020.1:0-15779 GCA_036380355.1 Gaiellaceae bacterium | reverse complement strand
GACGAGAAGCGCCCAGCGCTCCCCGACCAGCTCGAGTGCGTGGGCGACAGGGCAGTACTGGCCGTAGTGCTTCGCCATGCGGGGAAGTATAGCCGCGTGCCTTGCGTTTGAGAAGTAACTACTTGCAAAATAAAAGTTCATCCTGTAGCTTCGCAAGCTGTGACTGTCGATTCCGAAGGACTCCATTCGTCTTCCAGGCAAGTGACCGCAACTTGAAAGGACTGTGATGGTCGAAAAGACCCAACGCAAGTGGCTGGCCCTCGCTCTGCTGGCCGCCGTCCAGTTCATGGTCGTTCTCGACATCGCGATCGTGAACGTCGCACTGCCCTCGATCCAGAGCGACCTCGGGTTCTCGCAGGAGAACCTCCAGTGGGTCATCAGCGCGTACGCGCTGATGTTCGGAGGGCTGCTCCTTCTCGGCGGAAGGGCCGCCGACCTGCTCGGGCGCCGCCGGCTGTTCATCGTCGGCACCATCGTCTTCAGCGTCGCCTCGCTGCTCTCGGGCCTCGCCTGGAGCGACGACGCGCTCATCATCGCCCGGGCGTTCCAGGGGCTCGGCGCGGCGATCATCACGCCGGCCGCGCTCTCGATCCTGACCACGACCTTCACCGAGGGCCGTGAGCGCAACGCCGCGCTCGGCGTCTGGGGCGCGGTCGGCGCGTTCGGCGCCGTCGCCGGTGTCCTCCTGGGCGGGGTGCTCACGGATCTCCTCAGCTGGGAGTGGATCTTCTACATCAACATCCCCGTCGGGCTCGCCGCCCTGGCGTTGACGCCGCTGCTGCTAACCGAGAGCCGCGACGCCCACGTCAAGAGCTTCGACGCGGCGGGTGCCGTGCTCGTGACGGGCGGGTTGATCACGCTCGTGTTCGCGATCACCCAGGCCAACGACTACGGCTGGAGCTCGGTCGAGACGATCGGGCTCTTCGCGGCCGCGGTGGCCCTGCTTGCGGCGTTCGTCGGGTGGGAGCTTCGCGCCAAGGAGCCGCTCGTGCCGTTCGGGATCTTCAAGGTGAAGACGCTCACGGCGGCCAACATCGCCGGGCTCATCCTCGGCACCGTCACGTTCTCGATGTTCCTGATGCTGACGCTCTACATGCAGCAGGTGCTCGAGTACTCGCCCATGAAGACGGGCGTCGCGTACCTCGCGGTGGCGGCCACGGCGATCGTCTGGTCGGGCGTCGCGGCGCAGCTCGTGAACCGCTTTGGCGTGAAGCCGGTGATCACCGCCGGGATGGCGCTGCTCACTGTCGGCCTGCTCTACTTCACGCAGGTGTCGGTCGGCGGCTCGTACGCCGGCGACCTGCTGCCGGGCTTCCTCGTGATCGCCGCCGGGCTGGGCTTCTCGTTCGTGCCCATCTCGATCGCGGCACTCGCCGGGGTTCGGGCGTCAGAGGCCGGGCTCGCGTCCGGGCTCTTCAACACGTCGCAGCAGATCGGCGGCGCGCTCGGCATCGCGGCCCTGTCCGCGATCGCGACCTCGACGACGAGCGACGAGATCGCTTCCGGCACCGCTACGCCGCAGGCGCTCACGAACGGCTTCGAGGCCGCGTTCGTCTGGGGCGCCCTCGTGGCGGCGGTCGGCATCGTCGTCTCGCTGGTGCTCGTCCGGCGGAGCGAGCTGGAGACGCCGGTCGAGGAGGAGGACGAGGTCCCCGAGCCGGTACTCGAGGCCGCTTAAGTGCCCCTCCAGGCAATACACGCCGGCTTCTGGCCCGCGATCACGCGGCGCCAGAGCCGGCCCTCCTGCTCGCCAAGGCTGTCCAGCCTTGGCTCGCCGGAGTGCGCGCTCTGGCTTGGTGCTCGCGACCCAGAAGCGGGGCAGCATCACCTGAAGGGGCACTAGAGGGTTCGAAGCAGGTACAGGAGCTCACCGGGGCCGTCGACGACCACGTCGGCCTCGGTGAGCAGCCTCGGGTTCATCTCCGGCGAGCCGACGGCGACCTTGACGGCCACGTCCAAGTCGGCCTCATCCAGCCCGCGGAAGGCGTCGAGGTCCGTCGTGTCGTCACCCGCGTAGAGCGCTCGCTCGAGTCCCCGCTCGGCGAGCAGGGCCCGGACCGCCGTGCCCTTGTCGGCGTCGATCGGCGGCCGAACCTCGACGACCTTACGGCCCCGCTGCACGGCGAGGCCAAGCTCCTGCGCCGTCTCCACGACGCGTTCGACCGCGGGGCCCGCCTCCTCGTCGGCGACCTCCCGGTAGTGGAAGGCGGCGGTCACCCCGGCCTTCGTCTCCACGCGCCAGGGCCAGTCGGCGGTCTCGAGAAGCCGCTCGAGCTGAGGCGTGTACTCCGGGACGCCCGGGTGGCTCTCGAGGCCGTGCACGCCGACGTACTCAATCCCGTCGACGCCGACCATCGCCCGCGCGTCGGCCGCGGGCCGGCCGCTGACGCAGGCGACGAGCGCATAGCGTTCGGCGAGCCGCTCGACCTCTTGCCGCGTTTCCTCCGGGACAGTCGCGTCCTCCGGACGGTCGACGATCGGCGCGAGCGTCCCGTCCACGTCGAGGAACACCGCCGCCTGCTCGGGCTCGCTCCGGAAGCGCACGAGGCGAACAGAGGCGTCCATGACACTACGATAGGCGCGTGCGGCTGGTGCTCATCGGGCTCGCGGCCGGATTCTTCAGCGCGCTCTTCGGGGTCGGCGGCGGCATCGTCATCGTCCCGCTCCTCGTGCTGCTGCTCCGCTACGACGAGCGGCTGGCCACGGGCACATCGCTGGCGGCGATCGGGATCATCGCGCTCGCCGGGACGTTCCTCTACGCCCTGCGCGGGGAGGTCGACTACCGGTTTGCGGTCCTGGTCGGGCTTCCCGCCGCGGCGGGCGCCGTCATCGGTGCCTCGCTGCAGCAGCGCGTGTCCGCGCGGGTGCTGAACCTCGCGTTCGCGGTGCTGCTCGTCGTGGTGGGGGTCGTGCTGCTCGTCTGATGGAGGAGGTCCTCGCTGCCGTCGCCGTGGGTCTTCTCGCGGGCGTCGCCGCCGGCTTCTTCGGCGTGGGCGGAGGGATCGTCTTCGTCCCGACGCTTGCGCTCGTGCTCGGCCTGGGGCAGCTCGAGGCCGAGGCCACGTCCCTGGCCGCCATCCTGCCGACGGTCGCCGCGGGCGCCTGGCAGCAGCACCGCTACGGCAACGTCAACTGGCGCGACGGGCTGCTTCTCGGCGCTGTGGGGGTCGCCGGTGTGGAGGTGGGCGTCCGCGCCGCCGTCGCCCTGGACGAGGACGTGCTCCGCCGGCTGTTCGCGCTCCTGCTGTTCGGCGTCGCCGCGCACCTGGCCCTCCGCGCCCTCCGTTCCTAGACTCCCCTGCATGCCCCGCCCCGAAGAGCTCTGGATTCCCCTCGTCGACGAGCCGATCGGGAGCATCGTCGCGCGCGTCCAGGAGGAGGATCCGGGGCTGGACGCCCTCGTGGCGTCGCCCCACCGGCTGCTCGCCTTTCGGACGTTCGCCTACATCCGGGTCGGCCTGCTGCTCGGCGAGCTTCTCGTCGAGAGCGACATCGGCCCCTACGACGGGTCGAAGAACTGGGTCGAGAAGCTGCTCGCCGAGCCGGCGCATCGCGAAGCCGTGGCCCGGGAGGTGCGCGCGGTCGCGGAGGAGGTCGCCGCCGACCCGGCGTACGAGGAGGAGGATCCGCTAGGCCCGGACGAGGAGGCGCGCCGCCGCTTCCGCGCCTTCGCGAAGAAGCAGCTCGAGACGCGCTAGCGGCGGCCGCGGCTTTCGCGGCCTTCTTCTTGGCCTTCGCGAGCTCCGCGGCCGCTCTAGGCGACCCACGTCGAGGCGAGGACGATCGGGTTCATGACGGGCGAGGCGACCATGAACGCCACGCCGGCGGCCGGGTGCACGCCGCGGAGGATCAAGCGCCGGGCGACCGGAACGGCCCCGCCCCGGCAGCTGCAGGGCGACCGGCAGTCCCGCGATCCGCTCGAAGAAGCGATTCGGCACGTGGACGGCGATCGCCGCGGAGACAAGTGCGCCGAGGAGGATGAACGGCAGCGCCTCGACGACGATCGAGGAGAAGATCAGGACGAACGTCTCGATTTCGTCGACGTCGCCCAGCCCCGTCGCCCGGCCGAGGATCGCCGGCGCGAATGCAGCCGCCACCACCGCGGCCGCCGTGAGGGTCGGAATGCCCTGCTGGGCGGTACGTGCGTAGGGGTCTGCGCGGACGCTCAACGCGCCCTTACCGCCTCGACCCCGCTCGCGAGCAGGAACGCGGCCGCGGCGAGGAGGACGATCGTCCCGCCCGGCGGCGCATCCGCGTAGTAGGCGATGGAGAGGCCGCCGAACACGGACGCGAGACCGACACCCATTGCCAGAGCGAGCGCCGAGCGCATGCTCCAGGCCACGCGGCTCGCCGCCATGACCGGCAGCACCATCAGCGCCGCGATCAGGAGGATTCCGACGATCCGCATCGAGACGGCCACGGTGAGCGCAGACAGGACGACCAGCAGCAGGTTCAGCGTCCTCACCGGCACGCCGGCCACGACCGCAGCCTCCTCGTCCAGGACGATCGCGGCGAGCGCCCTGTAGAGGAGCGCAATCGCGATCAGCGCCGCGGCTCCGAGAACAGCGGCGAGCGCCACGTCCTGTGGCGACACGGTGAGGATCGATCCGAAGAGGAAGCTGAAGAGGTCGACGTCGAAGGCGCCCGCCGCCGAGACGATGACGACGCCGCCGGCGATCCCGGTGTAGAAGACGAACGCGAGCGCCTGGTCACCGGCGGTGCGCCGGTTCGCCCGGAGCCACTCGATCGCGAGCCCGCCGGCGACGGCGGCGACCAGGGCCGTCAGCACGGGCGAGATGCCGAGCAGGTAGCCCGCCGCGACGCCGGCGAACGCGACATGGCCGATCCCATCGCCGATCAGGCTCATCCGGCGCTGGACGAGGAAGAAGCCGACTGCCGGCGCGAGGAGGCCGACCACCGCTCCCGCCGCGAACGCCAGCCGCATGAACTCCGAGTCAAGCATGGACGTGAGAGGGGTCGTGCCACACGTCCGGAAGCGCGGACGGGTGGCCGTCGAAGACGACGGTTCCCCGCACGAGGACGAGACGGTCGACGTATCGCTCGATCGCGCCGAACTCATGCGAGACGTAGAGGACGGTCACCTTGAGCTCGCGATGAAGGCGATCGAGGAGGTCTGCGAGCGCTTCCTGGGATTCGGCGTCGACACCCGTCGTCGGCTCGTCGAGAACGAGCAGCGAAGGGCGGCCGGCGAGCGCCTTGGCGATGAACGCGCGCTGTTGCTGTCCGCCCGACAGGGTTGCGAGGGGGCGGTGTGCGACGTCCGCGAGCCCGACGCGTTCGATCGCCTCGGCGACGACGTCGCGGTCTCCGCTTCGAAGGGGCCCGAGCAGCGGGCCCGAACCGACGCGGCCGGCGGCTACGACCTCGTCGACCGTGACGGGCGCGTCGGTCCCCAGCTGCGCGCGTTGCGGCAGGTAGCCGAGCCGCGCCCTGCGGGACGACCGCTGGGGAGGCTCGCCGAACAGCAGCACCTCGCCTCGGGTCGGACGCAGCAGGCCGAGCACGAGGCGGACGAGCGTCGTCTTCCCCCCGCCGTTCGGCCCGGCGATCCCCACCAGCTCGCCCGGGGCGATGCCGAGATCGACGTCCCTGAGCACAGGGGGGCCTTGGGCGTACGCGTACGAGACGTCGTTGAGCTCGACCGCTAGCGACACCCCAGGCCTCGCCTCAGCGACGCCAGGTTCTCGCGCATGACCGAAAGGTAGTCGGCCCCGCGGTCGAGGTCATCCTGCGCGATGCCTTCGAGCGGGTCGAGGACGGCCGTTTCCGCGCCGGTCTCGCGCGCCACGGTCTCGGCCAGGCGCGGTGAGATCAGCGTCTCGAAGAAGATCGTCGTCGCCTTCGTTTCGCGGACGTGCTCGACGACCTCCTCGAGATCGCGTGGCGTCGGCTCGGCCTCCGGCGAGACGCCGGTGATCGCGATCTGCTCGAGCCCGTACCGCCGGGCCAGGTAGCCGAACGCCGCGTGGCTCGTGACGAGCTCGCGGCGCCGGCAGTCGGCGAGGCCGTCCCGAAAGTCCGCGTCGAGTGCGGCGAGCTCCTGCTTCAGCTCGTCGGCTCCCGCCCGTGCGCCGACCGCGGCTGCGATCTCGTCCACGATCGCGCTCATTCGCGTGGGGTCGAGCCAGACGTGCGGGTCCTGCTCGTCCTCGTGTTGCTCCCCGTCGTCGTCGTGCCCGCCTTCGTCCTCGTCTTCGTGCGGCTCGCCGGCGAAGAGCTTCTGCCCGGCCAGGAGGTCGACGGCCTCGCCGTCGGCGCCGTCCACGGCGTCCTCGACCGCCGGCTGGAAGCCGGCCCCCAGATAGAGGACGACGTCGGCCGAACGGATCTCCTCGACGTCTCGCGGCGATAGCTCGAGGTCGTGCGGCTCGGTGCCGGGCCGGGTGAGGTTGCGAACGCGGACGCCGTCACCGCCGATCCGCTCGGCGGCCCAGGCGAGTGGATAGAACGCCGCCACGACGTCGGTGCGCTCCTCACCCTCTGCGCCATTGCCGCCCCCGCAGCCGGCGGCCGCGACGGCCAGGCAAATGAGAACGAGAACGGTTCTCGCCACGCCGCGACCTTAGCACGGAATGAGAATCGCTATCATCAGCCCGATGAAAAGCGCGGAGTGGGCCGAGCACGCGAACGCGAAGCTGAGCGAGGCGGGGTACCGGCCCGGCGGAGCCCGCTCGGCGGTGATCGAGGCCCTGGCCGACGAGAGCTGCTGCCTCTCCGCGCAGGCGATCCACGACGCCGTCCGGCGTCGCCGTCCCGGGGTCGGCATCGCCAGCGTCTACCGCGCGCTCGAGACGCTGACGGACCTCGCGCTCATCCACCGGCTAGACCTCCGGTCCGGCGGCGCACAGTACGAGCCCGCCCAGCCGAGCGGCGACCACCATCACCACCTCGTCTGCGGTGACTGCGGGAAGGTGGAGGCCTTCAGCGACGACCGCCTCGAGCACGTGATTCACAATGTCTCGGAAGCGGCGTCCTTCCGGATCGACGAGCACGACGTCGTGCTCCGCGGGCGCTGCGAAGCCTGCGCTTGATGCGATTTTGCTCGCGAAGAGGCGAACTGCCGACTGATTGCGAATAATGTCGCGGGGTGGTCCGGCGCGCGACAGTCCTATTCGGCGCCGCCGCGGTCCTGGTACTGACCGGATCGGGCGGCGTGTCGTCTGCTGTCGGCAGCGGCACGTCGAGCGCAGAGGCGTTCGCGATCCAGGTCGCGGTGCCGGGCCGCGGCGGGTCGGTCGCGGGCGCCGTGTCCGGGCCGCCCGACGCGGTCGGCGCCGGCGGGGCGTTCGCATACCCCGCGGACGGATCGGTCGCGCAGGCGGCTTCGATCGCGTCGAGCGTCTCGGCCAAGGGCTCAGTCTCCAGCGCGAGCGTCTCGGTCTCCGGTCTGTCGCTGTTCGGCGGCGAGGTGACGGTGAGCTCCGTCACGGTCAAGGCCGACGCGCGCGCCTCTGCGAAGGCGGCCTCCGGAAGCACGGCCGGCTCTGCGGTCACGGGGATGGTTGTCGCCGGCCAGCCGGTCGCCTCGGGACCGGGCAGCTCCGTCCCGCTCGGAGACTGGGGCACCGCGACGATTCTCCAGCAGTCCGGTTCCGGGTACGGCTCGAAGAAGGCGCGCGGCTACAACGCCGGCGTGACGGCGCTCCAAGTGCACCTGAACGTGGACCACGCGGGGCTGCCGGCCGGCACGGACATCGTCGTGGGCTACGCCGACGTCGCCGCCGAGGCGATCCCGCCGCAGCCGCGGGCTCGCGCGCGGGTCGGCGAGGAAACGCAGCGCCGGATCAAGCCGAAGGTGAACCGGGAGGAGAAGAAGGCGCCGGCCCGGCCGGAGGCTCCGCCGGTGCGGAACGTGCCCTCCGAAATCATCCCTCGGCTGACCGCGAGCCGCTACGTCTTCCCGGTCTACGGCGCCGCGTCGTTCACGGACTCGTTCGGGGCACCCCGCGGCGCGTACGTCGGCGGCTGGCACCACGGGGAGGACATCTTCGCCCCCCTCGGCGCGCCGGTGCTCGCCGTCGCGGACGGGATCGTCTACTCGGTCGGCTGGAACAAGGTCGGCGGGCTGCGCTTCTGGCTCCAGGATCTCGCCGGCAACGAGTTCTACTACGCGCACCTCTCGGCGTTCTCGCCGCTCGCGATCAACGGGGCGCAGGTGCGCGCCGGCGACGTGATCGGCTTCATCGGGAATACGGGCGACGCCGAGCACACGCCGTACCACCTGCACTTCGAGATCCACCCTGTCTCGCTGCTGTACCGCGGCTACGACGGGAGCGCCGTGCCGCCGTACCCCTACCTGATGGCGTGGAAGCGGCTGACCGACCTCCCCTTCACGGCCGTCGCCGGCTGGGCGCCGCCGCTCTCGGACTCGAGCCGGGCGCCGAGGCCGGGCGCGATTCTGCTCCAGTCCCGGGACATCTCCAGCGCGAGCGGCCTCGAGCCCGGATCGTTGCAGCGCGCGATGAGAGCAGAAGGCCGCTCGGGCGCCGACGGGGCCGTCACCGGGTTGGGGCCCAGGGGCCGCGCAGGCGTGCGCGCGCTGGCGCGAGCACTAACCGGGCCCAGCCCCTAACCTCAAAACGTCGCGGAACGGGCAGTGCCCGTTCCGCCGCTAAGTCGCTCGGGCGAGGAGCGCCGCGAAGAACTACGCCGACCCGTTACCGCTCGGCCCGGACGAGCCCGAGCCCTCTCCGCCCAGGATCTTGTTCGAGAGCCACTCGCGCGTCTGCCGGCCCGTGACCGGGTTGAAGAGGATCCCGAGCGCGATGCCCGCGATCAGCAAGGTGGCGTTGCGCGAGGAGTGCTCCTTCTTCCCCTGGACGCGGTTCGCGGCCTTGCGGAGGTCCTCGACCGCGCCCTTGAGCTGCTCCTGAATGTCCTTGTCGGTCGCGACTCGCGTCGCGACCGCGGTGGTCGAACGCCCGCCCAGGAGCTCGTCGTAGATCTCCCGAGCCGCCGCGATCGCGCTCTTCACGTTCTCGCGGACCTCCTCGTCCTGGAGCGCCCGGGTGACGTACGGCTTCATGTCGGAAACTCGGTCCTTTGCCTTGGCCATTGGGACGGCCGTCCTTTCGTCTCGCTTTGACTGGCCAGATACCCCCGTCGCTGGGGGCCAAAACTACGCCGGCAGCGCGGCTTTTCGCTCAGGCGATCCTACTCCGCTGGGCCTGCGGGAGGGCAGCGCTCCGTCGAGCGCCACGTCGAGTACCTCGTCGACGTGCTCGGCCAGGACGAACTCGACCCCCTTGCGCGTCTCGGCCGGGAGCTCCTGGAGGTCGGGCTCGTTCTCCTTCGGGACGATCACCGTGTGCACACCGGCGCGCTGGGCGGCGAGCACCTTCTCCCGCACGCCGCCGATCGGCAGCACCTGGCCGGTGAGCGTGACCTCGCCCGTCATTGCGACGTCCTCGGAGACCGGGCGGCCGGTCACGAGCGAGACGATCGCCGTGACCATCGTGATGCCCGCCGAGGGGCCGTCCTTCGGGACCGCGCCGGCGGGGACGTGGACGTGGATGTCGTGCTCGCCGAACCACTCCGGGTCGATGCCGATCTGCTCCGCGTGGGAGCGGACCCACGAGAGTGCCGCCTCCGCGGACTCCTGCATGACCTCGCCGAGCTGGCCCGTGACCTTGAGCCGTCCACGGCCGGGATACGCGGTCGCCTCGATGAACAGGACGTCGCCGCCCGTTGCCGTGACTGCGAGGCCGGTCGCGACGCCGGGGTCCTCGGTCCGCTTCCGGATCTCGCCGGCGAAGCGGCGGGGGCCGAGCCAGCTGCGCACGCGCCGCTCGTCGATGCGCGACGTGCCCTTCGCCTTCCCCTCGGCCACGCGCCTCGCCGCCTTGCGGCAGAGAGCCGCGATCTGGCGCTCGAGGTTCCGGACGCCGGCCTCGCGCGTGTACTCGCGGATGACGGTGCGCAGCGCGCCGTCGGTGAAGGTCACCTGCTGCGTCGTCAGCCCGTGGGCCTCGAGCTGCTTCGGTACGAGGTAGCGCTTCGCGATCCCCAGCTTCTCGTCCTCGGTGTAGCCGGAGAGGGAGATCACGTCCATCCGGTCGAGGAGCGGCGCCGGGATGGTCTCGACCTGGTTCGCCGTGCAGATGAAGAGCACCTTCGAGAGGTCGAACGGCAGATCGAGGTAGTGGTCCCGGAAGCCCGAGTGCTGCTCGGGGTCGAGCACCTCGAGCATCGCGCTCGCGGGGTCGCCGCGGAAGTCCGACCCCATCTTGTCGATCTCGTCGATCAGGAAGACGGGGTTCTTCGACTCGGCGTCGCGGAGCGCGCGGATGATCGTGCCCGGCATGGCGCCGATGTACGTGCGCCGGTGCCCGCGGATCTCGGACTCGTCGCGCACGCCGCCGACCGAGATCCGCGTGAACTTGCGCTCGAGGGCGCGGCCGATCGACTGGCCGAGCGAGGTCTTGCCGACGCCGGGCGGACCGACGAAGCAGAGGATCGACCCCGAGACGTCGCCGCGCAGCTTCGCGACCGCGAGGTACTCGATGATCCGGTCCTTGACCTTCTCAAGGTCGTAGTGGTCCTCGTCCAGCACCTCACGGGCGTGCTCGAGGTCGAGGTTGTCCTCGGTCGTCTGCGCCCAGGGCAGGGAGAGGATCCAGTCGATGTATGTCCGGATGACGCCGTGCTCGGCCGCCGCGGAGGGCAGCCGCTCCAGCCGCGCGAGCTCGCGGTCGACGGCCTTCCGAACGTCCTCCGGAAGACCGGCGGCCTCGATCCGCTCACGCAGCTCGCGGATCTCCGCCTGCTCGGGATCGCCCTCGCCGAGCTCCTCCTGGATGGCCTTCAGTTGCTGGCGCAGGAAGAACTCGCGCTGGCCCTTCTCCATCTCGGACTGGACCTGGGACTGGATCTTCGTGCCGAGCTCGAATACCTCGAGCTCGCGGTTCAGGGTCCGTGAGAGCTCGCGCAGGCGCTCCTCGACGTTGGGCTGCTCCAGCAGCTGCTGCTTCTCCTCGGTCTTCAGGCGCAGCGTGGAGGCGACGAGGTAGGACAGCGCGCTCGGGTCGTCCACATTGGCCGCGGCGAGCTCCAGCTCGGCCGGCAGGTACGGGACGAGGCCCACGATCCGCCCGTAGAGCATCTGGACGTTCCGGGTCAGCGCCTCGAGCTCGGGGGTCTCCTCGACGATGTCGGGCACCGCCTCGAGGCTGCCGACGAGGTAGGGGTCGTCCTGGACCCGGTCGTGGAGCCTGATCCGCTCGACGCCCTGGACGAGGATGCGAAGCGTCCCATCTGGGACCTTGATCAGCTTGTGGACGATCGCGGCCGTGCCGACGTCGTAGAGGTCGTCCCAGCCGGGCTGCTCGACGTCGGGGTTCTTCACGGTTACCAGGGCCAGGAGACGGTCCCTGGCGACGACGTCGTCGATCAGCTTGATCGAGCGCTCCTGGCCGATTGCGAGCGGCGTCGCCGAGTCGGGGAAGACCACCGTCTCCTTCAACGGCAGGATCGGCAGTGTGGACGGCAGCTCGATCTCGTCGCGCGTCGCGGCCTCGGTGGGCTCGAACTCGATGTCCGTCACGCGTCCCTCCTGACCTGGATCGGGACGGGACGTACCCGGGGGGCGGGCTTCGCAATCGGGATCACGATCCGTAGCAGCCCCTTGTCGTACGTGGCCTCGGCGTGGGCGGGGTCGACGTCGTCGGGGAGCTGGATCACCCGCTGGAACGGGCCGTACTCGATCTCCATCTGCTGGTACGTGCGGCCCTCGCAGTCTGCGCGGCTCCGCTCGCCCGAGATGACGAGCGCCTGCTCCGCCGTCGTGACGTTGACGCTCTCCGGATCGACGCCCGCGATGTCGACGATGACCGTGAACGTCGCCGGGTCCTCGGTGCGGAAGCAGTCGAGCTGCGGCCGGAAGCCGCGGCGCAGCCCGCCGAGTCGCGAGACCTGCCACAGGTCCGCGAACAGCTCGTCGATCTCTTCTCTCAGGTCTCGCCTACGGGGCATGTGCGATTTCCAATCGTAGCCTTGACAGGGGGTATGACCTGCCCTAACTTAGCGGCCACTAGCTTAGTGGCTACTAACGTCCTGACGGAAAGGAGGCCGCCCTGATGGAGCGGTTCGCGCGCACCATGATTCGATTTCGCTGGTTCGTCCTCGCGACGTGGCTCGTCGTCGTCGCCGGGTCGGCGGTCGCCTCTTCGGGGCTGAACGACCTGTTGACGAACCGTTTCGTCCTTCCCGGCGCTGAAAGCGAGAAGGCGGGCGACATCCTCAAGGACCACTTCGGCCAGGCGCCGGCCGGCTCCTTCTCGATCGTGGTCAAGGGCGAGCCCGGCTCGGCGCAGTCGCTCGTGGCGCCGACCCGCGCCGCGGCGGAGCGCGCCGCCGGCGCCCTCGAGACGGGCAAGGTCGAGGATGTCCGGCCGGTGGCCGGCGACGTCGTCTCCGCGACGATCGTCTCCGAGCTCCAGCCGGCCGACGCCAAGGGCTACACGGGCGCGATGCGCGAGGCCGCGGGTGACGTCCCCGGCGCCACGCTCTACCTGACCGGGCAGTCCGCGATCGAGCACGACCTCGAGCCTGTCCAGAACCGCGACCTGTTCGTGGGCGAGGTCCTGATCGCGGTGCCGATCGCACTCGTCATCCTCGTCTTCGTCTTCGGGACCCTCTCGTTCCTGCTGCCGTTCATGCTGGCCGCCGTCGCGATCCCGACGACGCTCGCCTTCGTCTGGGTCTTCGCGAACTTCATGGAGCTCTCGACCTACCTGACCAACATGGTCACCTTGATCGGGCTCGGGATCGCGATCGACTACTCCCTCCTGATGGTGCATCGCTACCGCGAGGAGCGGAGGACGGGCATCTCGAGGGAGGACGCCGTCGCCGCGACGATGAACACGGCCGGTCGCGCGGTCGTCTTCAGCGGCACGGCGGTCGCCATCGGCCTCGCGCTGATGCTCTTCATGCCGCTGCCCTTCATGCGCGGCTTCGGGCTCGCAGGCCTGCTCATCCCGCTCGTCTCGGTCGCCGCGGCCCTGACGCTCCTGCCGGTGCTCATGTACTGGCTCGAGGATCGAATGGACCGCGTGCGGCTGATCCCGAAGCGGATCATCGAGCGGCGCGAGGACTCCGAGAGCGGCTTCTGGGCGCGGCTCGCGACGACGATCATGAAGCGCCCGGCGGTCTTCGCGGCCGGGGCGACGGCGGTCCTGCTCCTGCTCGCCGCGCCGGTCCTGTCGCTTCAGCTCGGGCCGGGCTCGAACGAGGGGATCCCACAGGATCTCGAGGCGGTGCAGGGCCTCGACACGCTGAGCGCCGCGGTCGGCGAGGGCGCGCTTTCCCCGACCGACGTCGTCGTGGACACGCGGCGCGCCGGCGGCGCGACCGATCCCGAGGTGCAGGCGGGCGTCGAGCGGCTCGCGAGCCTGCTGCGCGGAGACTCCGAGGTCGCCGACGTCATCGCTGCGGGGCCGCAGACCGTCGACGAGAGCGGCCGCTACATCCACGTTCAGGCGATCGGCAAGCACGAGTACGGCGTGCCGGACTCGCAGGAGTTCGTCGACCGGCTGCGCGACGTGATCATCCCGGCCGCCGCCTTCCCCGGCAGCGTCGAGGTGCTGGCCGGCGGCGGGCCGCCCTTCGGCGTCGACTTCCTCGACATCACGTACGGCGCCTTCCCCTGGCTCGTGGTGGCCGTGCTGCTCCTGACCTACATCCTGCTCGTGCGGGCCTTCCGGTCGCTGATCCTGCCGCTGAAGGCGATCATCCTGAACCTGCTCTCGATCGGCGCGGCGTACGGGATCCTCGTGCTCGCCTTCAAGTTCGGGTGGGGCGAGCCGTTCGGCCTCACGCAGTTCGACCAGATCGAGGGCTGGATCCCCGTGTTCCTCTTCGCCATGCTCTTCGGGCTCTCGATGGACTACGAGGTCTTCCTCGTCTCACGGATGCGCGAGGAGTGGGACGCGACGAGGGACAATGAGGAGGCCGTTCGTCGCGGGCTGGCCAAGACCGGCCGGCTCGTCACCGCCGCCGGCCTGATCATGGTCGCCGCCTTCATGGGCTTCGTCGCCGGCTCGATCGTCGGGCTCCAGCAGTTCGGCCTCGGCCTGGCCGCGGCGATCCTCATCGACGTGACGATCATCCGGGCCTTGCTCGTGCCGAGCGCGATGAAGCTCTTCGGCCGCTGGAACTGGTGGCTGCCGGAGGGCGCGGCGAGGATCTTCCGCGTGAAGCCGTCGCCGCTCGAGGGAGCAGTGCCCGCGCCCGCGCTCCGGCCTGCCGCCAAGTAGCGCTAGCGAACGAGTGCGATGACGATCAGAAGCGCTCCGACGAGCAGCGGGACCCAGGCCCAGCGCATGAGGCTGAAGGCCCGCCGCTCGCCCGGGCCTGGTCCCGGCTCGGGCGTATAGGGATCGAGCGGCGGCGCGGGCTGGCGCGGGATCTCGTCCTCGCCCTCCAGGACGGGGATCGGCTCCTCGGCGTCGACGATGTGGTCGCGCTCGTTGTCGCTCATCGTGACCAGCCTAACCCGTACCATCGGCGACCGATGAAAGGCGTCATCCTCGCCGGCGGCAGCGGGACCCGGCTCCATCCGCTCACGCGGATCACGAACAAGCACCTGCTGCCGATCTACGACCGCCCCATGGTCACGTACGCCATCGAGGCGCTCGTCTCGGCCGACGTGCGCGAGCTGATGGTCGTGACCGGGGGCACGCACGCGGGCGAGTTCCTCCGCCTGCTCGGCAACGGCCACGAGTGGGGGATCGACCGGCTCTCGTACGCGTACCAGGAGCGTGCCGGCGGGATCGCGGAGGCGCTGGGGCTCGCAGAGCGTTTCGCGGGCGGGGACCCGATCGTCGTGATGCTGGCCGACAACGTCGTCGAGCGGTCGATCAAGCACGCGGTGGACAACTTCATCGCGCAGGGCGTGGGCGCGCGCATCCTCCTCGCGCGCGAAGAGGATCCCGAGCATCTCCGCCATCTCGGCGTCCCGGAGCTCGACGGAGAGCGGGTCGTCCGGATCGTCGAGAAGCCGGAGAACCCGCCGAGCTCGTTCGCGGTCACCGGGATCTACTTCTACGAGCCGGCGGTCTTCGAGATCATTCCCGAGCTCGAGCCGTCCGGGCGGGGCGAGCTCGAGATCACGGACGTGAACAACTGGTTCATCGACCGCGGGACGATGGAGTACGACATCCTCGAGGGCTTCTGGGGCGACGCCGGCGAGTCCATCGACGCGTACTACGCGGTCAACGACTTCGTCCGGTCGAACGGCGCGAACAAACCGTGATCCTGATCACCGGCGCCGGGGGCCAGCTCGGCACGGCGCTGGCGGAGGCGTTTCCGGAGGCGCGTGCGGTCACCCGGGCCGAGTGGGACGTCGCCGAGCCGTTTCCGTTCGCCGAGCGGCCTGAGCTCGTCCTGCACGCGGCGGCCTGGACGAGGGTGGACGACGCGGAGTCCGATCCCGAGGGGGCGCGCCGCGCGAACGTCGAGGGGACGCGCAACGTGGTCGCGCTGGGAGCTCCGGTCGTCTACTTCTCGACCGACTACGTGTTCGACGGGGCGAAGGGCGAGCCGTACGTCGAGGGCGACGAGCCGAATCCGCTCGGGGCCTACGCGCGCACGAAACTCGAGGGCGAGCGGGAGGTTCGCGCCGGCTGGATCGTGCGCTCGTCGTGGCTGTTCGGGTGGACCGGCCACAACTTCGTGCGGACGATGCTGCGACTCGGCGCCGAGCGCGAGGAGGTCTCGGTCGTGGACGACCAGCGCGGCTCGCCGACGTACGTCGGCCACCT
>DASVEW010000019.1:0-16436 GCA_036380355.1 Gaiellaceae bacterium | reverse complement strand
GCCGGCGAGGCGCAGTGCTTCCTTCGCGAGCGGCTCCGGGACGCCGGCGAGCTCGAACATCACGCGGCCGGGCTTGACGACACAGACCCAGTGCTCGGGCGACCCCTTGCCGGAGCCCATCCTCGTCTCGGCCGGCTTCTGCGTCACCGGCTTGTCCGGGAAGACGTTGATCCAGACCTTGCCGCCGCGCTTGATCTTGCGCGTCATCGCGATCCGGGCCGCCTCGATCTGACGGTTGGTGATCCAGCCGTCCTCGAGCGCCTTGATCCCGTAGTCACCGTACTGGACCGTGGTCTGGCCCTTGGCCAATCCCCGGCGGCGGCCGCGCTGGACCTTGCGGAACTTGGTCTTCTTCGGGAGCAGCATCAGTTGGTCTTCTCCGCAGACTCGTCGCCGGACTGGTCGAGCTTGGTCGGGTCTTCCTGCTGCGCCTTCGGCGTGGTCGACTCGGGCGCCTCGGCCACTGCCTCCGGCGTCGTCGGGGCTTCGGGCTGGACCTCAGGGAGCTCGCGGCCCTCGGCCGTCTGCGCCTGGTCGTCGGTGCGCGGCTTCTCCACGTTGTCCTGGCGGGAGCCGCGGGCCGGTGCGCCGCCCCGGCGCCCACGCCGCGGCCTGCGGTCGCGGACCGGGCCGAGCCCCTCGCGGTCTCCGCTGCCCCTCCGGCCGCCCTCGCGGGAGGCCGAAAGGCCCTCGGTCTTGCCGCCGCGGCGGCGGGCAGTGTCCTGCTCGCCCAGCCTGGCGTCACGCCGGCCGTCGACGGTCTCGAAGCCCTCGGGCATGATCTCGCCCTTGTTGATCCAGACCTTGACGCCGATCCGCCCGGTCGTCGTCTTCGCCTCGGCGAAGCCGTAGTCGATGTCGGCGCGGATCGTGTGCAGCGGGACGCGGCCCTCCGAGTAGCTCTCGGAGCGGCTCATCTCGCCGCCGCCGAGCCGGCCGCCGCACTGGACCTTCACGCCCTGGGCACCCGACCGGATCGCGGACGCAAGCGAGCGCTTCATCGCGCGCCGGAAGCTGACGCGGTTCTCGAGCTGCTCGGCGATCGACTGGGCGACGAGCTTCGCGTCGAGCTCGGGCCGCTTGATCTCGTTGATGTTGATGTGGACGTTCTTCTGCGTCAGCGCGTGGAGGTCGCGACGCAGAGCGTCGACCTCGGCGCCCGACTTCCCGATCACGATCCCGGGCCGCGCCGTGTAGATGTCGACCGTGATCCGCTGCTTGTCCTTGCGGATCAGGATGTCGGACAGACCGGCATGCGAAAGCTTGCCGAGGATGTGCCCGCGGATCTTGATGTCCTCCTGAAGGGCGTCCGCGAAGTCCTTGTCGCCCGTGTACCAGTTGGACTTCCAGTCGTGGATGACGCCGACGCGCATCCCGCCGGGATGGATCTTCTGACCCATTAGCTCTCCTCGCTCTCTTCCTTCTTGCGCGGTGCGCGCTTCGGCTTGGGCTTCTCTGCCGTCTCCTCGGCCTTGGGCTTCGCTCTGGAGGCGGCCGGCTTGCGGGCCGCCGGCTTGCGCGCCCGCTTCGGCTTCTCCTCCGTCTCGGTCTCCTCGGCGGCCGGCGCCTCGGGCGCCTCGACGGGAGCAGCGGCTGCAGCGGCCTGCGCGCGGCGCGGGCGGCGCTCGGCGCCGTCGGTCTCGGCCGGCGTGAGCCGGATCGTGACGTGGCACGTGCGCTTCTCGATCCGCGCCACGCGGCCTCTCGCTCGGGCGCGCCAGCGCTTGATCATCGGGCCCTCGTCGACATAGGCGGCCGACACGATCAGGTCGTCTCCGAGGAGGCCGTGGTTCGCCTCCGCATTGGCGACGGCGGACGCGAGGATCTTCTCGACCTCGCGGGCAGCCGCGCGCGGCGTGAACGCCAGCACGGTGCGAGCCTCCGGAACCGACCGGCCCCGGATGTGGTCCACGACGAGGCGCGCCTTGCGGGGTGTGACGCGCAGGTACTGCGCGGACGCCTTCACTTCGGGGCGCTCCTCGACGGTCTCTGTCCTCGGGCGTGCCATCAACTACCTCTTGATCTCCGTCTTCCGGTCGCCGGAGTGGCCGCGGAAGGTCCGCGTCGGGGCGAACTCGCCGAGCTTGTGGCCGACCATCTGCTCCGAGATGAACACCGGCACGTGCTTGCGGCCGTCGTGGACCGCGATCGTGTGCCCGACCATCTCGGGGAAGATCGTCGAGGCGCGCGACCAGGTCCGGATCATGTTCTTCGATCCCGAGTTGTTCATCTGCTCGATGCGGCTCATCAGCCGCTCCTCGACGTACGGGCCCTTGCGGGACGATCTACTCACCTAGCGCTTCTCCTTGCCTCTCCGGCGCTGCCGGATGATCAGTGCGTCAGATTCCTTGTGCTTCGAGCGGGTGCGCTTGCCCAGCGTGGGCACGCCCCATGGCGTCACCGGGTGGCGGCCGCCCTTCGACTTGCCCTCGCCGCCGCCGTGCGGGTGGTCGACCGGGTTCATGGCCGAACCGCGCACCGTGGGGCGCTTGCCACGCCACCGGCTGCGTCCTGCCTTGCCGCCGGTGATGTTCTCGTGGTCGACGTTGCCGACCTGCCCCACCGTCGCCCGCGCGGCAAGCGACACTCGCCGAAGCTCTCCCGATGGTAGCCGCAGAATGCCGTGCCCCTCGTCCTTTCCGACGAGCTGGATCCCCGTGCCCGCACCGCGGGCGAGCTTGCCGCCCTGGCCCGGCTTGAGCTCGACGTTGTGGACGAGCGTGCCGGTCGGGATGTTCTGCAGTGGGAGGGCGTTCCCGGGCTTGATGTCGGCCTGGGGCCCGGACTCGACCGTCGAGCCGACCTTCAGCCGGGCCGGGGCGAGGATGTAGGACTTCGCGCCGTCCGCATAGTGGAGCAGGGCGATGTTGGCCGACCGGTTCGGGTCGTACTCGATCGCCGCAACCTTGGCGGGCACGCCGTCCTTCGTCCGCTTGAAGTCGATCACGCGGTAGCGGCGCTTGTGCCCGCCTCCGCGGTGCCGTGTCGTGATGCGGCCCCTGTTGTTGCGGCCACCCGTCTTCTTCACCGGCTCGACGAGGCTCTTCTCCGGCTCCTCCTTCGTGACCTCGGAGAACTCGGAGACCGTCATGAAGCGGCGGCCGGGGCTCGTCGGCTTGAACTTGCGGGCCATTAGTGCGCCTCCCGGTGACATTGCCGGATGCCTGGATCGCGAGCACCAAGCCAGGCAAGGACGCGGGGAGCGTTCGGGCTGAGAAGCCCGGGCGCGACTGAGGACGCCGCATGGCGCCGCGTGATAGCGGGCCAGGCGCCGGTGAATGTTGCCGGGAGGCGCACTTAGACCTGGGCTCCTTCGAAGATCTCGATCGACTCGCCCTCGCGCAGCTGGACGATCGCCTTCTTCCAGCCGGGCTTGCGGCCGCGGACGAGCCCGCGGCGCTTCGGCTTCGGCCGGACGTGGATGACGTTGACGTTCGCGACCTTGACGTCGAAGAGCTCCTCGACCGCCTGCCGGATCTGCGTCTTGTGCGCGTCCGGATGGACCCTGAAGGAGTACTTCCGGTCCTCGATCAGGCTGTAGCTCTTCTCCGAGACGACCGGTGCGAGCAGGACCTCGTTCGGATGGAGGCTCACGCGGCCGCCCTCCTCTCCACCTGCTCGCGCGCGGCCTCGCTGACGAGCAGGGAGCGCGCCCAGACGAGCGCGGCGACCTCGACGTCGCCCGGCGTGATCACCAGCACTCGCTCGAGGTTCCGGAAGGATTTGATGAGCGCCTCTTCCTCGTCGGTCGCAACGACGAGGACCGGGGCACGCTGACCCCAGGCCTCGAGCAGCGCAACTGCTTGCTTGGTCGACGGCTCGCCGAAAGCGGACCCGTCCACGAAGGCGAGCGTGCCCTCCTTGGCATGCGCGGAAAGGGCGGCGCGAAACGCGGCCTTGCGGGCCTTCTTGTTGACCTTCAGCCCGAAGCTCGTTCGCGGCTGGAACGCGGCGCCGCCGCCGGTCCACTGCGGAGCGCGAATGGTGCCGGCGCGTGCGCGGCCCGTGCCCTTCTGGCGCCAGGGCTTCCCCCGGCCGCCGGCGACGAGCCCACGGCTCTTGACGGCCCGCGTGCCGGCGCGGTCGCCCGCAAGCTCGGCGCGAACCGTCTCGTGGACGAGGTGCGGCTTCACCTCGGCGCCGAAGATCGCGGCCTCGAGCGTGATGTCCTTCGACTTCTTGCCTGCCGCGTCGAGAAGCGGGGCAGAAGCCACCGGCCTCGCCGGCGAAGCCGTCGAGGCCTCAGAGCGGCGTCGCCCGGTCGACGCCTTCGGGCTAGCCACCGCGCACCTCCTCGCGGATCTCGACGATCGCGTTCTTCGGGCCCGGGACGGCACCCTTGACGAGGATCAGGTTCTCCTCGGGGTCGACGGAGTGGACGCGTAGGCCGACCTGCGTGACCCGCGTGCCGCCGAGCCGGCCGGGCATCTTCTGGCCCTTGAAGACGCGCGACGGTGTGGCCGACGCCCCGATGGAGCCGGGCGCGCGGACGTTGTGCGAGCCGTGGGACACCGGGCCGCGGCTGAAGTTGTGCCGCTTGATCGTCCCGGCGAAGCCCTTTCCGATCGAGAGGCCGGACACCTTCACCTTGTCGCCCGGCTCGAAGCTCTCCACCGTGACGGTCTCGCCCTCGGTGAGGACGTGCGGCCCGCGGATCTCGACCAGCCTGCGGTGCGGCGCCACGCCGGCCTTCTTCAGCGTCCCGAGCTTCGGCTTCGAGAGCTTGCGCTCGGACACCTCGTCGTAGGCGAGCTGCACGGCGTCGTATCCGTCGGCTTCCTGTGTCCGCACGGAGACGACCGGGCACGGCCCGGCCTGGATGACGGTCACGGGCGTGACGGCACCGGTCTCCTCGTCGAAGACCTGCGTCATTCCCAGCTTTCTCCCCACGATCCCCTTCATAGCGTCAGAGCTTGATCTCGATGTCCACCCCGGCTGGCAGGTCGAGCCGCATGAGCGAGTCGACCGTCTTCGGGGTCGGGCTATGGATGTCGATCAGCCGCTTGTGCGTCCGGATCTCGAAGTGCTCCCGCGAGTCCTTGTCCTTGAACGGGCTGCGGATCACGGTGTAGACGTTCTTCTCCGTCGGCAGCGGCACGGGCCCGGTGATGGTCGCGCCGGTGCGCGTCGCCGTCTCGACGATCGACGCCGCCGAGCGGTCGAGTGCCTGATGGTCGTAGCCCTTCAGGCGGATTCGGATCTTCGACTGCGGCACCGGCGCTCCCTCTCGTTCCCAGTTACTTCTGGATCTCGGTGACGACGCCCGCGCCCACGGTGCGGCCGCCCTCACGGATTGCGAACCGGAGACCCTGGTCCATCGCGATCGGCTGGATCAGCTCGATCTCCATGTTCGTGTTGTCGCCCGGCATGACCATCTCCTGGCCCTCCGGGAGCTTGATCGAGCCGGTCACGTCCGTCGTCCGGAAGTAGAACTGCGGCCGGTAGCCGTTGAAGAACGGCGTGTGGCGGCCACCCTCGTCCTTCGACAGGACGTAGACCTCGGCCTTGAAGTGCGTGTGCGGGGTGATCGATCCCGGCTTCGCCACGACCTGGCCGCGCTCGACCTCCTCGCGCTTCGTTCCGCGCAGGAGGACGCCCGCGTTGTCGCCGGCCTGGGCGAAGTCGAGCGTCTTGTTGAACATCTCGAGCCCGGTGACGACCGTCTTCTGCGTCTCCTCCTGGATGCCGATGATCTCGACCTCTTCGCCCGAGTTGATCTGGCCCTGCTCGATCCGGCCCGTGACGACGGTGCCTCGGCCCGTGATCGTGAACACGTCCTCGATCGGCATCAGGAACGGCTTGTCGGTGTCGCGGACGGGCTCCGGGATGTACGAGTCGACGGCCTCCATGAGCTCGAGGATCTTCTTCGAGTGCTCCTCGTCGCCCTCGAGCGCCTTCAGCGCCGAGCCGGCGATCACCGGGATCTCGTCACCCGGGAACTCGTAGGCGGAGAGCAGCTCGCGCACCTCCATCTCGACGAGCTCGAGCAGCTCGGGGTCGTCGACCATGTCGGCCTTGTTCAGGAAGACCACGATCGAGGGCACCTCGACCTGGCGGGCCAGAAGGATGTGCTCGCGCGTCTGCGGCATCGGGCCGTCGGCGGCCGACACGACCAGGATCGCACCGTCCATCTGGGCGGCGCCCGTGATCATGTTCTTGATGTAGTCCGCGTGACCCGGGCAGTCGACGTGCGCGTAGTGACGGTTCGCCGTCTCGTACTCGACGTGCGACGTGTTGATCGTGATGCCGCGCTGGCGCTCCTCCGGAGCGTTGTCGATCGAGTCGAACGACCGCTCCTGCGTGTCGCCCGAGCCCTGCTCGGCGAGAACCTTGGTGATCGCAGCCGTCAGGGTCGTCTTGCCGTGGTCGATGTGACCGATCGTGCCGACGTTGACGTGCGGCTTCGTGCGCTCGAACTTCTGCTTGGCCATTCCCCTTCCCTTTCCTGTGCTTCCTTGGACTGCCTTTGTAAGTAACTAGGACGCGTAGCGTTATGTGGTCTGCGAGTCGACGAGCTCGCTCGCGAGCGACTGAGGGACATCCTCGTAACGCTCGAACTGCATGGTGAATGTGGCCCGGCCCTGCGTCGTCGAACGCAGGTCGGTTGCGTAGCCGAACATGGCGGCAAGCGGGACGCGCGCTCTGATGACCTGCGCGTTGCCTCTCGGCTCCAGATTCTCGATGCGGCCCCGCCGCGAGTTCAGGTCGCCCATGACGTCGCCGAGGTACTCCTCCGGCGTGACGACCTCGACGGCCATCACCGGCTCGAGCAGCTTGGGCTTCGCCCGCTTCATCGCCTCCTTGAAGGCCATCGACCCGGCGACCTTGAAGGCCATCTCACTCGAGTCGACGTCGTGGTACGAGCCGTCCACGAGCTCGACCCGGATGTCCACGACCGGATAGCCGGCCAGGATCCCGGACTCCATCGCCTCCTGGATCCCGAGGTCGACCGCGGGAATGTACTCGCGCGGGATCCGGCCGCCGACGATCTTGTCGAGGAACTCGTAGCCCTCACCCGGCTGCGCGGGCTCGAGGTTGATGACGGCGTGGCCGAACTGGCCGCGACCGCCCGTCTGGCGGACGAACCGGCCCTCGACCTTCTGGACGGGGTTCGAGGCCGTCTCGCGGTACGCGACCTGCGGGCGGCCGACGTTCGCGTCGACGTTGAACTCGCGCGTCAGGCGGTCGACGATGATCTCCAGGTGCAGCTCGCCCATCCCCGAGATGAGCGTCTGCCCCGTCTCCTCGTCCGTCCGGACGCGGAAGGTCGGGTCCTCCTCGGCCAGCCGCTGCAGCGCGGTCGCGAGCTTGTCCTGGTCGCCCTTCGTCCTCGGCTCGACGGCGACCGCGATCACCGGGTCCGGGAAGGTCATCGACTCGAGGACGATCGGCGCGGTGTCGGTGGCGAGCGTCTCGCCCGTCGTCGTCTGCTTGAGGCCGACGATGGCGGCGATCTCGCCGGCGCCGATCTCCTGGCGCTCCTCGCGGTGGTTGGCGTGCATCTGGAGGATGCGGCCGATCCGCTCGGTCTTGCTGTTCGTCGTGTTGACGACGCGGTCGCCCGAGTTGACCTGGCCGGAGTAGACCCGGATGTAGGTCAGCTTGCCCACGTACGGGTCGGACATGACCTTGAAAGCCAGCGCCGAGAACGGCTCGTCCGTCGCCGGGCGGCGCGAGAGCTCGTGCTCGGTGCGCGGGTCGACGCCGTGCACGGGCGGGACGTCGACGGGGCTCGGGAGGAAGTCGATGACGGCGTCGAGGAGCGGCTGCACGCCCTTGTTCTTGAACGCCGAGCCGAGCAGGACCGGCGTGACAGTGATGTCGAGCGTCGCGGCTCTGAGCGCGCGCCGCAGCATCTCCGGCGCCACGGCCGACTCGTCCTCGAGGTAGCTCTCCATGAGCTCCTCGTCGTGGTCGGCGACCGCGTCGATCAGCTGGTGGTGGTACTCGCTGGCCTGCTCGGCGAGCTCGGCCGGGATCTCGCCGATCTCCATGTTCGTGCCGAGGTCGTCGTGCCAGGTGATCGCCCGCATCTCGACGAGGTCGACGACGCCGCGGAAATGCTCCTCCTGGCCGATCGGCAGCTGCACGGGCACCGCGCGGGCGCCGAGCCGGTCGACCATGGACTGCACGGCGGCGAAGAAGTCCGCGCCCGTCCGGTCCATCTTGTTGATGAAGGCGATGCGCGGAACCTGATAGCGGTCGGCCTGCCGCCAGACCGTCTCGGACTGCGGCTCGACGCCGGCGACGCCGTCGAAGACCGCGATCGCGCCGTCGAGCACGCGCAGGCTGCGCTCCACCTCGACCGTAAAGTCCACGTGCCCGGGCGTATCGATAATGTTGATGCGGAAATCGCGCCAAAACGCCGTCGTGGCGGCCGACGTGATCGTGATGCCGCGCTCCTGCTCCTGCGCCATCCAGTCCATCGTCGCCGCGCCCTCGTGGACCTCGCCCATCTTGTGCGTGCGGCCGGTGTAGTAGAGGATCCGCTCGGTCGTCGTGGTCTTGCCCGCGTCGATGTGGGCCATGATCCCGATGTTCCGGACCTTCTCTAGGGTGGCGGGAGCCTTCGTCGCAGGGGTCGCCATCGTGCTTACCACCTGTAGTGGGCGAAGGCCTTGTTGGCCTGCGCCATCCGGTAGAGGTCGTCCTTGCGCTTGAAGGCGCCGCCCTGCTGCTCGGTCGCGTCGAGGAGCTCGCCGGCGAGCTTCGCGGCCATGCCCTTCTCGCGCCGGTCGCGCGAGAACGTCACGAGCCAGCGCAGCGCGAGCGTGCGGGCGCGGCGGGCCGGAACCTCGACGGGAACCTGGTAGTTCGCGCCGCCCACGCGGCGTGACCGGGTCTCGAGGACCGGCGTGACCGACTTGACGGCCGCCTCGAGGACCTCGACCGGCTGCTTGCCGGACCGCTCGGAGGCGATGGCCAGGGCGTCGTAGACGATCTTCTCGGCCGTGCTCTTCTTGCCGTCGAGCATCACCTTGTTGATCAGCTGGCTGACCAGGCGCGAGTTGTAGAGGGGGTCCGGCGAGAGCTCGCGGACCTGGATCTCGGCACGGCGCGGCATTACGACCCCTTCTTGGCGCCGTACTTGGAGCGGCCCTGCTTACGGTCGGAGACGCCGGCGGTGTCCAGCGCCGCGCGGATGACCTTGTACCGGATGCCCGGCAGGTCCTTGACGCGGCCGCCGCGAATCAGCACGACGGAGTGCTCCTGGAGATTGTGGCCCTCGCCGGGGATGTAGGTCGTGACCTCCATCCCGTTCGTCAGCCGCACGCGGGCAACCTTGCGCAGAGCCGAGTTCGGCTTCTTGGGCGTGGTCGTGTACACGCGTGTGCACACGCCCCGCTTCTGCGGCGCGCCGCGGAGGGCAGGGGTCTTGGTCTTGGACTTGGGCTTTACCCGACCCTTGCGCACAAGCTGATTGACGGTGGGCACTGACTCCCTTCGAGGACTTTCTGACAGGACAAAGGTTGGCCGGGCATGCCGCCCTGCCAACCGAGCCGGAGCATGGTAGCGAAGCCGGGATAGGCCGTCAAACGCTTGAAATGGCCGAAAACCGGCCTGACCGGACGGGGAGTTTGCTCGTTTGGACCCATGGCGTGATTGCAAAAAGGGAATTACAGTGAGCCTGGGCCGGGATCAGGCAGGTGCGGCGGCCTGAGAGAGGGATGGGAAGAGGAAAACGGACGAGATCGGGCGTGCTCCCGTGAGCGACGCCCTTGGCTGGGCCATCTTCGGAGGGGTCCTCGCCGTGCTCGCTGTGGCGTTCCTGATCGTGCTGCTGCGCGAGCGGCGGGCGGCCGACCGGCGCTTCGCGCAGGTCATGGAGGAGCTCACGAGCCGCATGGACGGGATGATGAAAGAGCTGCACTCGGCCGTGGACCGGACGAACGACGACGAGCGCCGGGGCCGGATCCTCGGCGAGCTCGGCGGCACCATCGACCTCGACGAGGTCCTGACACGCGTGCTCGAGGCCGCCGGCGCGATCCGCGGGGTCGACGCCGCGTTGGTGCTCCTCCCCGGGCCGGCGGGCGAGAAGCCGATCATCGCGACGGTCGGGCTCTCGTCGGAGGAGGCCGAGCGCCAGGCCGTCGCCGGGCCGCCCGACGGCCGCGAGGCGCGGTCGATGAAGATCTCCTACGAGTATCCGGCCGGCGCCGAGATCGACGACGGCGACCTCATCCGGCACGGCCTCGCCGTCCCGATCCCGGGCGAGACCGGCCCCGTGGGCTACATGTCGGTCTTCAGCCGCTCGGCGGCCCACGCCTTCGCCGACGGAGACCGCCAGTCGCTCGAAGACCTGGCCGAGCGGGCCGGGCCGGCGATCGACAACGCGCGGCGCTTCCGCGAGGCACGGCAGCTCGCCGACCTCGACGCCCTGACCGGCCTCCACAACCGCCGGTTCTTCCACGAGACGCTCGGCCGCGAGGTCGCGCGCGCACATCGGTACGGGCGAAGGCTTGCGTTGGTGGTCTTCGACCTGGACGACTTCAAGGCGATCAACGACCGGATCGGCCACCTGGCCGGCGATGCGGTGCTGGCCGAGGTCGCGGAGCGGGTTCGCTCGGTCGTGCGCTCGGCGGACATTGCCTGCCGGGTCGGCGGCGACGAGTTCGGGATCATCCTCCCGGAGTCGACGCTTGCCGACGCCGAGCAGCTCTCCCGGCGGATGCAGCAGGCCGTTGCGTCCCGCCCGATCGGCGACGTCGGCCAGCTGCGGTTGTCCGCGGGCGCGGCCGACCTCCGTCCGGAGGACGACGGCGCGACCTTCTTCAAGCGGGCAGACGACGCGCTCTACCAGGCGAAGGAGGGCGGCAAGGCCGAAGTGGTCGCCGCCGCCACTCCGCCGGTGGACCCGAACGGCGGCAGCGCAGCGGGCGGCCGAGCGGCGCTCTAGCTCGGGAGGGACAGGTCTGGACACGTCCGCTGGACATGTCCATCCGCCGGGTCCTTCGCGGACAGGCCGCCGGGCTGAACCGCGCCAGCGACGCGGCCACGGCGTGTCCCTCCGGGACACGCCTGGGGTCAGACCCCGGAACATGGCCCGGCACGTCCGAAAGCGACGGGCGCCTTTCGGCGCCCGTCGCGGTGGAACCTGAGCCGGCGGGCCGGCTAGGTCTGGTCTTCGTCGAGCGGCGAGCGGATCTCAGGCGTCTCCGTCGCCTCGCCGGACTCGTGCGGGCTCGGGTCGCCGTCCGGCTCGATCGCGCCGCCGAAGTCGAGCCCGAGGTCGGCGAGGCTCGCGCCGTCGCCGCCGTCGGCGCCGATCTCCTGCAGCGCAGCCAGCAGCTGCTCCTCGGACTCGGGCCTGCGGTAGGCCGACAGCGGCACCTTCTCCGCCGGCTTGATCTCGACGCTGCGGTACTGCTTGAGGCCCGTCGCGGCCGGGATCAGCTTCCCGATGATCACGTTCTCCTTCAGGCCGAGCAGCTGGTCGACCTTGCCCTCGATCGCGGCGTCCGTGAGCACCTTGGTGGTCTCCTGGAACGACGCGGCCGAGAGGAACGACTCGGTCGCCAGGGAGGCCTTCGTGATGCCGAGGATCAGCGGCTCCCAGGTCGCCTGCTCGTGCTTCTCCTTCTTGACGCGGGCGTTCTCCTTCTCGAGGACGACCTTGTCGACGAGCTGGCCGGGCAGGAGCTCGGTGTCGCCCGGCGTGTCGACCCGGACCTTCTTCAGCATCTGGCGGACGATCAGCTCGATGTGCTTGTCGTGGATCTCGACGCCCTGTGACTTGTAGACGCGCTGCACCTCGGAGACGAGGTAGAGCTCCGTCGCCGTCGGGCCCTTCAGCCGCAGCAGGTCGGCCGGCGTTCGGGAGCCCTCGTGGAGGGCATCGCCCGGCTCGATCTCCTGGCCGTCGGCCACGAGCAGCCGCGTGCGCCGCGGGAGCTGGTACGCCGTCGGCTCCTCGCCGTCCGGCGTGTGGATCAGCACCTTCGGGCCACGCTCGGTCTGCTCGATCTCGACGCGGCCGCCGACCTCGGCCAGCTTCGCCGCGCCCTTCGGGCTCCGCGCCTCGAAGATCTCGACGACGCGCGGAAGGCCGTGCGTGATGTCCGCGCCGGCGACACCGCCGGTGTGGAACGTCCGCATCGTCAGCTGCGTGCCGGGCTCACCGATCGACTGCGCGGCGATGATGCCGACCGCGTCGCCGATCTCGGCCATGCCGCCGGTCGCCATGGAGATCCCGTAGCACTGGCGGCACACGCCGAACTCGCTCCGGCACTTCAGCACCGAGCGCACCGGCAGAGTCGCCTCGCCGGCGGCGTCCCCGAGCTGCTCCGCGATGTCCCGAAGCAGCGGCATCGTGACGAGCGCGCCCTTCTCGGCGAGCACGGTCTTGCCGGGCTTGCCGGAGGCCAGCGGCTTGTGCACCTCGTCGAGGATCATCCGGCCGAGGAGGCCCTTGTTCAGCTGCCCCTCGCTGTAGAGCGGAAGCTCGACGAACTCCTTCGTCTTGCAGTTGTCCTCGCGGATGATCACGTCCTGCGCGACGTCGACGAGACGGCGCGTGAGGTAGCCCGAGTCGGCCGTGCGCAGCGCCGTGTCGGCGAGGCCCTTGCGGGCTCCGTGCGTGGAGATGAAGTACTCGAGCACCGACAGGCCCTCCATGAAGTTGGCCTGGATCGGGCGCTCGATGATCTCACCCTTCGGATTCGCCATCAGGCCACGCATACCGGCGAGCTGGCGGATCTGCTTGAACGATCCGCGGGCCCCGGAGTTGGCCATCATGTAGATCGGATTCAGCTTGTGGAGGTTCGCCTCCATGGCGTCCGCGACGGCGTCCGTCGCCTCCGTCCAGATGTCGATGATCGACTCCTTGCGCTCCTCTTCGGTGATGAGGCCGCGCTCGTACTGCTGCTCGACCAGGCTGACCCGCTCCTCGTACGAGGCGAGGATCTCATCCTTGTCCGGCGGGATGACGATGTCGTTCTTGGACACCGTGACGCCCGCCTGCGTCGCGTGCTTGAAGCCGAGCGACTTGATCGTGTCGAGCACGCCCGCGATCAGGTGCGGGCCGTACCGCGCGGCGAGGTCGGAGATGAAGTCGTCCATTTCCTTCTTCGAAAGCGTCCGGTTGACGAACGGGAAGTCCGCCAGCTCGGCCTCGCCGTCCTCGAGCGCCTCGGCGAGCGCGCGCCGGACGTCGAGCGTGAAGATCAGGCGGCCGGCCGTCGTGAGGAGAACCTCGTCTGAGCCCTCGGCCCGGTACTCGATCGGGTCCTGGAGCTTGATCTGGCCCGCCTCGAGGGCGTACTCGACCTCCTCCTCCGACTGGTAGCGCCTGATGCCCTCCACCTTGAGCTTCTTCGCAAGCTCCTGGGACGTCATCTCGGCGAGATCGTGCTCGGAGAAGGTCAGGAAGTAGCCGCCGAGGACCATGTCCTGCGTCGGTGTTGCCAGGGGGCGACCGCTCGCGGGCGAGAGGACGTTGTTCGACGAGAGCATCAGGATCCGCGCCTCGGCCTGGGCCTCCGCCGACAGCGGGAGGTGGACAGCCATCTGGTCGCCGTCGAAGTCCGCGTTGAACGCATGGCAGACGAGCGGGTGGACCTGGATCGCCTTGCCCTCGACGAGCACGGGCTCGAACGCCTGGATGCCCAGGCGGTGGAGCGTCGGCGCGCGGTTCAGGAGCACCGGGTGCTCGGCGATGACCTCCTCGAGCACGTCCCAGACCTCGGGCGTCATCGAGTCGACGTACTTCTTCGCCGCCTTGATGTTCTGGACGGCCTTGCGCTCGACGAGCCGGCTCATGATGAACGGCTTGAAGAGCTCGAGCGCCATCAGCTTCGGCAGGCCGCACTGGTGCAGCTTGAGGTACGGCCCGGCGACGATGACCGAGCGGCCGGAGTAGTCGACGCGCTTCCCGAGCAGGTTCTGCCGGAAGCGGCCCTGCTTGCCCTTGAGCATGTCGGAGAGCGACTTCAGCGGCCGGTTGCCCGGGCCGGTGACCGCGCGGCCGCGCCGGCCGTTGTCGAAGAGAGCGTCGACGGCCTCCTGGAGCATCCGCTTCTCGTTGTTGACGATGATCTCGGGCGCTCCGAGGTCGAGCAGGCGCTTCAGCCGGTTGTTCCGGTTGATGACGCGCCGGTAGAGGTCGTTGAGGTCGCTCGTCGCGAAGCGGCCGCCGTCGAGCTGGACCATCGGGCGCAGCTCCGGCGGGATCACCGGAACCGCCTCGAGGATCATCCACTCGGGCCGGTTGTCGGACTTGATGAAGGCGTTGACGACCTTCAGGCGCTTGATCGCGCGCTGCTGCTTCTGGCCCTTCGACGTCTTGATCGTCTCGCGCAGGGACGCGGCCTCGGCGTCGAGGTCGAGGTCCTTGAGCAGGTCCCGGATCGCCTCGGCACCCATGCCGCCCGTGAAGTACTGGCCGAAGCCGTAGGGCGAGCCGAAGCGGTCCTTGAGCTCGCGGAAGATCTGCTCGTCGTTGACGATCTGCTTCGGCGCGAGCTCGCGGAAGGTGTCCCACGTCTCCTGGAGGCGACGCTTGGAGTCCTCGGCGGCGTCACGGGCGTCCTGGCGCCGCGACTCGATGTCGAGGTACATCTCGCGCACCTTCAGCGCCCACTGAACGAGGGCGTCGAGGTCTTCCTTCTGGATCTTGCCGTCGGTCCGGAGGCAGAGGTCGTTCGCCTTCTCGCGGATCTCGTCGGGCGAGGAGAGCTCCGGCAGGGCCTCGAGCAGCTCGCGGAGCAGCCCGTTGCCGAGCTCCCGCGCCTTCTCGAGGTTCTTCTGGTCGACGCCGGAGACGAGCTCCGCGTCGTCGCCCTCGAGCTCGCCGCCCGTGAGCAGCGCCTCCTCGATCCGCTTGATGTGCTTGGTGATCGCGCCCTTCTTCGAGCCGGTCGCCTTGGAGGCGTCCTTGAACAGCTTGCGGAGGGCCTCCTCGATCTGGATCGCGCAGGTCGCGACCTGCTCCAGCTCGCGGTTCGAGAGCCGGCGGTCGTCGCGGATCGCCGAGCTCCGGACGAGCTCGCGGATCTTCTTGGAGTCCTCGGTCGTGATCTGGTTCGCGACGTCGACGAACATGCCGCCGACGAGCTCGCGAGAGTCCTCGAGGGTCGGGATGCCCTGCTCCTCGGCCCAGTTGTTCAGGCCGCGGACCCAGAACTCGTCGTCCTCGTCGAAGTTGCGCTCCCTGCCCTTCGTGAAGTACTCGCGGCGCCGCTTCAACCGGTCCTCGAGGGCGGCAAGCGCCTCCTCGCGGTCGACGTCGATCCGCTCGTACTCCGCCGTGACCTTGTCCTCGAGGTCGTTCAGGTCCTTCTGCCGCGCCTCGTTGTCCACCGTCGTGACGATGGAGGCGGCGAAGTAGAGAACCTTCTCGAGCTCGCGCGGAGCGATGTCGAGCAGGTAGCCGATCCGGCTCGGCACGCCCTTGAAGAACCAGATGTGCGAGACGGGCGCGGCCAGGTCGATGTGGCCCATGCGCTCGCGCCGGACCTTCTGCCGCGTGACCTCGACGCCGCAGCGCTCGCAGATGATGCCCTTGTAGCGGACGCGCTTGTACTTGCCGCAGTAGCACTCCCAGTCCTTCGTGGGACCGAAGATGCGCTCGCAGAAGAGGCCGTCGCGCTCCGGCTTGAGCGTGCGGTAGTTGATCGTCTCGGGCTTCGTGACCTCGCCCGAGGACCAGTCGCGGATCTGCTTGCTCGAGGCGAGCCCGATCCGGATGGCGTCGAATTCGTTGATGTCGATCAAAGCGCTCCTTCTATTCCTCTAGTTCGACTTCTTCTGCAAGCGGCCCGGCCTGCTCCTCGGCCTCCTCCTCGGCGGCTTCCGCCGGGGCGAGGTTCGGGTCGGCGACGTCCACGAGCGTCTCGTCGGCCGGGAGTGCCAGCTCTCCGTCCTGATCGACGCGCTCCTGGCCTTCCTCCGTCTCCTCGGCCGTCGGCTCGCGCGCGGCGGCGCGGAGCGATCCAGGCGACAGGTCGATGCCGAGCTCCTCGGCGGCGCGGAGCAGCTCGTCCTCCTCCTCGCGCACCTCGACCTCGGCGCCCTCCTCCGAGAGGACGTCCACGTCGAGCGCGAGCGACTGCATCTCCTTCAGCAGCACCTTGAAGGACTCGGGGATCGACGGCTCGGCGATGTTCTCGCCCTTGACGATCGCCTCGTAGGCCTTGACCCGTCCGACCGTGTCGTCGGACTTGATCGTGAGCATCTCCTGGAGCGTGTACGCGGCGCCGTAGGCCTCGAGCGCCCAGACCTCCATCTCGCCGAAGCGCTGGCCGCCGAACTGCGCCTTGCCGCCCAGCGGCTGCTGGGTGACGAGGGAGTACGGGCCCGTGCTCCGCGCGTGGATCTTGTCGTCCACGAGGTGGAGCAGCTTCAGGATGTACATGTAGCCGACGGTGATCTTGTTCTCGTAGGACTCGCCGCTCTTGCCGTTGAACAGGCGCAGCTTCCCGGAGCAGCGGCGGCCCGCC
>DASVEW010000018.1:0-36739 GCA_036380355.1 Gaiellaceae bacterium | reverse complement strand
GTTGCGGCCGCCGCGTCCTTCGAGTCGGTCGGCGTCGCGACGCGTGAGCGGAGCAGATAACCCTCGTGGCCACCGTCGATCGCATTCACGGCGTCGTACACGGCACCCTGCACCATCGCCATGTGCAGGACGGACACGTTGGGCGGCTGAGCCGCCGTGACGTACAGCGCATTCGCCGCGTTCTGGTTCCAGTGCGTGACCGTGTCTGCGTCGGCCACTGCCGGGGCGATGAGCGCCGCAAAGCCGGCAAGTGCAGCAGCTAACGCTTGTCTGAACATGTTCTCCGAACCTCCTCCTGGGTTTCCCAAGAGGCTTGACCGTCTCCCGGCTGGAGTCCATTCGACATTCGTCGTATCTTTGGGAGCCGTGCCGGCGCTCTCGACCAAGGACGCGGAGCGGCTGCTGCGCTTCGTCGCCGAGGCGGAAGGCGTCGGGGGCGACCAGCCCTTCACGCCGGAGCTGCTTGCCGAGCTGGGCCTCCTCATCGCCGCCGACTCGGTGGCCTACAACGAGCTCGATCGCGTCCGTCGCCGAAACCTCTTCTACGTCGAGCGAGCGCCTGACGAAGAGGAAGACCCCGGGATCGATCCCGACACCTTCTGGGACATCGTGATCGAGGAGCATCCGGTCTGCCTGGCGCAACAGCGGGGACGGTTCGACGCTCTGAAGCTGTCGGACTTCGTGTCGCGGCGAGAGCTTCGCGGCATGCGCGTCTACGACATCTGGTTGAGACCCTACGGGTTCGAGCACGAGCTGAGCGTGGCGATTCCCTCGCCGCTGTGGCACACGAAGACGTTGATGTTCAATCGCAGCGGAGGCCGGGACTTCACCGAGCGCGACCGGCTGCTCCTCGACCTCCTGCAGCCGCATCTCGCCCGCCTCTGGCATGCGGCGAGGACGCGTCGGCTGCTCGGGGCGGCGCTCGCCGAACTGGAGCACGCGCATGAGAGCGAATCGAGCGGCGTCGTCCTCCTCAGCGTCGCCGGAGACGTCGAGTTTGCGTCACCGCCTGCCAGGCGCCTGCTCACCGACTACTTCGGCGCGGAGACCGGCGCGGTGCTCCCGTCCGAGATCGCCGGGTGGCTCGAGCGGGGATCGGAACCGCTCCTCCACCGGCGGGACGGCCGGGAACTGACCGTCGAGCGGGTGGAGCACGCGCTCCACCTTCGCGAGCGACAGGTCGAGGCGGACCTCACCGCGCGAGAGCTCGAGGTGCTCGCGTGGGTCGCGCGCGGGAAGACGAACGCGCAGATCGCCGAGCTCCTCTGGCTCGCGCCCAGCACGGTGCGCAAGCACCTCGAGAACGTCTACGCGAAGCTCGGCGTCAACACCCGCACGGCGGCCGCCGCTCGGTTCCTCGGCATCCTCGACGCCGAGGGTTCCTGAGAGGGCGGCGTGGCGAAGGCGTTCTCCGTCGCCTCCTGGAACGTCGAGCACTTCAAGAGCCAGGGGATCCCCTCACGGGTGCAGGACGTCGTCGACTTTCTCGGCGAGCAGAGACCTGACGTGTTCGCGCTGTACGAGGTGGAGGGAAAGCGGGTCTTCGAGGCATTGACCTCGATGATGCCCGGCTACACCTTCCACATCACCGAGGGCAGCCAGGTGCAGCAGATCCTCCTCGGCGTCCGGTCGAACCTCACCGCCTTCTTCACGCAGAAGACCGAGTTTCGATCCGACGTCTCGCTGCTGCGGCCGGGAGCGCTCCTCACGCTGAAGGTCGGCGGAAAGACCTACCCGTTGCTCTTCCTCCACACGAAGAGCGGCACCGACCCGCGGGGGCTGGGGCTCCGGGACGACATGCTCGACCGGGCGCTGGATTTCGCGAAGGTCCTCGACAAGGCAGCGGACGAGAAGCCCGCCAACTACATCTTCCTCGGCGATTTCAACATCATGGGGATGCAGTACCGGTACGTTCGGGACCGCGACATCGTCGGGACGCAGGAGCTGCAGAAGCTCACCCAGGGCGCGAAGCGACGGCAGATGAAGGTCCTCGACAAGGACGAGCCCAACACCTGCTGGGGCGGTGGCAAGCTCGCGCCTTCGAACCTCGACTTCGTCGTGGCCCGCGACCACCTCCGCTTCAAGAAGTTCAACGGCGTCGAGGTGTCCGTGCGCGGCTGGCCGAAGATCGCGGACTCGGGCGAGCGGCTCGAGTGGGTCCGGGACCTCTCGGATCACGGACTGCTGTTCTTCCAGGTCGAGAAGTAACCTCGCCTCGATGGAAGACCTGCTGCTCGCCTGGTTCAGGCGGAACGCGCGAGACCTCCCCTGGCGCCGGGGCCGCGATCCGTACGCAGTGCTGGTCTCGGAGGTCATGCTGCAGCAGACGCAGGTGCCGCGGGTGGTGCCCCGGTTCGTGGAGTGGATGCAGCGGTGGCCGACGGTCGAGGCGCTCGCTGCCGCCGGGCTCGGCGAGGTGATCCGCGCCTGGCAGGGGCTCGGCTACAACCGGCGGGCGGTCAACCTCCACCGGGCGGCCACGATCGTCGCCGAGCGGGGCTGGCCCGCCGATCTGACCGAGCTGCCGGGCGTGGGCCGCTACACGGCCGACGCGATTCGCCGGTTCGCGCTCGGCGAGGAGGTGCTGCCGCTCGACACGAACGTCCTTCGCGTCATCGAGCGGACGGGCGGCCGGTTCGGCCCCGCCGCCGCCGAGGCGCTGATGGATCTCGGCCGGGAGGTCTGCCTCGCGCGCATTCCTCGCTGCGGGATCTGCCCGCTGGCAGAGGACTGTCCTTCGCGCGGCCGCCGGTACGAGCCGCTGCGGAAGCAGTCGCGCTTCGAGGGGTCGTTCCGGCAGCGCCGGGCGGAGACGCTGCGGCTCGTCGCCGCCGGGGAAACCGGCGCGCTCGACGCGGAGGCGGTTGCGTCGCTCGCCCGCGACGGCCTGGTCGAGCGCAGCGGGGGTCTAGTCCGTCTTCCGCAGTAGGGCGACGGCCTCGGCGGCGAGCCCTTCGCCGCGGCCGGTGAAGCCTAGGCGGTCGGTCGTGGTTCCCGACACCGCGATCCGGTCCGGCTCGACGCCGAGGGTCTCCGCGAGCCTGACGACGATCTCCGCCCGGCGGTCGGCGATCCGCGGGCGCTCGCCGATCAGGACGCAGTGTGCGTTGACGAGCTCGTAGCCGGCGTCGCGCACCCGGCGGTGGGCCCGGCTCAGGAGCAGCAGCGAGGAGATGCCGGTGAGCTCGTCGTCGTCCGAGGGGAACAGCAAGCCGATGTCGCCGAGGTTCGCCGCGCCCAGCAGCGCATCGATCAGCGCGTGGGTGACGACGTCGCCGTCGGAGTGTCCGGCGAGCCCCGGTTCGTCCGGGAACTCGACCCCGCCGAGGACGAGCGGAACGCTCGCGTCGAACCCGTGCGCGTCGACGCCGAGGCCGACTCTCATCCGAGCGGCTCCTGCCGAGGCCGGCGCGCGTCGAAGACGGTGACCGTCTCGTAGCCGGCTGCCCGGGCATGCACGACGGCCCGGTCGAAGTCGCGGCCGACGTTCGCCGGCACGTGCGCGTCGGAAGCGAGGGTGATGGCCGTGCCGCGTGAGCGCGCCTCCCGAAGCAACTCCGGGTTCGGATAGAGCTTGCCGTGGGGCTTGTGGAGGCCGGCGCTCGAGACCTCGAGGCACACGCCGTCGAGCGAGCCCGCGACCTGGCCCCAGTTCCACGGAATCTCGGGACCGTGCATGCGGACGAGGTCGGGGTGCGCCAGGCTGTCGAAGAGCCCGCTGGAGGCCGCGGAGCCGAGCGTCTTGTAGTAGCGGCGCCAGGCCTCCTCCACTCCCACCTCGTCGATCAGGGTCGGCCGCCCGTCGATTCCGGCCTCGCCGAGGAAGTGGATCGAGCCGAGCACGAAGTCCCAGGGGTACGGCGCCAGGAGCTCGGCGGTCTCCTCCTCGCGTCCCGGCACGTAGTCGACCTCGATGCCGAGCTTCACGGGCATGCCGCTGCGCTTCGCCTCGAAGATCGCCTCGACGTACGGCTCCAGGTCGTACCGGCACCGGTCTATGTGGTACGGCACCGTCCAGAGGGAACGCGTCTGTGTGAAGTAGTAGACGTGCTCGCTGAAGCCGATCTCGTCGATTCCGCGCCCGGCAGCGACCTCGACGAAGCGCTCGACGGCCTCGACCGTGTGGTCGAGCGACTCGTCGGGCGCCCGAAGGTGCATGTGGTAGTCGACGATCAAGCGGGGGCGAGGAAGCGCTCGACGGCGTCGAGGTCCGCGCGCTCCGTGACCTTGATCAGTCGCGGATCGCCGGGCACCGCCTTGACCCGTCCGCCGCGGGCCTCGACGAGCGCGGAGCAGTCGGTTGCATCGCCGCCGGCGGCCACGGCGTCGCGTAGCGCCGTCGCAACGAACGCCTGCGGGGTCTGGACGAGCGCAAGCCCGGCGCGGTCGACGGTCTCGACGACCTGATCGCCCTCGAGGCGCTTGACCGTGTCCGGGAGCGGCAGGACCGGGACGGCCCCGTCCCAGCCCTCGTTGAGCGCGGTCAGGACCCGCTCGACGACGTCCTCCGGGATCAGGGGACGCGCGCCGTCGTGGACGAGGACCACGGCGGCGTCCTCCGGCACCTTGTCGAGAGCCGCCCGCACCGAGGCGGCACGCGTCTCGCCCCCCGTGACTGCCTCCACGACCTTGCCGCACCCCAGCTCCTCGGCGAGCAGGATGACCGGCTCCTCCCAGTCCGGGGGAGCCGCGACGACGATCGAGTCGATCCAGTCGGACTCCTCGAGCCGCTCGAGGCTCTCGGCGAGCAGCGGCCGGTCACGGAGGTTCGCGAACGCCTTCGGCCGGTCCAGGCCGAGTCTCTCGCCGCGCCCCGCCGCGACGATGACGGCCCAGACGCTCATGGCGCGAGCTTAGGCGCTAGGAGGGTTTGGCGGAACGTCGCTCGTCGTCGGGGTGCGATGGTCGTTCCGAGGCAAGGACGCAGGGAGCGTTCGTATCGAATGAGATACGGGCGCGACTGAGGACGCCGCCTCGGGGCGAGCAGCGTGCCCTGACGGCACAGCGGGCGTTTCGCCGAACCCTCCCGAGTGAGCTCTACGCGGCCGCGCCGGCCTTGGCGCGCGACTTCTTCTTGGCACCGTCGTCGGAGACGAGCACGCCGTCGAGCCACTCGGCCGTCTCCTCCTCGTCCATGCCCTTGGCGTACATGAGCTCGCTGATGAGGATCTTCTTCGCCTTGACGAACATCTGCTTCTCGCCCGTGGAGAGACCCTTGTCGCGGTCGCGCAGGGACAGGTTCCGCACGACCTCGGCGAGCTCGAAGATGTCGCCGGTCTTCATCTTGTCGCGGTTGTGCTTGAAGCGGCGGTTCCAGTTCTTCGGCATCGTCGTTCCGTTGCCGGTCAGCGCCTTGACGACTTCTTTGACCGTGTCCTCGTTGATGACCTTCCGCAAGCCGACCGCTTCCGCGTTCTCGGCTGGCACGTTCACGGTCATGTCGTTGTGAAGGATCTGGATCGTCAGATACTCGCGCTTCTCCCCGAGCACCTCACGACTCTCCTTCTTGACGACGGTGCCCGCCCCGTGGTGCGGATACACCACCTTGTCGCCGACCTTGTACAAGCTCGACCTCCCCACTCCGCATCGATTACGACAAACAGCCGGCGGGTGACGAATCCGCCGGCAAGCGGGGTCTAGTATAGCCAAAGGCGGCCGAAAAAGCCAGATTTTCCAGGGATTTTACGGAGTCGGCCGCAAAATCCCTGCTAGAGGGCAGGTTCCGCGGCGGCCTCCTTCGCGGCCAGCCCGGCGCCGATCGCCCGGCGAAGCGAGTCGACGGCCTTGGCGTCGACTCCGCGGCGGCCCTTCGTCCCCGCGGGGACGACGACCGTCCGGAGCCCGAGCTTCGCGCACTCCTCGAGGCGCCGCTCCGCCTGCGATGCGGGCCGCAGCCGCCCGGTCAGGCCGATCTCCCCGAAGGCCGCCACGCCGGCCGGGACGGGGGCGCCTCGCGCGGCGGAAGCGATCGCGAGCGCGATGCCGAGATCCGCGCCCGGCTCGTCGATCCGGACACCGCCTGCGACGTTCACGAAGACGTCCGCCTGGCCGAGCGCGACCCCTGCGTGGCGGGACAGGACGGCCACGATCATCGCGAGACGCTTCGGATCGACGCCCGTCCCGACTCGCCGCGGCATGGCCAGGTCGGTCGGCGAGACGAGCGCCTGGATCTCGAGCAGGAGCGGCCGCGTCCCCTCGAGCGCGCAGGCAACGGCCGAGCCGACCTCCTCCTCCCGTGTGGCGCCGAACAGCTGCGAGGGGTCGGGAACCCCGACGAGCCCGGCCCCGGTCATCTCGAAGATCCCGAGCTCGTTCGTCGAGCCGAACCGGTTCTTCGCCGCCCGGAGGACCCGGTGCGCGTGGTACCGGTCGCCCTCGAACTGGAGCACGCAGTCCACGAGGTGCTCGAGGACGCGCGGCCCCGCGACCGCGCCGTCCTTCGTGACGTGGCCGACGAGGAAGAGCGCGACGCCGGCCTCCTTGCCGACCCGGAGGAGCCGCGCCGACGCCTCGCGCACCTGGGAGACCGAGCCGGGCGCCGACGCGATCTCCGGCGAATAGAGCGTCTGCACGGAGTCGATCACGCCCACGGCCGGCCGCTCCTGCTCCAGCGTCGCGCAGATCGCGTCCAGGTCCGTCTCGGCGAGGATCTCCACGCGCTCGGCGCCGCCCAGCCGGGCCGCCCGCAGCTTCACCTGGGCCGTCGACTCCTCGCCGGTGACGAGTAGCGCGCGCCGGTCGCGTGAAATCGCCGCGAGCGCCATGAGCAGGAGCGTCGACTTCCCGACGCCGGGCTCGCCCCCGACGAGCACGAGCGAGGCCGGCACGAGCCCTCCGCCGAGTACGCGGTCGAGCTCGGCCACACCTGTCGGGATCCGCTCGGCCTCCTCGATCTCGACGTCGACCAGCCGGAGCACCGGGCGGGGAGCGGCGCCCTTCCCGCGGGACGTCGCCGGTGCCGATTCCTCTGCGAGGGTCCCGAAACTGCCGCAGCCCGGGCAGCGGCCGAGCCAGCGTCCGGTCGACTGACCGCACTCGCTACACGCGTACTTGATTGCCGGAGCAGCCACGGTGACCCGAGTCTAGGTCCGGCGACGGACGCTGGCGGCCCGATTCCGTGCCGGATCCGTGCCGTCTTCGGAACGAATCCGTGTCGATCGGCGGCGTCAGCCGGATCGACGCGCGAACCGGCCGGATGACGGCGCCGGCTCGGCCGCGGGCCCTACTGCGCGCGGCGCGTCGCGACGGCTCGCCGAGGCGAGCAGGAGCCCTGCGAGGATCGCCACGACGCCCAGGAGCTGGAGCGCCGACGGATCCTCCCCCAGGAGGATCGCGGCGAAGACGACCGAGCACACCGGCTGCAGCGTCAGCAGCACCGAGGTCACGACGGCGGGCATCCGCGGCAGCGACGTCGTGATCAGCAGCCACCCGAACACCTGCGACGAAAGCGCCAGGACGAGCAGCCAGAGATGGGCCGAGGGCGGCGGCGAGAAGTCCAGCTCTCCGAGCGCGAGGCCGGGCGGGATCGTGAAGAGCGCGCAGGCGAGGGTCGCGTCCGAGAGCGGGCCAGCCACGCGACGCAGGTCGCTTGCACCGTGCCGGAGAGCCAGCAGGAAGCCCGTGTACGCCACGCCCGTCAGGAGCCCGAAGACGACGCCGAGCTCCGGGTCCTCGCCGTACGCGCCCTCCTCCAGCACGCCGGAGATCAGCACGACGCCGAACATCGCGACCGGGATCGCCACCATGGCCGCCCGCGAAGGTCGCTCCCGGAAGAGCAGCCAGGCCGCGACGCCGACGAGCAGCACCTGGGTGTTGCCGAGCACCGTGGCGAGCCCGGCGCCCACGTACTCGATCGAGCGGTGCCAGACGATCAGGTCGAGCGCGAGGAACGCGCCGGCGAGCCAGGCCCAGGACCGCATCCGCCACGGGCGGGGCCCGAGGCGGCGATCCTCCAGCCACGCAAGCAGGAGGAGCGGCGGGACCGCATAGGCGCAGCGGAAGAACGCCCCGGTCGAAGGCGAGACGTCGGCGAGCCGGTAGAGGATCGCCGAGAACGCGATGGCCACCGCGCCGCCGAGCGCGAGCAGCGTCGGGCTTCTGTCGAGCCGGGCCGGCACGGCGGCCTAGCGTAGAGATCGAGTCACCTCCGCCGTTCGTGCCAAGCTGCCCTCCGTGGAAGGGACGGGCAGGCCGATCAACGTCGCCGACTACGAGCGCCTGGCGGAGGAGGCGCTCGACGACGCCTCGTTCGGCTACTTCGCGGGCGGCGCGGGCGACGAGCACACGGTCCGGCACAACCGCGAGGCGTTCGACCGCTGGAGGCTCCGGCCGCGGATGCTGGTCGACGTCACCTCTGTCTCCGCTGCCACGACCGTCCTCGGCGAGGAGGTGCAGCTTCCGATCCTGACGGCGCCCGTCGCCTACCAGCGGATGGCGCACCCCGACGGCGAGGCGGCGGTGGCGCGAGCAGCATCGATGCTCGGGACGATCCAGGTGGTCTCGACCTTCTCGACCACCAGCCCGGCCGAGATCGCCGAGGCAGCACCGGACGGCCCGCGCTGGTTCCAGCTCTACTGGCACCCCGACCGGGGCGTCACCCGTTCGCTCCTGGAGCAGGCTCGCGAGACCGGCTTCTCGGCCGTCGTCTTCACGCTCGACGTCCCGGTGCTCGGCCGGCGCGAGCGCGACCTGCGGACGGGCTTCGCCCTCACTCCCGGAGTCGGGATTCGAACGTACGGATCGCTGCTCGGCGAGCTCGGCGCCCTCACGCCGGCGCTGGCGGCGGAGCTGATCGATCCGCGCCTCACCTGGCGGGACCTCGAATGGCTCCACGAGAACGCAGGCATGCCGGTGCTCGCCAAGGGCGTCCTGACCGCGGAGGACGCCGTCCTTGCCGCCGACCACGGCTGCGCCGCCGTCGTCGTCTCGAACCACGGCGGCCGTCAGCTCGACCGGTCGGTCGCGTCGCTCGAGGCGCTACCCGAAGTCGTCGAGGCCGTCGGCGACCGGGTCGAGGTCCTGATGGACGGCGGGATCCGGCGCGGCACGGAGGTCGCCATCGCCCTGGCGCTCGGGGCGAAGGCCGTCCTGATCGGCCGGCCCGTGGTCTGGGGCCTGGCTGTCGACGGGCAGCAAGGCGTGCAGCACGTGCTCGAGCTGCTGCGAGACGAGCTGCTGCAGGCGCTGGTACTCCTCGGGTGCCGCACGCCCGACGAGCTCGGGCGCGCGCACCTCGCTAGAGCGGACTCTCGCTAGAGCTGACTAGTTCTCGGAGGGCTCGTCGGTCGTGACGTCGTCGCCCTGGGCCTTCGGCTCCTCGGGCGGGACGGTGACCTTCTCGGCCTCCGCCGGCGGAGCGCCGGGGATGACGGTGATGTCGACCTCGTCCTCGTTCTCCGAGCTCCGGCTGACCAGGATCGTCGAGCCGGGCTCGACAGTCCGTCCGAGGACGAAGTCCGCCAGCGGGTCCTCGATGAACCGCTGGATCGCGCGGCGCAGCGGCCGGGCGCCCATCGTCGGGTCGTAGCCCTTGTCGACCAGCAGCTCCTTGGCGTCGTCGGTCAGCTGGATGTCGGCCTCGTGCTCGCCCATCTGCAGCTCGAGACGGTGCATGAGCAGGTCGACGATCGCCATGATCTCGTCCCGCGCCAGCTTGTGGAAGACGATCACCTCGTCGATCCGGTTCAGGAGCTCCGGCCGGAACACCTTCTTCAGCTCGCCCATGATCCGGTCCTTCATCTCCTCGTAGGAGAGGCCGGTGTCGTCGCCGAGCGAGAAGCCGAGCGTCTGGTTCTTGGAGATCGTGGCGGCGCCGATGTTCGACGTCATGATCACGATCGTGTTCCGGAAGTCGACCTTGCGTCCCTGGGCGTCGGTCAGCTTCCCGTCCTCCAGGATCTGGAGCAGGATGTTGAAGACGTCCGGGTGGGCCTTCTCGATCTCGTCGAGCAGGACGACCGAGTACGGCTTGCGGCGCACGGCCTCCGTGAGCTGGCCGCCCTCGTCGTAGCCGATGTAGCCGGGGGGCGAGCCGACGAGCCGGGACACGGAGTGCTTCTCCATGTACTCCGACATGTCGACCTGGATCATCGCGTCCTCGTCGCCGAACAGGAACTCGGCGAGCGTGCGCGCCAACTCGGTCTTCCCGACGCCCGAGGGGCCGAGGAAGATGAACGAGCCGGTCGGGCGCTTCGGGTCCTTGATCCCGGCGCGGGCGCGGCGAATCGACTTGGAGACGGCGACGATCGCCTCCTCCTGGCCGATGACGCGCTTGTGGAGCTCCTCCTCCATGCGGATCAGCTTCTGCGTCTCCGCCTCGGTGAGCTTGAAGACCGGGATGCCCGTCCACATCGAGACGATGTCGGCGATCTCGTCCTCGCCGATCAGCGGCTTCTCGACGGACTCCTCGTTGCGCCAGTCCTCCTCGAGGTCGCGCTTCTTCTGCGTCAGCTTCCGCTCCTTGTCGCGGAGGGACGCGGCCTTCTCGAACTCCTGCGCCTCGATCGACGCTTCCTTCTCGGCGCGGACCTTCTCGATCTCCTCCTCGAGCTCGCGATGCCGCGGCGGCGCGCTCATCGTCTTGATGCGCATGCGCGAGGCCGCCTCGTCGATGAGGTCGATCGCCTTGTCGGGGAGGTGCCGGTCCTGGATGTAGCGGTCGGCGAGGATCGCGGACGCGCGGAGCGCCTCGTCGGAGATGGTGCAGCGGTGATGCGCCTCGTAGCGGTCGCGGAGGCCGCGCAGGATCTCGACGGTGTCGTCCACGGACGGCTCGTCCACGCGGATCTGCTGGAAGCGGCGCTCGAGGGCGGCGTCGCGCTCGAGGTACTTCCGGTACTCGTCCAGCGTCGTCGCGCCGATCGTCTGCAGCTCGCCGCGGGCGAGCGCGGGCTTGAGGATAGAGGCGGCGTCGATCGCGCCCTCGGCGGCACCGGCGCCGACGAGGTTGTGGAGCTCGTCGATGAACAGGATGATGTCGCCGCGCTGGGTGATCTCCTTCATCACCTTCTTCAGGCGCTCCTCGAACTCACCGCGGTACTTCGACCCGGCGACGAGCGCCGCGAGGTCGAGCGTGTAGATCTGCTTGCCCTTCAGGAGCTCGGGGACCTGGTTCCCGGAGATGCGGGCGGCGAGGCCCTCGACGACGGCCGTCTTGCCGACGCCCGGCTCGCCGATCAGGACCGGGTTGTTCTTCGTGCGGCGCGACAGGATCTGCATCACGCGCTCGATCTCGGTCTGGCGCCCGACGACGGGATCGAGCTTGCCCTCGGCCGCCAGCTTCGTCAGGTTGCGGCCGAACTGGTCGAGCAGCTTCGAGCTCTTCGCCTTCTCGCCGGCGGAGCCCCCGCCCTGCTGGCGGCGCCCCGGGCCGGAGAGCATCCGGATGATCTCGTTGCGGATCTTCTCGGCGTCGGCGTCGAAGTCGAGCAGGATGCGGGCCGCGACGCCCTCGTTCTCGCGGACGAGGCCGAGCAGGATGTGCTCGGTGCCGATGTAGTTGTGGCCGAGGGAGAGCGCCTCGCGCAGCGCAAGCTCGAGGACCTTCTTGGCGCGCGGCGTGAACGGGATCTGGCCGGTCGTGACCTCGTCGCCCTGGCCGACGATCCGGGCGACCTGCGCGCGGACCTCCTCGACGGTGATGTCGAGAGACTCGAGGACGCGTGCTGCGAGACCCTCCTCCTCCCGGAGAAGGCCGAGCAGGATGTGCTCCGTGCCGATGTAGTTGTGCTTCAGCGCCCGCGCCTCGTCCTGCGCGAGGACGACGACCTGGCGAGCCCGTTCGGTGAAACGCTCAAACAACCTTCGACTCCCCCTTCCAAGACGCTTCCTCGAGACGACCGGAGCTGCCGGCCACAGATCGAAGGTCGGCCCATCGTAGCTCAGTGGTCGGCGCCCACGTCGACCGCGGGAACCGCTGCGTAAAGTCTTTACGACTGCGTAACCGCATCTTCCTGAAAGCCCTTTCGGCCGGAAGGCTCGTACGGTTTAGCACGGCGTGCCGAGGGCCGCCGGGCCGTGCTACTCGACGTGCCTGGAAGCGCGGAGAACGGAGACGAACGTGAGCAGCAGGATCTTGAAGTCGAGCCAGAGCGACCAGTTCTCGATGTAGTAGTTGTCCCACTCGACCCGGTCGGCCAGCGAGGTCTTCCCACGGAGGCCGTTCACCTGCGACCAGCCGGTGATCCCGGACTTGACGCGATGGCGGTCGCCGTACCGGTAGACGCTCTCCTCGAACAGGCGGACATAGTGGCTCCGCTCCGGCCGCGGGCCGACGATCGACATGTGCCCGACGAGCACGTTGAGGAGCTGCGGCAGCTCGTCGATCGAGCTCGCGCGCAGGATCCGCCCGACCCGCGTCCGGCCGTCGGCGGCCTGCACCGGAACCGCGTCCCCCGCGTTCGCCCCCTCGGCGACCCCCAGTTGCGCCCGTGCCCAGTCGGCGTCGGCCTCGCCCCGCTGCTCGGGCGAGCTCCGCATCGTCCGGAACTTGAGCATCTCGAACTCGCGGCCGTCGCGGCCGATGCGGCGCTGCTTGAAGAACAGCGGGCGGCCGAGCGAGATCCGGACCGCGATCGCCGCCGCCACCAGCAGCGGGGAGACCAGCACGAGCAGCAACGCCGCGAGGGCGCGGTCGAGCGCGTACTTGACGCCGAACTGGAAGCCCTTGGGGTTCGGACGGCGCGCCACGACGAGCGGGACGCCGCCGAAGTAGTCGATGGTGAGGCGCTGCGTCATCCGCTCGAACAGCCGCGGGACGAAGGCGACGTGCACGCCGAGCTCCTCGCAGCGCTGGACGAGGCGAAGCAGCACCTCGTGGGGCGCGGTCGAGAAGGTGACGATCACCTGCTGGACGTCGTGGTCGGCCACGACGCGCTCGAGGTCCCAGCTCGCGCCGAGCACCGGCAGGCGAACCTCTTCGTCGGCCGCGGCCATCGGATCGCGGTCGAGGAACCCGATCGGCTTGAGGCCGAGCTCGGGCTGCGCCTGGAGCCGCTTCGCCATCAGGCGACCGATCTGGCCGGCGCCGACGATCAGCGTCGGCCGGAGGGCCTCGCCCTGCCGGCGCGCCTGGGCCCGGGACCAGTGGAGCGCGACCCGGCCGGCCGCGAGATACACCGTCGCGAAGGCCCAGGGCCGGATGCTCTGGGCGGAGAGATCGGCCGGCTCGGTCAGGAGCTCGCGCAGCGTGAGGACCGCCATGGCGGCGATCGACGTGGACGTGACGACTCCGCGGAGGTCGTCCAGGATGTCCGCCCGCAGGCGCGGCCGGTACATCCCGCGCGCAGCGAGGGCGGCGATCACGAGTACCGAGAAGAGCGCGAGCCAGCCCGCCGGCGCCGCCTCCACGCTCGCCGCCTGCGAGCCGAGGGACGATGCGAGCGCGGCCGCCACGAGCATTCCGGCGTCGAGCGAGAACCGCGCGAGCGCCCAGACGGCGTCCGGGTGGGCCCGCGAGAGGAGTTGCCGGCGGCGGGAGAGCGCGTCGGCGGGTTGCGTCGGCAGCGGCCGCGCCGGGGCAGTCGTGACTGTCGGGTCGATCATCCGCCGACCGCGTGCGCCTTACCCGGCTCAGGGAGCCGTCGCCGCAGACCTGCCCCGATGAGGAGCAGCGGACCGCCCCCGGCCACGAGCAGCGCGGCGTCGAGAGCGGAGAAGGGGATGCGCCGGTCGGCGCGTGGCGTCTCGCGCGGCACGCGCGAGGCTTCGCTCGCCGCGGGGACGCGAATCGGCCTCCGAGGAAGCCGCTGTGCGTCGGTGCCGACGGCCGGTGGCAGGTCGAACGCGCGCTCGATCTCCGCACGCGTGTAGTTGCCGTCGAGCTTTCCGTTGTCGGTCAGGTCGCGATAGATCTGCTGTGGCGTCGCCGCAAACGCCGAGCCCGCACCGCAGAGTGCGAGGAGTGAAGCTGCGGCGACTGCCGCCAGTCGCCGGTGACCTGACATTCCTACCTCCCTTTTCCCCGTGCGACGTCCTCGTTCGTCGCTACGTCTCATCTTGTCTGCGATGTAACGACTCTGCAAGGCCGCTGGATACGCATACGCGTCCCTCTTTCGAGTGGTTCTGAAGAGGCTCCGCCGACGGCCGCACCAACTACGCTGGCGCAGGATGGGCACGGCACTGGTCACGGGGGGCGCAGGTTTCATCGGTTCCCATCTGGCGGAGTCTTTGCTGGAGGACGGCTGGGAGGTCTACGCGTTAGACGATCTCTCGACTGGATCGGACGCCAATGTCTTCCATCTGAGGCAAAACCCTTACTTCCACCTCACAGTCGAGTCGGTCCTCTCTCCGTCGGTCGTGAGCGAGCTCGTGCACAAGGCGGACCTCATCTTCCACCTCGCGGCGGCCGTCGGTGTGCGACTGATCGTCGAGCGCCCCGGCCACACGCTCCTGACGAACGTCCGCGGCACCGAGAACGTGCTCGAGTACGCGGGCCGCTTCGGCAAGCCGGTGCTCGTCACCTCGAGCTCGGAGGTCTACGGCGACCATCCCGGCGAGGACCTGCCCCTCCGGGAGGACGCACGACGAATCTACGGGCCGACGACCGCCAAGCGGTGGGCGTACGCGGACTCCAAGGCGATGGACGAGTTCCTGGCCCTCGCCCGCGCCGAGGAGGAGGGCCTCCATTGCGTGATCGCCCGCCTCTTCAACACCGTAGGCCCGCGGCAGAGCGGCCAATACGGGAACGTGATCCCACGGTTCGTGCAGGCGGCGCTCGCCGGTGAGCCGCTGGAGGTGCACGGCGACGGGTCGCAGACGCGCTGCTTCTGCCATGTGCGCGACACGGTTCGCGCGCTGGCGGCGCTGATGGCCGAGGAGTCAGCGCGGGGCGAGATCTTCAACGTCGGCTCGACCGAGTCGGTGACGATCCTCGAGCTCGCCGAGCGGATCGTGGGGCTGACCGGAAGCTCGTCGCCGATCGTCTTCGTGCCGTACGAGGAGGTCTACGGCCACGGAGTCGAAGAGATGTTCCAGCGCATGCCGGCGATCGACAAGATCAACGCCGCCGTCGGGTGGTCGCCGACCGTCGACCTGGACGGCATCCTCGCCGAGGTGATCGAGAACGCCCGCCGCGAGTACCGCGTCACCGTCAACTGAGCGCTGAGGCGGCGTGACGAGCGGCAACGGGCCTGTCGGCGGCGAGCGGCTGGCCGTCCGGCTGGCGGCGAACTCGCTCGTCCAGATCGGCGGAAGCACCCTCGCGGCCGCGATCTCGTTCTTCACCTTCGTCGCGATGACGCGCGGCCTCGGCCCCGACGCGTACGGCGCGTACGTGGCCGCGACGAGCTTCCTCTTCATCCCGATCGTCCTCTCGGACCTCGGGCTGGCGACGACCGTCCTCCGCGACATCTCGGCGAGGCCCGTCGACACCGAGCGCGTCATGCGGCGCTCCGTTCCGCTCCGTGCCGCCCTCTCCGCCGCCGCCGTGACGGCGATGGTGCTCGTCGGCATCGTCATCCCCTTCGACGAACAGACGAAGCGCGCGGTGCTGATCTGGTCGGTGGGCGCCTGGGCGACGCTGATGAACGTCGCCGTCCTGCCGGTCCTCCAGGCGCAGCTGAGGATGCACTGGGCCGTGATGGCGAACGTCGTCGGCCGGTCGGTCTCGCTGGCCCTGACGCTCGGCGCGCTCGCGGCCGACCTCGGCTTCGACGGCGTCGTCTGGGCGCAGGTGATCGGCGTCGTCGTCACCTTCCTCGTCGACCTCGCCGTCGTCGGCCGCCTCGTGACGCTGCGACCAGTCGTGGACCTGCCCTACTGGCGGGAGCTCGTCAAGGGCTCGATCCTGATCGGGCTCGCAATCGGGCTCGGTCAAGTGTTCTTCAAGATCGACGGCGTGATCCTCGCGCTCGTACGGCCGGGCGAGGAGGTCGGCTTCTACGGCGCCGCGTACAAGTTCATCGAGCTCTCCGACCTGATCGTGGCCGCGATCGCGCTGTCGGTGTTCCCGGCGTTGACGCACTACTACGCGAACGAGAACCCGGGCTTCCGGCCGCTCGTTCAGCGGACGTTCGACGTGCTGCTCGCGGCCGCGGCCCCGGTCACCCTCGTCTTCCTGCTCTTCGCGGACGAGCTGGTGATCGCGACGTCCGGCGGCGAATTCGCGGCCGGGGCGGACGCGCTCCGGCTGCTGGCGCCGTACCCGGTGCTGTTCTTCGTGAACTCGCTGATCTGGCGGGTGCTCATCGCCGCAGGGCAGGACCGCGCGCTCGTCGCGATCGCGGCGTCGGTGCTGACGCTGAACGTCGCGCTCAACGTCGCGCTGCTGCCGCCGTACGGGTTCCGGGCCGCTGCCGTGACCGCCGTCGTCTCAGAGGTCGTGTCGATTGCCATCTCCACCGTGGTGCTCCGGCGGCGAGAGGGCTTCGTTCCGCGCCTTCCGTACGCCGCCGTGATCCTGCTGGCGGCGGCTGCCATGGCGGCGACCGCCCTCGCTCTTCCCGTCCACTGGGCGCTCGCCGCCCTGGGAGGACTCGCCGTCTACGTCCTGGTGCTCGCCGTCCTGCCCGGGACGATCCGAGACGGGATCCGCCAGGTGCGCACGGAGCTGCGCGCGACGGAAGCGCCCGGCGAGACCGCGGCACAGGCGCCGCCGGCGCGCTTCCTCCCCGAGGAGCCCGGGCGCGAGGTCGAGCTCAGCGTCGTCATCCCGGCGAAGGACGCTGCGGCGACGCTCGGCGAGACCCTCGAATCCCTCGCGCGCCAGCGCTTCGACGACTCCTGGGAGGTGGTCGTCGTCGACAACGGCTCGACGGACGGCACGGCGACCGTGGCGCGGTCCTTCGCCGACCGCCTCCCGTCGCTCCGGGTCGTCGACGCGCCGGCCCGGAACGGGATCGCGTACGCCCGCAACCGGGGCGTGGAAGCCGCCCGCGGGCGGCTGATCGCGTTCTGCGACGCTGACGACGCGGTGAGCGACCGGTGGCTCCGGGCCGTCGCCTCCGGGCTCCGGCGGTACGGCGCCGTCGCGACGCCGCGAGATCACGACCGGCTCAACGCGGACTGGGTGCGCGACAGCCGCGACCCGCCCACGCCGTCCGGCTACCACGAGAACTGGTATCCGCCCTACCTCCCGCACACGGGCACGGGAGGCATGGGCATTCGCCGCGACCTGCACGAGGCGATCGGCGGGTTCGACGAGTCGCTGAGCTCGTGCGAGGACAACGACTACTGCTTCCGGCTGCAGCTCGACGGCATCGAGCTGGGGACCGTGGAGGGAGCGGTCTACCACTACCGCTTCAAGGACACCCTGGGCGGAATCTTCCGGCAGGCGTACTGGTACTCCGAGGACAACGCCCGGATCCAGCGGATGTACCGCTCGCGCGGGAAGCGGCCGAAGCGCTGGACATGGGCGATCAAGTACTGGCCGGCGCTCTTCCGCGCGGCCCCCGGTCTCGTGACGAGGGCCGGCCGCGGCCGGCTCGCCTGGATGCTCGGGTGGGAGCTCGGACGGCTCCGCGGCAGCCTCAAGCACCGGGTCCTGGCGGTTTAGATTGCGCGTGATGCCACTACGGCTCGAGAAGCCAGTACCTCTCGACCGGAGGCAGCGCGGCCGGATCGTCCAGGGCGGCGCCGGCTGGGGAGATGCCCGGAACCTGGCTTGCGTAGCACGCGATTCGTGCCGCCTTGCGGGCGGAATCGACCTCCTCGACGACCGCGACCGCGCGCCGGCCCGCGCCGCGGGCGGCCGTGCGGGCCGCGCCGTCGGCCCTTCCGCCGAAGAGGTACGGCAGCTCCTCGTAGAGCAGCGGCGTCCAGTCCGCGTTGAGGACCGCGAGCGCGGCGTCCCGCACGAGGACGTGCGCCTCGTGCGGGCGGACGCGGTCTCGGCCGACGAGGCGTGCCGCGCGCCGCACGACGCCGGGGGCGCTCCAGCCCGCGCCCGCCGGAAGCGCAACCAGCCCAGCGGGATTCCGCGCGGCCCAGCCGGTGACCGCGGCGCCGATCGCGACGTGATCGGAATCGGGCCGGGCCCCGTCCAGGTACTGGCGCTCGAGCAACGGGAGCGACCCGACCCGGTGCGCGGCGCCCGCGAAGGCGGCGGCCTGCTCCTGCCGCCGGGTCGCGAGCGCTTCGGCCGAGTCGGCAAAGCCGCAGACCTCGTCCCACGCCCCCCGCCGCGGTGGATCCGGCTCCCCGGCGAAGACCGTGACGACGTCGACGGCGCGGCCGCGGTCGAGCAGCGCGGCGCACGACAGCGCCGCGTCGTCGAAGTGCGGCTCCAGGATCAGGATCGGCGCGTCCGAAAGACGGCGCCGTGAGGCCTCTACCGCCAACGCCGCTCGTCTCGGTCGTGACCCCGTCGTACAACACCGGGCGCTTCATCGAGGAGACGCTGCGCAGCGTCCAGGAGCAGGACTACCCGCGAATCGAGCACATCGTCCTCGACTCCGGCTCCACCGACGAGACGCCGGAGATCCTGGCGCGGTTCCCCTCGGTCAAGGTCGTCGCGCCGGCGCCGGGCGGGATCACGGAGAAGGTCAACCACGGCTTCGCGCTCGCGCAGGGGGAGATCTTCGCCTGGATCAACGCCGACGACTTCTACCTTCCCGGCGCGATCACGAAGGCGGTCGGCGCGCTGAAGCGCCATCCCGAGGCCGCACTCGTCTACTGCAACTACCTCCACGTCGACGAGGAGAGTGTCGAGATCGAGCGCGTGCGGAGCAAGCAGGCAGGGTTTCGCGAGCTGCTCGAGGAGCGGAACTACGTGCCCCACCAGACCGCGTTCTTCCGCCGCGAGGCCCTGGAACGGGTCGGGCCGGTCGACACCCGCTACCCCCTCGTCCAGGACTGGGACCTCTGGATCCGGATCAGCAAGGAGTTCCCGGTCCTCCACGTCGACGACTGGTGGGCCGCGTTCCGCGTCAGCCGCGGACAGCGATCGGACGTCCACAAGTACGCCTTCTGGCGGCAGGGCCGGCGCATGACCCGGGAACACGGCGCCCGGTTCTTCTCGCCCCTCTTCTGGTCCTACTGGCGCGGGAAGTCCACGCGCGCCGGACGGATGCTCGTGCGACTCGAGCTCCGGACCTTCGCCTCGAAGCTCCGGGACTTCGTCGTCTCGTTCGGACGGCGCTAGCCGTGCGAGTCGCCCTCGTCACGAACACCCTCCCGCCGGAGGGCCGCGGCGGCGCCGAGGCATACGCGGCCGCCCTCGCCCGGGACCTCTCGGGGCGGCACGAAGTCGTGGTCCTGACCGGGGCGCACGTAGGTCTCGACGGCGTGTCGACGGTGCGGCTGCCGGGGCTCCCCGAGCTGGCGCGTGACGCACATCTCGCGCGGAAGGCCGTCTGGCACGCGCGGGACCAGTGGCTGCCCGGCGTCCACCGGGCGACGCGGCGCGCGCTCTCGTCGTTCGAGCCGGACGTCGTGCACACGCACGCCGTCCAGGGGCTCTCCGCAGCGATCTTCACCGCGATTCGCAGCCTCGGCCTCCGCCACGTCCACACGGCCCACGACCTCGGCCTGCTCTGCGCGCGTGTGACGATGACGCGCGACGGGGAGTTCTGCGGCGGCCGTTGCGCGACGTGCCGGGTGCAGCGCGCCGTGCGAGCCCGGGCGGCGGCGTCCCGGCTCGACCTGCTCGTCGCGCCGTCGGATCACGTCCGGCGCCGGCACGTGGAGGCGGGCGTCGTCCCGGACGGGCGCACGGTCACGATCCGCCAGGGGACGGCTCCCGCGGCCTTCCGGGCGCGCGGGGACGGCGACCCGGGCCGGCCCACGCTCGGCTACATCGGGACGCTCTCCCGGATCAAGGGCGTCGCCACGCTCCTGGACGCCTTCGCGGCGGCGCCGGACGCGTGGACCCTCCTCGTCGCCGGCAGCGGCGAGCTCGAAGGGCTCGTGCGCGAACGGGCAGGCGCAGATCCGCGGGTCAGGTTCCTCGGGCGCCTGGACGGCGGCGACAAGGAGGCGTTCTTCTCCGAGCTCGACGTGCTCGTCATTCCGAGCGAGTGGGAGGAGAACGCGCCGCTCGTGGCGGTCGAGGCAGCGGTGCGCGGGCTTCCCGCCGTCGTCAGCGACCGGGGCGGGCTACCGGAGACAGCCGAAGCCGAGGTCTTCGGCTCGCGCGACCCCCGGGCGCTACGCGACGCCGTCCGGAGGCTGGTCGAGACGCCAGGTCTTCTGGCCGAGCGAAGCCGCCGCCTACTCGAGCAGCGCGACCGGTTCCTCTGGGAGACGCACGTCGCCGAGGTCGAGCGTGTGCTGGCTCAGGTGGCGAGCGCCCGGTAGACGCTCCACACGGGCTTCGGCGAGAAGTCGTACCGGAGCATCCCGTAGTAGTTGAACGAGTCCGTCGAGGCGCCGTACGGCCGCTTGTCCCGCTGGGTGTAGACGAAGAGCGGGCCCGCCCACGGATACGCGTTCCAGGCGGTGTAGGCCTCGGTGATCTGCCCGGCCTGGCCGGCCTCGGACATCGCGTGCGGCGCGCCGGAGGTCGGCGGACCGAACTCGGTGCCCCACAGCTGCTTCGCGCCGTCGCCGTTCGCCGCCATCACGCTGCGGATGCTCGGCGAGGTGCCGGCCATCTGCCACCAGGCGTTCTGTGGGTGGGCGAAGGAGGGATCGACGGTGTAGGGATGGTGGCTCCAACCGTCGAAGTGGCCGGCGCCGCCGTTCGCGTAGACGGCGGACAGGAACGCGACCTCGTCGATTCGCGTGCCGTCGCTGTCGGCCGGCGAGGTCGCTCCGGCGAGCACGTAGGCGCCGGGGTCCGCCGCCTTCATGCGGGGGTAGGCGGCCCGGATCAGCGCGGCGTAGTGCGAGGCGTTCGGCTTCGGCAGCCAGAACATCGGGATGTTCGGCTCGTTCCACAGCTCCCAGTGGGAGACGCGCCCTACGAAGCGGCGGACGGCGGCCTCGGCGAACGCGGCGTAGGCGCTGAGGCGGGCGGCCGTGTCCGGCCCGAACTTGTCCGTGGTCCCGGCCGGCCGTGCCCAGGTCGGCGAGTACGCGAGGTTGGCGAGGACGGAGAGCCCGCGGGCCCTCGCCGCATCCACGAGCGGGTCGTACTTGCTCCAGTTGAAGGACGCCTGGCCGTCCCACTGCACGTCGCTCCACTTGACGTCGAACCGGACCCACCTCGCGCCCATCGCCGCGATCGAGTCGAGCTCGCGGTTCCTCGTGGCGGCGTCCAGGTACTCGGCATTGTCGAAGGAGACGCCGAAGCCGCCGGCCGGCCGCAGCGCGGGCGGCGCGGGCGCCGGGACGGACGGCTGGGGCTGGACGGGGCTCGGCCGGGGCCGCGGCTGGGGCCTGGGCCGGGTCGCGAGGCGCTTGCGGGTCCGCGCGAGCAGCCGGCGCGCCGTGTAGCCGCGCACCGAGGCGGCGAGCTGGATCTGGCCGCGCGCCTTGGCCCCCGTGGCGGGACTGCGCGCGGCGTCGGCGGAGACCGCAGCGGCAGCCGAAGCGCCGAGAGCGCCCGCAAGGAGGAGCGCCGCAGCGAGGCCGCGGGCACGGGATCGGCGTCCGGCCGGCATCCCGCGTTGCATCGGCCTGATTTACAACCGGTACGTCCCTCCTTCGAGTGACCAGTTCGAGTGAGCCCGTGCGAGGGGGCGCGGTCCCCCGGTCGGGGGTAGAACGCGCAGGCGCCGCCGCTAAGGTGTTGAACATCAATGCGGTGACCGTTTCGCCTCGCCAAGCGCTCGTCTCCGACCCTTCTCGACGAGGGCGGCGCCGCCGATGAGCCGCGGATCCGCCGAGGCGATCAGGGCGGCCCTCCGTCGCTCGCTCCCGCTGATCGTCGCGCTCGTCGTCCTCGGCGCGGTCGCGATGAACGCGTTCACGCAGATGCGCGGGCCCCAGTACCAGGCCGACGCGAGGGTCTTGCTGACCACGAGCGAGGTGACCGCGCTGCTCACCGGCACGCAGCCCGTGTTCCTCGACCCCGACGAGGCGCAGGACACCGCGGTCGAGCTCGCCGGCTCACCGGTCCTGTACGAGCGGGTCGCGCGCAGCACGGGCGGCCGGCTCGGCACCGCCGACGAGCTGCAGGACGCCACGACCGTCAACGGCGACGACGGCAACGTCGTCGCCTTCGCCACCACGACGAGCGAAGCGGACCGCTCCCGCCAGATCGTCAACGCCGTCTCCACCGAGTACCTGCGCTGGCGCACGGACATCGCCGGCGAGCAGGTCCAGCGCGCCGTGACGGCGCTCCGGCAGCGGGTCGCGCGCGAGCCGGCCGGAAGCGCGCGCCGGCGGGACGCCCAGGAGCGACTGAGCGAGCTCGAGGTGCTGGCGAGCGTCCCGAGCGCGAACGCCGTCCTCGTCGAGCGGGCGACGAGCGCAGCGAAGACGAGCCCGGCGCCGGTTCGCGACACGCTGCTCGGAGGGGTGATCGGCCTGATGCTGGCGCTGCTCCTCGTCGGCATCCGCGAGGCGCTCGACACGAAGATCCGCTCGGAGGAGGACATCGAGGAGCTGCTCGACACGCCCGTCCTCGCCACGGTCCAGAGCCTGCCGAGACGCGCCCGCCTCGTGATGTTCGGCCGGAACGAGGAGCTGTACGGCGACGCCTACGGCCTGCTCGCGGCCAACCTCGTCCAGGGGGACGGCGGCCGCCGGCCGCGTGTCGTCGCGGTCACGAGCGCCATCGCGAACGAGGGCAAGACGACGACCGCGGCGAACCTCGCCGTGGCGCTCGCCCGGCGCGGCGCCAACGTCGTCCTGGCCGACTTCGACGTGCGCAAGCCCTCGGTGGCCGAGGTCTTCCGGATCCCCGTCTCGGCGCCGGGAGTCGCACAGCTCATCGCCCAGCTCGCCGACGTGCGCGACGTCCTCTGGGACGTGTCGCTGAACGGGCGGGCGCCGCAGGTCGCGACGTTCGGCCGCAACGGCGACGAGGCCGACGGATCCGGCATGGCGGGCACGCTCAGGGTCGTCCCGGCGGGCACGCAGCTCCGGTCGGGCTCGGTGGCGCAGTCGCCGCGCGTGCCGGCCATCCTCGAGGAGCTCGGGACGCTGGCCGACGCCGACATCCTCATGCTGGACACCCCGCCCGCACTCGTGACCGTCGAGATGGCGGAGCTCTCGCGCCGCGTCGACTCGATCATCCTCGTCGTCCGGCAGGGCCGCGTGTCCCGCCGGAGCCTGCGGGCGCTGGCGCGGCAGGCGCAGGGCTGGAAGGCGAAGATCACCGGCGCCGTCCTCACGGACGCCCCCCAGGAAGAGCGGCACTCCTACTACTACCGGGCGTAGTGCAACAGCGGCTGTCCGCGCTTCCCTTCGCCGGCGACGCGGCCCTGCTCGCCGTCGGGGCGCTGCTCACGGCGCTCTTGACCGCGGCGGCCGTCGAGCTCGGCCCGACGCTGCCGGTCGGCGGGCTCGCGGCCCTGCTCGTGTTCGCCGGCCTCGTCGTCGCGTTCGTCGCGGTTCCTCATATCGCGGTCGCAGCGCTCATCCCGGTGTTCGCCTTCCTCCCCATGGTGAAGACCCTCTGGCTGCCGACGGCGGGCCCGATCAAGGACGTGGCCGCGGTGGCGGCCGTCGCCGCGGTGGCGCTGCTCACGATCGAACGGCACCGGCTCCGGGCCCGCGCGCCCGTCGACCCGATCGTGGCCGCCTGCATCCTGGCCTTGCTCGCGCTCTACGTGATCAACATCGGCGGCGGCTTCAAGGGCGAGGCGTACGGCGCGGCCTGGGCCCACGGCGTGCGTCTCATCGCCGAGCCGCTCCTGCTCCTCCTCGTCGGGCTGAGCGTTCAGAACCCGCGGCGCGTCTTCCAGTGGGCCATGGGCTCGCTCGTCGCCACGTCGTTCGTCGTCGCGCTCTACGGCATCGCGCAGCAGCTCCTCGGGCCGGACGGCCTCGTCGCCCTCGGCTACGTGTGGGACGTCCAGATCCAGATGGTCGGCAGCTACCTCCGCAGCTTCGGCACGCTGGACGACCCGTTCCTGTACGCGGCGTTCCTCTCCTTCGGTCTCGCGGCGGTGCTGTTCTGGATGGAGCGCGGGCCGCTCGCGCTGCTCGTCGGCACGACGATCGCGGTCGGGATCCTCTGCGGGTTCGTGCGCACCTCGGCGCTGATCGTCGTCGCGCTCGCCGGGATCTGGCTCGCCGTGCAGCGGCGCCCGGTGCCCGCGGCGGCGATGCTCGGGGCGGCGGTGGTCGGAACGTTCGCGATCTTCCTCTCCTCCGCGCAGGCGACCGAGTCGAGGACGGTGCGGGCCGGCAACAACATGTACCTGACCCTGAACGGGCGCACCGACGCGTGGAAGGTGGCGCTGGGCGGCCCGATCGACTGGCCGTTCGGGCTCGGCGTGGGCGAGGTGGGCACGGCGGCGGAACGCGCCACGTTCGACCTGAGCAGGACGGCGGAGGAGGCCCGGCAGTCGCGGGTGGAGGCCGTCGACTCCGGCTACTTCGCGACGATCGCCGACGTCGGGTTCGTCGGCCTCGGGATCCTCGCGGTCCTGCTCGTGCGCCTCTTCAGCGCGGCGCGGGCGTCCGCCCGCCTCGGGCTCGCCTCGGGCCGGATGGCGATCGCGATCCTCGCCGTGCTCTCCCTCGACGCGCTGACCCGTTCGTCCTTCCAGGGCTTCCCGACCGCCTTCATCGGGCTGCTGCTCGTCGGCGTGGCGCTCGCGGCCGGCGCCGCGGAGCGGGCCGAGCTCGAGGAGCGCGGCGAGCTGCGCCCAGCTTGACGCCCCAGCTCTCCGTCTGCCTCGTCGGGCTCGTCGCCGGCGGCGGCTCCGGCGTCGCCCGCTACACGAGCGCGCTCGCGAGGGGCCTCGACCACGTTCACGGCGAGTTCCCCGGTCTGCGCCTGACATACCTGACGAATCCGGACGGCGCCGAGCGGACGGCGCTGGCCGGGATCGAGACGCGCGTGGTGCAGCTGGGCGGCCGGCGGGCCGCGCGCGGCCCGCTGCGGCTCGCGATCGAGCACGTGCTGGCCCGGCGCGCCGCGGGGGACCTCTTGCACTTCTTCGACACGACGGGCCCGGTGCTCGCGCCGTCCAGGCCGTTCGTCGCCACCGCCCACGACGCGACGATCGCGTACGGCTTCAACCCCGTCCGCGGCGGCTACAAGCGGCGGCTGTACCCATGGGCGCTCCGGCGCGCCAGGGCGGTCGTCTCCGTGTCGGCGTTCGCGCGCGACGAGGTCGTTCGCCACTTCGGCGCCGACCCGGCGAGGATCCGCGTGATTCACTCGGGGCCGGGGCTGGGCGAGGCCGGCAAGGCGGCGCCCGCCGGCGTCGACGGGCCGTTCCTGCTCTACGTCGGGAATCTCGCCGCGAACAAGAACCTCCCCTTCCTCGTCCGCGCGTTCGGCGCCTCGACGGCGCCCGGACGGCTCGTGCTCGCCGGCCGTCCCGGCGAGGGGTACGGCGACCTCGAGGCCGAGCTCGCGCGCTCCCCGCGCCGGGCCGACGTCGAGCTCCGCACGAAGGCGTCGGACGCCGAGATCGAGGGTCTCTACCGCGCGGCGACGGCGCTGCTCCTTCCGTCCGTCTACGAGGGGTTCGGCTTCACGCCGCTCGAGGCGATGAGCCGGGACTGCCCCGTCGTGGCGAGCGACGTGCCGGCCGTCCGCGAAGTGTCGGGCGACGGCGCGCTGCTCGTCCCGCTGGACGAGCAGGAGTGGGTGCGGGCGCTCGAGCGCGTCACGGCCGATGAGGCCCTCCGGAACGACCTGCGGGCACGCGGCCGGGCGACGGTCGCGGGGTATTCCTGGGACGAGACCGCACGCGGCGTCTGCCGGCTCTTCGCCGAGCTGGGCGCTAGCTTGTAGCCCCTCGTGGTCGACACGCACTGCCACCTGCTTCCAGGGCTCGACGACGGCCCCCGGAGCACCGCAGACGCCGTCGACCTGGCGCGGGAGCTCGTCGCGGCCGGCGTTACCACCGTCCTGTGCACCCCTCACTACACCCGGCAGTGGCCGACGGACCACGCGGCGGCGCTCGCCGCCCACGACCGGCTCCGGCACGAGCTCGACGGCGCCGGGATCGAGCTCGCGACGAGCGTCGCGGCCGAGGTCGGCACGACCTTCGCGGTCACACGGCCGCTGGAGGAGCTGGCGAAGCGGGCCGTCGGCCCCTACGTGGTCGTCGAGATCTACGCCGACACCCCGGCCCAGTACCTCGACACGGCCGTGAGCCGGCTCGCCGAGGCGGATCTCCTGCCCGTGTTCGCGCACCCCGAGCTGGCCCGCTTCGTCGACCGCCGGCCCGAGGTGCTCGACGACGCGCGCGCCCGTGGTGCGCTCGTTCAGGTGCTCGCTCCCGGTGTCGTCGGGTTCTGGGGGCCGGGCGTCGCGGCGAACGCCTGGGATCTCGTCGAGGCGGACCGGGCGGACCTCGTCGCGAGCGACGCTCACGGCCCCCGGCGACCGCCGAAGCACCTGGCCCGTGCTGCGGAGCTGATCGACCGGCGCCTCGGGCGAGAGGTGCGGCTCGACCTGACCGAGCGCCGGCCGGCCGCGCTGATCGCGGGCGCCGAAGCCGTCTCCGCGTGAGCGACCGGATGCGGGAGAGTTGGGACGAGCGCGCCCGGCGGGATGCCTTCTACTACGTCGAGACCGCGCACTGGGACGGCGACGTCGACGCGTTCTACGCGCTCGGCGAGGAGCGGACGCGCACCCTCGTCGATCCCCTGCTAGGCCGGCTCGCCCGCCCGGCGGGCGACTCCGACGCGCTGGATCTCGGCTGCGGCGTCGGACGCTTCAGCAGGGCGTTCGCGGCGCGCTTCCGGACCGTGGTCGGCGTCGACGTCTCGAGCGAGATGGTGCGGCAGGCTCGCGAGCTCCATCCCGTGGACGCCTATCCCAACCTGCGGTTCGAGGCCGGCGACGGCCTCACCCTCCCCGCCGCCGCCGGCTCACAGGACTTCGTCTTCTCCTACGAGGTCTTCCAGCACATGCCGTCGGAGGACGTGATCCGGGCGAACCTCCGGGAGGTCGCGCGCGTGCTGCGGCCCGACGGCGCGGCGCTGCTCCACGTGAAGACCGAGCCGGAGGGCGGCAGCCTCCGCGCCAGGGGCGCGCGGCTCGTCCCCGATGCGCTCGTTCGCCTCGCGAAGCGCGCGCTCGGTCGCGACCCGCTCGTCAGCGACCCGTCCTTCCGCGGGACGGCCGTCGGACGCGAGCGGCTGGAGGGGCTCTTCGGCGGGGCGGGACTAACCGTTCGCGAGGTTCGCGAGGACCCGACTCACGAGCCGGGGACACGCGCGTTCGTGCTTGCCTCCCCGAGCAGCTCGCCGTAGAGCTCCGCCGTCTGCGCCGTCGTCTTCCGCACGTCGTGCGAGCGCACGGCGCGGGCGCGGGCGGCGCGACCCTCCGCTTCCCGCAGCGCGGGATCCTCGAGCCGCTTCGCCACCCCGGCGGCGAGCGCGCGCGGGTCCTCGGGCGCGACGATCGCGCCGGCTTCCTCGCCGAGCGCCTCCCGGTTGCCGGCCACGTCGGTCGTGACGATGCTCCGCCCGCGGGCCATCGCCTCGAGGACGGCGAGCGACATCCCCTCCCAGCGCGAGGCCTGGACGACGACGTCGGCGGCCGCGAGCCAGTCCGGGACGTCGTCCCGCTCGCCGACCAAGCTCACGCCCGAGACGGCGCGGGCCTCGAGCGTCTGACGATCCTCGCCGCTGCCCACCAGGTACAGCCGGGCGTCGGGAACGCGCTCGACCACCGCCGGCCAGGCGTCGAGCAGCACGTCCTGGCCCTTCTGCCTCGAGAGCCGGCCGACGCACACCGCCACCGGCCCGGCCGCGAGACCGAGCCGCTCGCGCGCGGCGCGCTGCTCCTCCTCCCCCACCTCGCTCAGCCGCTCGACGTCGACGCCGTTGTAGATGACGCGCCACCGCGCCCGGATGCCGGCCCGCTCGCCGTCTGCCCGCTCGGACTCGCTGGCGCAGACCAGGGCGTGCGCCCAGCGGGCGCCCGCTCGCTCCCAGGCCGCCGCCGCCCAGCCCGTCGGGCCGCCGACGGCGTGGAAAGACCAGGCCTGCGGCTGGAAGACCGTCGGCAGCCGGCCCCGCAGCGCCAGCCGCCCGCAGAGCCCGGCCTTCGAGGAGTGCAGATGCACGAGATCCGGGCCGACGCCGCGAACGATGTCGCGGAGCCACAGCGTCTCTCGGACGGACGACGGCCCGGGCGAGCGCCTCGCGGGCCAGGGCCGGAACGTCGCTCCCGCTCCGACCGTGAGGCCGGCGAGATCGCCCTCCGGCGGACAGGCGACCCAGACGTCCCAGCCGCGCGCGACCTGATCCGCAACCGGATCGCCGACGCAGCTGACGAGTCCGCCGTGCGTCGGCTGGGCGACGTGGAGCACTCTCACCGTTCGACTACGCTCTGTTGAGGGTGGGTCGCAAGCTCTCGGTGGTTCTGATCCTGGCGCTCGGGGCCGCCGGTGCCGGCTGCGCGCTCGCCTCGAGCGACCAGGACGCGGCCCCGCCCGCCTCGACCGCCGCCGTTCCGAAGCCGAGCCCCAAGCCGGGCCCGCTGCGGGTCCTGAGGGCGAATCCGCGCTACTTCACCGACGGAACCGGTCGGGCCGTGTACCTCACCGGCTCGCACGTGTGGTGGAACCTGCTCGGCGGCACGACCTGGCGCGCGGCCTGCCTCCCGATCCGTCCGGCGCGCTTCGACTACGCCCGGTACCTCGACCGGCTCGTCCGCTACAACCACAACTTCTTCCGGCTCTGGACGTTCGAGCTGACGCGCTGGCAGGAATGCGACGGAAGACCCGTGTCGGTCGCCCCGCAGCCCTGGCTCCGCACAGGGCCGGGCACCGCGCACGACGGCCTCCCGAAGTTCGACCTGGCGCGCCTCGACTCGGCGTACTTCGCGCGCCTCCGCCAGCGGGTCGCCCTGGCCCAGAAGCGGAAGCTCTACGTCGCCGTGATGCTCTTCGAGGGCTGGAGCCAGCAGTTCGCCCGGCCGCCGTGGCGCGCGACCGGTCATCCGTTCCACGCCGGCAACAACATCAACGGGATCGAGGCAGACCGGAACGGCGACGGGCTCGTGACTGAGGTCCACACGCTCGGCGATCGGCGCATCCTCGCGGCGCAGGAGCGCTACGTCCGCCGCGTCGTCGACACCGTGAACGCCTTCGACAACGTCCTGTACGAGATCGCGAACGAGAGCGGCGCCTTCTCCACGGCGTGGCAGTACCACATGATCCGCGTCGTCCAGCGGCACCAGGCGAGGAAGAAAAAGCGTCATCCGGTCGGCATGACCTATCAGAACCCGCACGGCACGAACGCGACGCTCTACTCGAGCCCGGCCGGCTGGGTCTCTCCCGCAGGCGGCCGTCCGTTCCTCTCGAACCCGCCGGTCGCCGACGGGAAGCGTGTGAGCCTCTCGGACACCGACCACCACTGCGGGATCTGCGGCGACCGGCACTTCCCGTGGACGCAGTTCACCCGCGGCCATAACCCGATCTTCATGGATCCGATGGACGGGGACCCCGAGCGGGAGCAGATCCGCTGGGCGATGGGGCACACGCGCCACTACGCGCTCCGGATGAACCTGGCGGCGAGCCGCCCGCGGCCCGACCTCGCGTCCACCGGCTTCTGCCTCGCCGTGCCCGGCTCTGAGTACCTCGTGTACCAGCCGCGCTCCGGCGCGTTCTCCGTCGATCTCCGCGCGGCAAGCCGTCCGTTCCGCGTCGAGTGGTTCGAGCCGTCGACTGGGCGGCGCTGGTTCTCGCGGGTCGCCGGCGGGGCGCACCGGACGCTCACGCCGCCGGTTGGGACGCCGGTCGTGCTGTACCTCCGCCGGGCGTGAGGATCGTCGGCGTCGTGCCGGCCGCAGGCCTGGCGACGCGCCTGCAGCCGCTCGAGACGGCGAAGGAGCTGCTCGACGTGGGAGGCCGGCCGGTGATCGACTACCTCCTCGAGCGCCTGCGCGCCGCGGCGGCCGACGAGATCCGCGTCGTGACCCGGCCGGACAAGCTGGACGTCGCCGAGCACGCGCGCCGCGCGGGCGCGACGGTGATTCTCGGCACACCGGACTCCCCCGCCGAGTCGTTCGCGCTCGGCCTCGCCGGGCTCGACGAGGACGACATCGTCCTCCTCGGGTTCCCCGACACGATCTGGGAGCCCGTCGACGGCTTCGCGACGCTCCTCGAGGCGCTCGGCAAGGACGACGCGGCGCTCGGCCTCTTCCGCACGCCGGACCTGACCCGGTCCGACGTCGTCGTGGTGGACGGCGATCGCGTCACGCGGATCGCCGTGAAGCCGGCCCGGCCGCCGTCCGACCTGATCTGGGGCTGCGCGGCCGTCCGGCGACGGGCACTCGCCGGGCTCGCCGAGCAGCGCGAGGCGGGGGTCCTGCTCGACGCGCTGGCGAAACTCGGCAGAGTTCGCGGGGTGCACCTGTCCGACTCGTGGCTCGACATCGGCACGCCCGAGGCTCTGGCCGCGGCACGCGCGTCGGCATGAAGGTTCTCGTCACGGGCCACCACGGCTACATCGGGTCGGTCACCGTCCCGGTGCTGCGCGCCGCCGGCCACGACGTCACCGGCCTCGACTCCCTGCTGTACGACGGGTGCGACCTGTACGACGGCGAGGGGCCGCCGTCCGCGCTCCGGGTCGACGTGAGAGACGTCGAGCCGGGACACCTCGAGGGCTTCGACGCCGTCGTCCACCTCGCCGCCCTCTCCAATGACCCGCTCGGCGACCTCGACCCCGAGCTCACGATGGCGATCAACTACGAGGGAACGGTCCGGGTCGCGCGCGCCGCGAAGGAGGCGGGCGTCGGCCGGTTCGTCTTCGCCTCCTCCTGCAGCATGTACGGCGCCGCGGACTCGAACGACCCCGTGGACGAGTCGGCGCCGCTCTCGCCGCTGACGGCGTACGCGGAGTCGAAGGTGCGGTCGGAGGAGGTGCTCGCCGACATGGCGTCGGACGGCTTCGCGCCGGTCTTCATGCGCAACGCGACCGCCTACGGGGCGTCGCCGCGCCTCCGTCTCGACATCGTGCTGAACAACCTCGTGGGCTGGGCGCTGACGACGGGCGCGGTCCGGATCCTCAGCGACGGGACGCCCTGGCGGCCGCTCGTGCACGTCGAGGACATCGCCCGCGCGACGCTCGGCGTGCTCGAGGCGCCGGAGGGCGCAATCCGAGGGCAGGCATTCAACGTCGGCCGGGACGACGAGAACTACCAGGTGCGCGAGCTCGCGGAGGTCGTCCAGCGGACCGTCGGGGACTGCACGGTCGAGTTCGGCGGCTCGGGCGACCCCGACCCGCGGAGCTACCGGGTCGACTTCGGCAAGTTCGCGGCGGCCTTTCCCGACGTCCGGCTGAGCTGGACTGCCGAGCGCGGCGCGGCGGAGCTGCTCGACGCCTACCGGGCCGCGGGCATGACGTTCGACGACTTCGACGGCGACCGGTTCACGCGGCTCAAGCACCTCCGCGAGCGGCTGGCACGCGGCGACCTCGACGAGGACCTTCGTCCCAGGTGATCCTCCGGGAGACCGAGATCCCGGGCGCGCTCGTCGTCGAGCCGGAGCCGGTCCCGGACGAGCGCGGGCTCTTCGCGCGGATCTTCGACGCCGGCGAATTCGCGGCCCGCGGGCTCGACGACGCGTTCGTCCAGTGGAGCGTCTCGTTCAACGAGCGTGCCGGGACGCTGCGCGGGCTGCACTTCCAGCGCGAGCCGCACGCGGAGACGAAGCTCGTGCGCTGCACGCGCGGCTCGCTCTACGACGTCGTCGTCGACCTGCGACCCGATTCGACGACCTTCGGGCGCTGGACGTCCGTCGAGCTCAGCGCGAAGAACCGGCTGGCGCTCTATATCCCGAAGGGGCTCGCGCACGGGTTCCAGACCCTCGAGGACGGGACGGAGGTCGTCTACGCGATCTCGGAGCAGTACGAGCCGTCGGCCGCTGCGGGCGTCCGCTGGGACGACCCCGCCCTCGCGATCGAGTGGCCGCCGGCGGAGCGGCGGATCATGTCCGAGAAGGACGCGTCCTGGCCGGACTTCAACCCGTAGGAGGGTTTGGCGGAACGTCTCTCGTCGCAGGGGTGCGATGGTCGTTCCGAGGCAAGGACGCAGGGAGCGTCCGTATCGAGTGAGATACGGACGCGACTGAGGACGCAGTCCTCGGGGCGAGCAGCGCGGCCCGGCGGCTCAGCCGGTCGTTTCGCCGAACCCTCCTGAAGCGATGAGCTCGTCGAGATCGTCGAGCGCGTGGAAGTACCGCCCGCTGAGGCGGTCGGCCTTCCCTGACGCGAGCTCCACGACGAGCCGCGACGCGAGCGCCGGATCGAGCGGCTCCCGGCCCTCCAGGTGCGGGAACCAGCCGCGCTCGGCCTGGACCTCGAGCAGCCGCTCGGTCATCGCCGTCCTGACGTAGCCCGGCGAGATCGCGAAGACCGAGACGCCGGTTCCCTCGAGGGAGGCGGCGAGCGACTCGGTGAGGTTGAGGATCGCCGCCTTCGCGGCGCCGTACGCGGAGTTGTACGGCGACGGCCGAAGCCCGGCGTTCGAGGCGACGTTGACGATCCGGCCCGCCCCACGCTCGAGCATCCGCGGCACGACGGCGCGGCAGACGAGGAACGTTCCTCGAAGGTGCACCTCCACGTCTGACCACCACTCGTCCGGGTCCGCTTCCCAGAGGGGTGCGATCGCGCGGTCGGTGCCGGCGTTGTTGACGACGAGGTCGAGCGGCCCGAGCTCGCGCTCGACGCGCTCGACCGCGGCACCGACTCCGGGCGCGTCGGTTACGTCGAGCGGGAGCGGCAGCGCCCGCCCGCCCGCGTCCTCGGCCAACCGAACGCTGCCCGAGAGGTCGGAGCGCGCGGCGAGAGCGACGTCGTAGCCCTCGGCGGCGAGCGCCCGCGCGAGCTCCTGCCCCACTCCGCGGCTCGCCCCGGTGACGAGGGCGACGCTCACACCGGCGCGAGGAGCTCGTGCTCGAGCAGCCGGTCGGCGGCCTCACGGATCGCCGCGAACGGAAGCCCCGAGCGCTCCGCGATCCCGATCAGGTCGCAGGACCCGTCGGCGAGGCTGAGCGTCCAGAGCAGCGCCGCCTCCTGCGGCGAGCCGCCGCCGACCGACCGGTAGAGCCCGCGCCTGCCGAGCTGCGGCTCGCCGTAGGGGCTCGCATTGACGTAGGTGCGGTTCCGCTCGACGGCGTCGATCACCGCGAGATAGGTGTCGAGCGAGTCCTGGAGCCACTCCGCGCCGACGAGGTCGAAGTCGTCGCCGGACGAGTGGTAGCCGGGGAAGGCGTCGGCCGGCGAGCGGCTGAGCGCTCCGACCGGCAGGTCGAAGCCGGGGGAGTTGAACTGGCGCTCGTCGCCGCCGTACGGGAACCAGTCGAGGACGGTGTGCTCGCGGCCGGTATCGCGAAGCACGACCGCCACGGCGCGGTCGATCTCCGCGTCCCCGCGGCGGCTGCGCTTGTACGTCATCCCACCCGGATCTCCGACGCAGGAGACGACGAGCCCGTGCCTGACCCGGTTGACCGCGTCGCCGTTCCGCGCCAGCCAGCAGAGCGGCCCGATCGTCCCGGGGCTGAAGAGAAGGCGGTAGGAGTAGCGGAGCTCCATCCCGGCCAGGCGCTTGCCGAGCGCCGCGAGCAGCACGACGCCGGAGAGGTTGTCGTTGCAGAGCGCGGGATGGCACACGTACGTCGAGAGCAGGAACTCGTCGGTCGTCTGGCCCGGGATGAGCGCCTCGCCGTAGGTCAGGAAGCCGTTCTCCAGCCGTGTGCCGACGCAGATTTCGTACTCGCCCTCCGGCAGCGAGTCGAGTTGCCGCTGCGACAGGCAGAAGCCCCAGTTCTCGTCGTAGTAGGAGGTGCGGTACGGGATCCAGGCCGGGTTCTCCGGATGCGTGAAGACGCGTTCCCGCAGCTCGGCGAGCGGAAGTCGCGTCCGCACCGGGACGCTGTACCCGAGCAGGTGGAGCGTGGAGTCCGCGAAGTCGACTATGCGGTTGCCCGCGGCATCCGCGATCCACGCCTCGTCGACGTTCCACTCGCGAGGGACGGTCCAGTCGAACACCTCCGTCCCCGTCGGGACCTCGGTGATCTCCAGCGGCACCTCCTCGGAGATCCGAGCGAGAGTCCGCCGGACGCCGTCACCCGTGAGGCTGCGCGGGATCGGGTAGAGCTCCCGCATCAGCTCGATCATCTGCTCGCCGGTCACTCGAGCACGCGAACCGTCGGGATCGGGACGACGAAGCGGCCGCCCCAGTCCCGGATGTGCGCCATCTGCTCGGTGATCTCGGCCGTGAGGTTCCAGGGGAGGATGAGCAGGTAGTCGGGGCGCGTCTCGGCCACGTGCTCCGGGCCGTGGATCGGAAGCCGCACGCCTGGCAGGTACGTCCCCTGCTTGTGCGGGTTCCGGTCGACGACGTAGTCGACGAAATCCGAGCGGATCCCGCAGTAGTTCAGGAGCGTCGTCCCCTTCGCGGCGGCGCCGTACGCGGCGACCGTCTTTCCCTCGCGCTTGACCCGCACGAGGAACTCGAGCAGGTCGCGCTTCGCCGCCCGCACGGACTCGCCGAACGCCCGGTAGGTCTCCAGACGGTCCAGCCCGGCGGCCCGCTCCCGCTCCTTCAGCGCCTCGACCGCCTCGCCGGCCCCGCCCTCTTCCACGTGCCGGGCGAAGATCCGCAGCGAGCCGCCGTGCGTCGGCAGCTCCTCGACGTCGAACAGCGAGAGCCCGTGCTCGCCGAAGAGTCGCTCCACGACGAGCAGCGACCAGTACGAGTAGTGCTCGTGGTAGATGGTGTCGAACTCCCGCTCCTGGATCAGCTTCAGCAGGTGGGGGAACTCCATCGTGACGACGCCGCCCGGCTTCAGCACGACGCGAAGGCCCTCCACGAAGTCGTGCACCGGCGGGACGTGGGCGAGGACGTTGTTCCCCACCACCAGGTCGGCCGCGTGGCCCTCTTCGACGAGCCGCGCGGCGAGCTCGCTCCCGAAGAACTCGACACGGGTCGGCACCCCGCGCTCCTCGGCCGCCGCCGCTGTGCTCGCCGTCGGCTCCACTCCCAGCACGGGCACGCCGCGCTGGACGAAGAACTGGAGCAGGTAGCCGTCGTTCGACGCCACCTCCACGACCTTGCTCTCGGGCCCGTACCCGAAGCGCTCGACCATCGCCTCGACGTAGCGGCGCGCATGCTCGACCCAGGTGTCGGAGTACGACGAGAAGTACGCGTACTCCGGGCTGAAGATCTCCTCCTCGTCGACGATCGTCCCGAGCTGGACCATCAGGCACGACTCGCAGACGAACGCGTGGAGTGGGTAGACGCGCTCGGCGGCTGCGGGGTCCTTCACGTACTCGTTCGCGATCGGCGACATCCCCAGGTCCGCGAAGGTCACGCGGAGCGGGGCCCCGCACAGGCGGCACGGCGTCTCGGTCACCAGAGCTTCCAGCCGGGGGCTCCGGACGCCCACTGCTCCTCGAGCACCATCTTGTCGCGCAGGCTGTCCATGTTCTGCCAGTAGCCCTGGTGCCGGTAGGCGGCGAGCTTTCCCTCCTCGGCCAGGCGCTCGAGCGGCTCGTGCTCCCAGATCGTGTCGTCCCCGGAGATGTAGTCGAGGGCCTCCGGCTCGACGACGAAGAAGCCGCCGTTGACCCAGCCGCCGTCCCCGTCCGGCTTCTCGTGGAAGCGCCGGATGCGGTCCTCGCCGTGCTCCATCACGAGCGCGCCGAAGCGGCCCGGGGGCTGGATGGCCGTGAGCGTCACGGCCGCTCCTTCGCGCCGGTGGAAGTCGACGAGCGCCGAGACGTCGAGGGCAGCGACACAGTCTCCGTAGGTCATGCAGAAGGTCTCGTCGCCGACGTGCTCGCGCGCATGGAGGATCCGGCCGCCCGTCATCGTCCCCTCGCCGGTGTCGAGCACCGTGACACGCCAAGGCTCGACCTCGGACGAGTGCGTCGTGACCGAGTTCGCGCGCAGGTCGAAGGTGACGTCCGACCGGCGGAGGAAGTAGTTCGCGAAGTAGTCCTTGAGCATGTGGCCCTTGTAACCGGCGCACACGACGAAGTCCGTGACCCCGTGGGCCGCGTAGATCTTCATGATGTGCCAGATGATCGGCCTGCCGCCGATCTCGACCATGGGCTTCGGCCGCACGACGCTCTCCTCGCTGATGCGCGTGCCGTAGCCGCCGGCGAGGATCACAGCCTTCACGTCGGCCTCCCGGACGCCCGCGCGGCCAGCGCGAGCGTCTCGGACAGCGCGAGCCATGCCAGGCCCGCCGCCACGAGCACCCATCCGGCCAGCTCCAGCGCCTCCTCGAGCGACACCTGCAGCGCGTCGGGCCAACTGCCAACCTCCCCGCCGCTCACCGGGAACGCCGTCCAGAGGAACTCGGCGCCGACCGCTGCGACGAGAAGCCCCGCGCCGATCCGCAGCGTGCGGCCCACGTCGGGCGGAGCAGCGGACGCGAGCCTCCACAGCCCGAGAAGGATGCCCGCGAGCATCGGGAAGAGGACGATCGGCCAGATGGCGCGCCCGTAGTCGTCGTCGGAGAGGTCGAGCACGCGGACGCCCGCCTGGCCGATGCGCTCGTGGATGGCCGCCGTCTCGTCGAGCGAGAGGAAGGCCAGCGCGGCTGCGAGCAGGCCGAAGGCCCAGCGGGCGGCCGGACGCAGGAGCGCGAGCAGCCCCGAGGCGCAGGCGGCGGCGAAGATCGCCGCCGAGCCCGCCCACGCGAGCATGTTCCCCTCGACGTCCGCGTCGAAGTTGGCGACTCGCCGGTCGAGCACGAGCGCGTTCCCCAGGTGCAGCGCAGCCTGCACGCAGGCGGCGACGACGGCGATGCGAAACGCCCTCGAG
>DASVEW010000017.1:0-2345 GCA_036380355.1 Gaiellaceae bacterium | reverse complement strand
GCTACTCCCCGACTGAACTTGAAAAGCGAACGTATGTTCGCTTTCATCTGACGGGTGCAGCTTGCACTCGACGCACTCGACCGCCTGGTGGACACGCTCGAGGAGCGCGGGCCGCTCTCGGTCGTCGAGGCGGCCCGCGGGCTCTTCGCCACCTCCTCGATCTCCGAGGGCCTCGCCTGCTCGCTGCTTGCCGATGTGACCGCCGGCGACAGCCGGGTCGCCTGCACCGGCGCTACGGTCGCCCTTGCCGGAACGCGAGCCGACCCGTTGCTGGAAGAGGCCGCATTCGTCGTCTTCGACCTGGAGACGACCGGTCTCTCGCCCGAACGCAACCGCATCTGCGAGGTCGGGGCCGTTCGCGTGCGGGCGCTCGAGCCCGTCGACTCGTTCCAGTCGCTCGTAAATCCGGGAGTCCGGCTCCCCGATCCTGTCGCCCGCCTCACGGGACTGCGGGAGCAGGAGCTCCGGCACGCTCCCTCGGTCTCGAGCGTTCTCGGCCGCTTCCTGGCTTTCGCGGGCGACGACCTCCTGGTCGCGCACAACGCCCGCTTCGACCAGCGCTTCCTCGAGCGGCAGCTGGAGCGGCTGCACGGCCGGCGCCTGTCAGAGCCGCCGCTCTGCACGGCGGCGCTCGCGCGTCGCCTGCTCGACGGGCGCCTCCGCCGTGTCGGTCTCGCCTCTCTCGCCCACTTCTTCGGCGTACCCACCAGGCCGTGCCACCGCGCTCTTCCCGACGCCGAGGCGACGGCCCAGGTGCTCGTCCACCTGATCGGGCTGGCGCAGGAGCTCGGGGCGAGGCGACTCTCCGACCTCCGTGCGCTCGCCGCTCCGCGCAAACGCCGGGTCTATGGCAAGCGCTCGCTTGCGCGGGGCGCCCCCACTAGGCCCGGCGTCTACCTCTTTCGCGACCGCCACGGGCAGGTGCTCTACGTCGGTCGGGCCCGCGACCTGCGCGCGCGTCTTCGTTCCTACTTCCGAAGCGAGGGCCAGCGGCCGTCCGTCGAGGCGGCTCTGCTCGCGCTCGAGCGCATCGAGTGGCGTGTGCTGGGCTCCGAGCTCGAGGCCGCACTCGAGGAGCTCAGGCTGATCCGCGAGCTCCAGCCGCCGGCCAACTCCCGCAGCCGCCGGAAGGAGCACGGCCTCTACCTGAGGCGCCGCGGCGAGGACTTCGTCGTGACGAAGACCGCGACCCGGCTCGGCCCGATCGCGAGCCGCCGAAAAGCTTCGCTCGCCGCCCGCGCGCTCGCGCTCAGCACGACCGAGGAGCTCGATGACCTCCTCCGGGGCGGGCCGCTGCCGCGCCTCCGAGCGCGCCTCTCACATCTGGCCGAGAGCCTCCGCTACGAGGAGGCGGCCCGCCTGCGGGATCGCATCGAGGCGCTCGAGCACGTCCTCGAGCGCCTCCGCCGGCTCGAGCGGCTGCGCAGGATGGAGCTCTGTCTGATCGCTCCCGCAAGTGAACCGGGCTGGCGGAAGGCGTTCTTCGTCTGCGGCGGCGCGATCTGCGCCGTTCGCCCGTTGCCGCCGGGAGCAGGCGCGAAGCTCGAGATCGGGGCCGGGCTCGCGCTCTGTCGAGCCGCCCGCGAGCGTGCCGAAGACACGCTGACTCCCGGGCAGGTAGAAGACCTCCTGCTCCTCGACGGCTTCGTCCGCCGCCCGCCGCCCGAGCTGGCCGTGCTGCCACTCGACGCCGGGCGGATCACGGCGCACCTCATGGGCAGACGGCTTCGCAGGGCGGCGTGACGGTTGGTCTTGCTCCACATGGTCGGTCTCGATCAGCAAGTTGATGACGGAGGCGCTCCCGCTCTGCCGCTGGCAGTTCAAGCAGTGACAGCAATGCGTGAAGAGTGGATCCGACGTAAGGCGGTAGCGGACCGCTCCGCAGGCGCAACCACCCTCACGCGCGAGGCTCATCACCTCAACAATCATGCAGACCATGACCGATTACCTGCACGGCTACGGGACGCCCGAGCAGAAGCGGCTCGTGGAGCAGGCGGAGCACTGGCGCCACCGGCTGATCCGCGACGGCACGCAGCTCGAGCCCGGGGCGCGCCTGCTCGAGGTCGGGTGCGGCGTGGGCGCCGTGCTGGCCGTACTCGGACAAGAGTTCCCCGGCGTCCGCCTGGCCGGCGTCGACATCGAGCCCAAGCAACTCGACTATGCCCGCGGGCACCTCGAGCGGGCCGGAGTCGCGGCCACCTTGCTGCAGGCCGATGCGCTCGAGCTCCCGTTCGCGGACGAGTCGTTCGACCACGTCTGGATGATGTGGTTCCTCGAGCATGTCGCCGATCCGCTTGGCGTGCTGCGCCAGGCCCGACGCGTCCTGGTCCCGCGCGGCGCTATCA
>DASVEW010000016.1:0-16660 GCA_036380355.1 Gaiellaceae bacterium | reverse complement strand
GGGCCGAGGGCGAGACGATCCTCTTCAAGGCGGAGGCGTCGGCCTGGACGCCGCACGCCGTCCAGCTCCAGCAGGTCTGGGTCGACCCGGAGGCCCGCGGGCAGGGGTACGGACAGCGGGGGCTTCGGGATCTCGTCCGGCTGCTGCTTCGCCGCGTCCCGCGCGTCTGCCTGTTCGTGCGGGCCGACAACCCGGCGGCGATTCGGCTCTACGAGGTGATCGGGATGGATCGCGTCGGCACGTACCGCTCGGTGCTCTTCTAGATTCCTTCCGGATGGAGCGCGCCATCTTCGTGCGGCACGGCGAGAGCGAGTACTCCGCCCGCGAGCTCGTCAACGGCGATCCGTCGGTTGTCGTAGGCCTGACCGAGGAGGGGAAGGAGCAGGCACGCTGGCTCTACGACCGCCTGTCGGGCGAGCCGATCGATCTCTGCGTCGTGACCGAGTTCGGGCGGACGCGCGAGACGGCCGACCTGGCCCTCGGCGACCGGAAGGTGCCGCGGATCGTCCTCCGCGATCTCAACGACCCGTTCTACGGCGCCTTCGAGGGCAAGTTGCTCGCGGAGTACCGCAAGTGGGCCGGGACGCACGGGCCGCTCGCCGTTCCGCCGGGGAACGGCGAGGCTCGGGCGGTGATCGCCGAGCGCTATGCGCGGGGGTTTCGCACCCTCCTCGGCCGGCCGGAGGAGACGATCCTCGTCGTCTGCCACTCCCTGCCGATCGCGTTCGCGCTTGCTTCGGCGGACGGCCGGCGGCCCTCGGCCAAGATGCCGCTCATCACGCCGGCGGAGCCGCACATCCTCTACGAGCCGAGCCTCCGCGAAGCCGCCGAGCGCATCGAGGAGTGGGTTCGCGACCCGGTGTACCGGTGAGGAAGCTTCTCGCCACCGCCGTGGTTCTCTGGGTCGGGCGCTGGGCCGTCCTCATGGCGGCCGCGTACCTCGAGGATCGGCGGCCACAATAGGCCCGATGGAGCTCCTGGACCGGATCGAGCAGCACATCCGCCGGCACGAGCTGATTCCGCCGGGCGGGGCCGTCACGTGCCTGGTCTCCGGCGGAGCCGACTCGACGGCGCTCTGGCATGCGCTGCGCGATCTCGGCTACGAGGTCTCCGCGCTGCACGTCAACCATCGGCTGCGGGGCGAGGAGTCGGACGAGGACGCGCGGTTCTGCGCGGAGGTCCTCGGCGCGGAGGTCGTCGAGGCGCCGGGAACGACGGAGGCCGAGCTGCGCGAGCTCCGCTACTCGTTCGCGACGGACCGGCTTCGCGCGACGGGCCACACGGCGTCGGACCAGGTCGAGACCGTCCTCTACCGGCTCGTCTCGAGCGGGAAGCCCGGCGGGATCAAGGCGAAGCGCGAGGACGGCGTCGTCCGGCCGCTCCTGACCGTCTGGCGGGACGAGACGGAGACGTACTGCCGCGCAGTCGGCGTTCCGTTTCGCACCGACTCGTCCAACTTCGAGACGAAGCGAGGCCTCATCCGCAACGAGATCCTTCCCCTGCTGCGCCAGCTCGACGAGCGCGCGGAAAAGAACCTGCTCGCGCTCGCCGAGGGCCGTCCGAGCCCGCTCGACGCGCTGCTCGAGAGCGCCGCCGGCTCGGCCCGGGCCGATCTCGGCGGAGGCGTGCAGGCGGTCCGCGAGTACGACCGGGTTTGGCTGGAGCGCGCGCCTGTCCGGCTGGAAGGGGAAGTACGGTGGGGCCGATGGCGGATCTCGTCTTCGCTCCCGGGTCTGCACGTTCGCGGTTGGCGAGCCGGGGACCGGCTCGCCAACCGATCGAAGAAGCTTCAGGATGTGTTCGTGGACGCCAAGGTGCCGCGCTCCGAGCGAGAGGCCTGGCCGCTCGTGGTGCGCGGCGACGAGGTGGTCGCGGTGCCGGGGATCGTCGAAGCCGAGGGGGTGCACGCTGAGCACGTTCAAGACTGAGGTCGAGCAGGGCGTCGCCGAGATCCTCATCGAGGAGGACGCGCTCAGGGAGCGGATCGCGGAGCTCGGCGCTGAGGTCTCCGTCGACTACGCCGGGAAGGACCTCCTGCTCGTCGGCGTCCTGAAGGGCGCCGTCTTCTTCATGGCCGACCTGATGCGGCACATCACGGTCCCGTGCGAGGTCGACTTCATGGCGATCTCGAGCTACGGCGCGTCCACTGACTCGTCGGGCGTCGTCCGCATCCTCAAGGACCTCGACGAGAGCATCGAGGGCCGCAACGTCCTCGTCGTGGAGGACATCATCGACTCCGGCCTCACGCTCTCCTACCTCAAGCGGACGCTGAGCGCGCGCGGTCCCGCCACGCTCGAGATCTGCGCGCTGCTGACCAAGCCCGAACGCCGGGAGGTCGACGTGCCGGTCCGGTACACGGGGTTCGAGATCCCCAACCGCTTCGTCGTCGGCTACGGACTCGACTTCGCCGAGCGGTACCGGAACCTGCGTTACGTCGGAGTGCTGGCCGATGAGGCCGCGGCCGGGCACTGATCCACCCCTTTTGGGGCAGGTTTCGCGGGTGACCACACTGCTACCCTGCTCCGTATACCGCCTATGAACCGGTTCTTTCGCTCTGCTCTCTTCCCGCTGATCGTCATCGTGCTGCTCGTCTACCTGGCGAGCCAGACGCTGATGGGCGACAAGCCGAAGGAGAAGCTCACCTACTCGGAGCTCCAGAGCGCGGTCGAGGCGAACCCGGGCCAGTTCGACCAGATCGTCGCCAACCCGAACAAACAGCAGCTGACCGTCGAGTACCGGGGAAACGAGGAGCGGAACGTCAAGGTCGCCTACCCGAGCCCCGAGTCGCTCCGGGAGTTCGAGAAGGTCATGAAGGCCGAAGGCGTCAACTTCGACTCGAAGGCCGTCGGCGGATCGCCGTGGTGGTCGCTGCTGACCTCGCTGCTCCCGTTCGTGATCCTGATCGCCTTCTGGATCTTCCTGATGAACCAGGTGCAGGGCGGCGGGTCGAAGGTGATGAGCTTCGGCAAGAGCCGCGCCAAGCGGATGACGCCCGACTCGCCGAAGATCGGCTTCAAGGACGTCGCCGGCGTGGACGAGGCGGTCGAGGAGCTGCACGAGATCAAGGAGTTCCTCGAGAACCCGAAGAAGTTCCAGGCGCTCGGCGCACGGATCCCGAAGGGCGTCCTGCTCTACGGGCCGCCCGGCACCGGCAAGACGCTGCTTGCGCGCGCCGTCGCGGGTGAGGCCGGCGTCCCGTTCTTCTCGATCTCCGGCTCCGACTTCGTCGAGATGTTCGTCGGGGTCGGCGCCTCCCGCGTCCGCGACCTGTTCGAGCAGGCGAAGCAGGCGGCGCCGTGCATCGTCTTCATGGACGAGATCGACGCGGTCGGCCGCCATCGCGGCGCCGGCCTCGGCGGCGGGCACGACGAGCGCGAGCAGACGCTGAACCAGCTCCTCGTCGAGATGGACGGGTTCGAGCTGAAGGACAACATCATCCTGATCGCGGCCACGAACCGGCCCGACATTCTCGACCCGGCCCTGCTGCGTCCAGGCCGCTTCGATCGCCAGATCGTCGTCGACCGGCCCGACCGAAGCGGGCGCAAGAAGATCCTCGAGGTGCACGCGAAGGGCAAGCCGATCGATCCCGTGGTCGATCTCGACACCCTCGCGGCCGGCACGCCCGGGTTCACGGGCGCCGACCTGTCCAACCTCGTCAACGAGGCCGCGCTGCTCGCGGCGCGCCGCGGCAAGAAGACGATCGGGCAGGAGGAGCTCGAGGAGGGCGTCATGCGCGTGATCGCGGGGCCGGAGAAGAAGACGCGCCTACTCTCCGAGGAGGAGCGCAAGGTCACGGCCTACCACGAGATGGGCCACGCGCTCGTCGGCCACTACCTCGACCAGGACACGGACGTCCACAAGATCTCCGTGATCAGCCGTGGCCAGGCGCTCGGCTACACGATCTCGCTCCCGCGCGAGGACCGGTACCTCACGAGGAAGTCGACCCTGATGGACCAGCTCGCCGCCACGCTCGGCGGTCGCGCGGCCGAGGAGCTCGTCTTCAACGAGGTCACAACCGGAGCGGCGAACGACCTCGAGAAGGTCACGAGCACCGCCAAGCAGATGATCATGCGCTTCGGGATGAGCGAGAAGCTCGGCCCGCGCGTCCTCGGCCGGAACCACGACATGCCGTTCCTCGGCCGCGAGATGAGCGCGGAGCCCGATTACTCCGAGGAAGTCGCGCGCGAGATCGACGAGGAGATCCGCCGCGTGATCGAGGAGGCGCACGACCGCGCGCACGAGGTCCTGCGGGAGCACATGGACGAGCTGCACCGGCTTTCCGCGATCCTCATCGAGCGGGAGACGATCGACAAGGATCAGTTCCTCCGGCTGCTCGAGGGCGCCTCCGAGGAGGAGGTCTTCCCCGAGGAGGCAGCCGAGCCGGCCGAGGCGGAGAAGCCGAGCCGCGAGCGCAAGCCGGCGCCCAAGCCGAAGCCGTTCCCGGTGCCCGGGGCGATGATGCAGCCCCCGCCCGACCCTGCCAAGCCCTGACGGCTCGCTCCTTCGCCCAAAGTCTCACGACTTTGGGCGACTCTTTGAAGCCGGGCGGCGCTCCGCGCCGCGCGGCCTAGCAGCGTCGCACGGTTCTTTCTCCTTGCTGCGTCGGTGAAGGAACGGGCGGAGCCCGTTCCTCGGCTTAGGCTCATCGGATGCGCGATCGGACGGCCTACCTGCTGTTGCTCGGGATGGCTGTCTGCTTCGGTGGGACCTGGCCGGCCGGGAAGCTTGCCGTCGAGGAGGTTCCGCCCTTCACCGTCGCGGCCGTCCGCTTCACGATCGCCACCGCGCTCCTTGCGCTCTGGGCGGGAGCGCGGCACGGACCGATTCGCGCGCCGGGGTGGTCGAACCTTCCGCTCGTCCTGGCGCTGGGCGCTACCGCAGTCGCCGGCTACAACGTCCTCTTCCTGTACGGGCTCGAGCTCGCGCCCGCCTCGGACGGGGCGATCATCGTTCCCGGGTTCGCGCCGGTCTTCACCGTGCTGCTCGGCTGGGCGGTGCTTCGGGAGCGCGTTTCACGGTCGGCTGTGGTCGGGCTCGTCCTGGCGTTCGCCGGGCTTCTCGTCGTCGTAGAACCGGGTGGAGAGGTCGAGTCAGACCGTGTCGCGGGCGCCGCCCTCTTCGTCGCCGGAGCGTTCTGCTGGGCGATCTACCTGCTGATCGGCAGGCCGGCGATCGCCCGCTTCGGCGCGGTGACCTCCACGCTGTACGCCACGGCGACCGGGACGGCGATGCTGATCCCGTTCAGCCTGGCCGAGCAGGGATGGCGCGACGTCGAACAGGCACGGGCGGACGGCTGGCTGCCGATGATCTACCTCGCGGTCTTCGGAACCGTGCTCGCCTTCGTCCTCTTCTACGAGGGCGTGAGTAGGATCGGCCCGGCCCGGGCAGCCGCATTCGCGATGCTCGTGCCGATCTTCGGGGTGCTGTCGTCCGTCCTTCTCCTGGGTGAGGAGCTCGGGCTGAACCTTGTGGTCGGTGGGTTGGCGATCATCGCCGGCCTGTGGCTGATCCAGCGGCCCGCCGTCCCTTAGGCGATCGAACGGCGGGTTTTTCGCGCCGCCCACCTGGTAAGAGAAGGACATGCGCTTCCGACGCGGAGCCCGTCTCGACCCCGGTCAGGTGACGGACGTCCGCGGAAGGCGGATGGGGTCCGGGGGGCTGGCGGTTGGCGGCGGCGGGATCGGCATCGCCGCGGTCGTGATCTACCTGTTGATCGCCGTGCTGGGCGGCGGCGACGGCCTCGGGCAGCTCGCCCCGCTGGACGAGCAGCAGGTCGGGCGGGGCGACACGCCGGGCGCGGTCTCGGAGGAATGCCGCACCGGCGAGGACGCAAACGAGCGCCAGGACTGCAGGATCGTTGCCGTCGTCAACGACGTCCAGCGCTTCTGGAACGGCGCCTTCCAAGCGAGCGGCCGCAGGTACCCGTACGCGGACACCGTCTTCTTCACCGATCAAGTGCAGACGCAATGTGGCCTTGCGAGCTCGCAGGTCGGTCCCTTCTACTGCCCGCGGGACCAGCTGATCTACATCGACCTCGGCTTCTTCGACGAGCTGCAGTCGCGCCTCGGGGCGGGCGGCGCGCCGTTCGCCCAGGCGTACGTGATCGCCCACGAGTATGGCCACCATGTCCAGAATCAGCTCGGCGTCCTCGAACGGATCGGCGACGACCGCCAGGGGCCCGAGAGCCGGGCCGTGCGCGCCGAGTTGCAGGCGGACTGCTACGCGGGCGTCTGGGCGGCCAATGCCGTCGAGGAGGGGCTGATCGAGGAGCTGACTCAGGCAGACATCAATGACGGGCTCGACACGGCGGCCGCGATCGGCGACGACCGCATCCAGGCGCAGACGCAGGGGCAGGTCAATCCCGAAAGCTGGACGCACGGGTCGTCGGAGCAGCGGCGGCGCTGGTTCTCGCGGGGCTACGAAGAGGGCCGCCCGGCGGTGTGCGACACCTTCACCGGCTCGATCTGAGTCGTGCGCGTTCCGCTCGAGAAGCGGTTTCCCCGCCCGTCGGTGATGGGAATCGTCAACGTGACGCCGGACTCGTTCTCGGACGGCGGCGTCAACTTCCGCGCGGAGGACGCGATCGCGGCGGCCCGGCGGATGGTCGAGGAGGGTGCGGCGATCGTCGACGTCGGCGGCGAGTCGACGCGGCCCGGGGCGGAGCCGGTCCCGGTCGAGGAGGAGCTCCGCCGCGTCCTGCCCGTGCTGGAGGCGGTCGCCGTCGAGGCGCCGGTGTCGATCGACACGGCGAAGGCGGAGGTCGCCCGCCGGGCGCTCGAGCTGGGAGTTGAGATGGTCAACGACGTCACGGCGCTGCGCGCAGACCCCGACCTCGCGGGCGTGGTCGCCGGCGCCGGCGCGGACCTCTGCCTGATGCACATGCAGGGCGAGCCGCGGACGATGCAGGCGGACCCGAGCTACGACGACGTGGTGTCCGACGTCAAGGCGTTCCTGGAGGAGCGTCTGCGCTTCGCGGTCGACGAGGGCGTCGCGGAGAGCCGGATCTGCCTCGACCCCGGAATCGGCTTCGGGAAGACCGTGGAGCACAACTTCGAGCTCGTTCGCCGGCTCGACGAGCTGACCGAGCTCGGGCGGCCGGTCGTCGTCGGCTTCTCCCGCAAGAGCTCGCTGGGGAAGATTCTCGGCGACCCCGGCGCGACGACCGGCCCGCTCTCCGCGAGCATCGCCGCCGCGGTCGCCGCCTACGAGCGCGGCGCCACGATCCTCCGCGTGCACGACGTCAAGGAGCACGTCGAGGCCCTGACCGCCGCCAGGGCGGTTGCCGGGTGATCGTCGAGCTCGTCGGCCTCGAGGTGCTAGGCCGGCACGGCGTCGACGACGACGAGCGGGAGGCGGGCCGCACGTTCCTCTACGACGTCGCGCTCACCGTCGACGAGCCTCCCGAGGACCGGCTGGATGCGACCGTGGACTACCGCGCGGTCGCGGCCTGTGTCCGTGAGGTGTCGGACCAGGGCGAGTACCGCCTGATCGAGGCGCTCGCGGCTGCGGTCGCGGACGAACTGGCGGCCCGCTTCCCGGCGAAGCGAGTCGAGGTGCGCGTTCGGAAGCCCGGCATCGCACCGGCCGGGCTCGCCGTCGAGTACTCCTCGGCTACCGCAGTGCGCGAGAGCTGATCTCGAGCGAGTACCGCGCCGAGCGAGTTCCGCGTGCCGGGAAGACGTCGAGATAGGCCCAGAAGCCGCGCCTGCGCGTGTTCTCGATCGAAACCGTCTCCGTGCGGCCGCCCGGCCGGGCGCTCGCCGCGAGGAGGTCGCGCTGCCGGGCGCGGCCGCGCTCGTAGATGCTTCGCGTTCCCGCAGCCCAGACAGCGACGCTCACGTCCGCCGTCGGCCGCACGCGGGCCGTGGCAACGCGGCGCGCGGGGACCCAGAACCGGTAGACGTCGTCAGGATCCTCCGTCCGATGGAGGCGCGCGCTCAGCGTGGCCCGCCGCCGCCCGGGTCCCGTCAGCGGCCGGGCGGCCGTCCGGAAGATCCCGTGCGCCTTCACGTGATCGACGTCGTCGTTCGGCTCCAGCGGGTCGATCGGCGGGAGTGCGCGGTTGAGCGCGGTCGGGATGTCCAGGATGCCGAAGCCGGTCCGGTTGTCGAATCCCTTCGGGGCGACGTCGCGGGCGGAGCGGCGCATCAAGTCGAAGAGCTGGGTCTTCTCGATCCCGGGCCGCGCCGTCCAGACCCAGGCGGTCGCCGCGGCGACCTGCGGTGCCGCGAAGCTCGTCCCGTTCACGGTCTGGTAGATCGCCGGGTCGGTCGGATGCTGCCACGGGATCAGCTCCCCGGGGGCGGCGAGATCGACGGCGGGGCTCGTGCTGGAGAAGGCCGACGGCAGGTCGTTTACGTCCGTCGATCCGACGGTCAGGACGTGCGGGAAGCCGGCGGGGTAGATCGGCGGATCCTCACGCAGGCGCTCGTTCCCCGCAGCGGCCACGACGATCGAGCCGCGGCCGAACGCGTTCACGATCGCCTCGTACATGGCCCGGGAGGGCTCGTCCCCGCCGAGGCTGAGATTGATCACGCCGGGCCCCCTCGCGACAGCGCGGCTGATCCCCTGGACGATCAGCGACTCGGAGAGGAACCAGAGGTCGAACGCGCGCAGGGCGGCCTGCGGGTACACGCCGACGGCGCCCTGGCCGTCGATCGGGGCCGCCGCCGTCGAGGCCACGATCGTGCCGTGGTACTCGTCGGCCGTGAGCTCGACCTGCTGCTCGTTGAGGACGGTCGTGTTCGGCCGCGCGCGGAACTCCATGTGATTCATGTCCAGGCCGGAGTCGATGATCGTCAGCGGGACTCCGGGGCCCGGAGGCTCTGCCCGGTCGGCGCCGATGCGGTAGAGGTGCCAGCCGATCGGCGGCGCGGCGAGCGGGTCGGTGCCGGGGAGGTGGGCCTGGCGCGCGACGGGGCGGTCCGGCTCGGCGAAGCGCAGGGCGCCCAGCCGGCGCAGGCGCGGGATCAGGCGCTGTGCCGTGCCGCTCGGAAGCCGCCAGATGTGGAGGTCGGGCGCGGCCAGCGTCCCGCCGCTCGCCGCGAGCAGGCGCTCCGCGCGTGCATCCGCGCGCATGCCGAGCATCGTGTGGCCGTACCGGGCCAGCCCGGCCACCTCGCGGTCGGTAGGCACTCGCGCAGCGGGAGCCGCCTGCGCCGGACTCGGCGCAGCCACGATGAGCAACGCCAAGACGACCCCGAGTCGGCGCATAACCGCAACCATAGCGGCGTCATGCCGCTTGTCTACATCGGTTTGGGTGCGAACCTCGGCGACCGCGAGGCGACGATCCGCACCGCGCTCGACCGGCTGGAAGCGCACGAGGCGGTCGAGGTCCAGCGCGTGTCGCGGCTCCGGGAGACCGATCCGGTCGGCTACGAGGACCAGCCGCGCTTCCTGAACGGCGTCGCGCGCGTGCAGACGAGCCTCGAGGCCCGGGACCTCCTCACGGTCCTCCTCGACCTCGAGCGCGACCTCGGCCGCACCCGTCACGGCCCGCGCTTCGGACCGAGGCCGATCGACCTCGACATCCTGCTCTACGACAACCGGACGATCGACGAGCCCGGCCTCCGCATCCCGCACCCGCGGATCGCCGAGCGCCCCTTCGTCTTGGAGCCGCTGGCCGAGCTCGATCCGGCGCTGGAGGTGCCCGGACGGGGCCCGGTGCAGGCGTTACTCGCGGGTCTACAATGACGCGCATGTCGCATCTCGACGAGCTCGACGAGTTCGAGGCGGAGCTCGAGCTCCAGCTGAAGAAGGAGTACACGGCGGTCTTCGGACTCTTCCGGTACTGCGTCCTCACGCAGGACGCGACCTACCTCTGCAACACGCTCGACCTGCGCTACGTCCCACAGCCGAGCTACCCGTTCTTCCACCTCCGCATGGAGGACGTCTGGGTCTGGGACAAGAACCGCCCGACCCGGATGATCCCGCGCGCCGAGGTCTACACCTCGAGCGACGTCACGGTGGAGGAGCTGCGCGGCGAGGGTGAGGAGCCGAAGCTCACCGCCGAAGCGCTGGCCGAGAAGCTCGGCGAGCCCCTCCGCGGCGAAGAAGACTGACGCCTGACGCCACCGGCCGGCAGCGATCGAAGCCGGGCGGAGCCCGGCTCCGCGCGCTGCCTCGCAGCGCTCGCGGCACGCTGCCTTCCGGGGCCGTGTTAGAAACACTGGCCCCTCCGGCACCGCACCGCGACCGCCACGCCGGAGCCGTCAGACTGATGCCTGACGCCACCGGCCGGCAGCGATCGAAGCCGGGCGGAGCCCGGCTCCGCGCGCTGCCTCGCAGCGCTCGCGGCACGCTGCCTTCCGGGGCCGTGTTGGAAACACTGGCCCCTCCGGCACCGCACCGCGAGCGCCACGCCGGAGCCGTCAGCCACTAGCCATGCTTCTCGCAGTCGACGCGGGCAACACCCAGACCGTCTTCGGCCTGTTCGAGGACGGCATGCTGGGCGAGCACTGGCGCGTCGCGACCGAGCGGGACCGGACCGGTGACGAGCTCGGCGTGCTGCTCAGCGGCCTGCTCGACCTCGATTCGGTGGACGGCATCTGCCTCAGCTCGACGGTGCCCCCGCTCGTCCGGGCCTACGAGGACTTCGCGGAGCGGTGGGCCGATGCGCCGATCCTCGTGCTCGGCCCCGGGGCGAAGACGGGCATCCCGATCAGGTACGACGACCCACGCGAGGTCGGGCCGGATCGCATCGCCAACGCCGTCGCGGCGCTCGAGCGCTACGGGGCGCCCGCGATCGTCGTCGACTTCGGCACCTCCACCAACTTCGATGTCGTCTCGCCGCAGGGCGAGTATGTCGGCGGCGTCCTGGCGCCGGGGATCGAGGTCTCGATGGACGCGCTGTTCGCGCGGGCGGCGCGACTCTTCCGCGTCGACTTCTCGGCGCCCGAGACCGTGATCGGCAAGACGACCGGCTCGGCGTTGCAATCGGGCCTCGTCTACGGCTTCACCGGCCAGGTGGACGAGATCGTCACGCGGATCCGCGGCGAGCTCGGGGCCGAGGCGGTCGCAGTCGCCACCGGCGGCCTTGCCGACCTGATCGCCCCGCACTCGCGGACGATCGAAAAGGTCGATCCGTATCTGACGCTCGAGGGTCTCCGGATCCTCTGGGACCGCAACACGTAGGGGCGGCCGGAGCCGCCCCTACCGTGTCGACTCGCTAGACGCGCGGCTCGTCGACGCGCCTGTCGCGCCGCGTCTCGTATTCGCCGTCCGTCTCGCCGTCGCGGCGCAGGTCGTAATCCCGGTCGCGCTCGACGTACTCGTCGGTGCGGACCGTCCCGCCCGGGGCCGCGGCGATCGTGCTGTCGGCGCGGCGGTGATACCGCTCGCCCCACATGCCGCCGATCACGCCGCCGATGAACATGGCCGCGATCGCGGCGACGCCGCTGATGATCGCCGCCGTCGTGAATGCGTCGCTGTCGAACCACTGCGGCAGCTCCACGTTCTCGAACACGTCGTACTCCGCGCCGGCCCACGCGCCGAGCGCCGCCAGGATCCCAGCGAAGACCAGCGTCCAGATGCCGGTCGCGAAGCCGTTTCGCGCGCCGTCGTACCGGGCGATCCGGCCGGCGGCCCAGCCGCCGATCAGGTAGGCGACGAAGAGGATCGCGATCCCGCCGATCAGGCTGCCGATCGACAGGTCCTCCGCGTTCTCCTCCAGGCCGGTCTGGTAGCCGACGACGCCGAAGGCGGCACCGACGAGCCCGGCGAGGATGATCACGGTCGAGAGCGCGGTCAGCATCCCGACGAGGCTCGCGGGGATGTCGATCCCGCCGAAGCGCTCGCGGGCGGCGTGGATGCCGGCGTACGGGTCGGAGCTCGCCGTGCGCTCTGTCCGCACGTCGGTCCGCCGAGCGCCGTCGACCTTCTCGTCGGCCCGGATGTCTCGGTTGTCTCTCGTTCTCATTGCCATCTCGTTGCACCCCTTTCTCGAGGGACGAGACCGTTGTTCCCAGGCGGCCGTGCGGCGAATCCTGCGAAAGGATCTCAGTCGCCGCGACTCAGGGGGTCTGACCCCAGGCGCCCCGGCGGGCGAGTCTACGAGCGGGCCGGCGCCCCGGGGTCTGACCCCAGGCGGCGCGGCGGAGCGCTAGCCGCCGCCGTAGATCGAGATCGGGAGATCAAGCTCGACCTCGTCCAGGCGGGGGTGCTCCTGCTCGAGGCGGGCGAGCACGAACTTCGCGCCCGGCGCGGCGTCGAACAGCCGCTCCTCGACCTCGGCGACGGTGTCCAGCTCGACGAGCTCCTGCTTGAAGGGACGGGGGAAGCGGCCGCGGCCGAGGTACCAGCCGTAGAACTTCTTCAGGAAGCCCGTCGCCTTCCGCTCGCCCAGCTCGCGCACGGTCTCGCGCATGAAGAGCACGAGCTCGGCGACGACCTCTTCGCGCGAGGGCTCGCCCTCCGAGTCGCCGACGATCTCCCGGATCGCCCACGGATTCCCCTGCGCTGCCCGGCCCACCATCACGGCTGCGGCGCCGGTCGTCGCCAGCACGGCCTGCGCCTTCGCCCGGGAGGTGACGTCGCCCGAAGCGATCACCGGGACGTCGACGCGCTCGACCAGCTCGGCGGTCAGACAGTGGTCGGCCTCGCCGGTGTACATCTGCTTCGCCGACCGCGGATGGAGCGTCAGTGTCGCGGCGCCGGCCTCGACGAGACGCGGGCCGAGCTCCAGGCAGGCGCGCGAGCCGTTCTCGAGCCCGCGCCGCATCTTCACGGAGACCGGCACCGAGACGGCGTCGGCCACGGCGCTGACGATGGCGGCCGCGCGCTCGGGCTCCGCGAGGCACGTCGCTCCCGCGCCCGTCTTCGTCACCTTCCTGACGGGACAGCCGAAGTTGATGTCCACGAGGTCCGCGCCGGCCGCCTCCACCATCCGGGCTGCCTCGGCCATCGTCGCCGGGTCCCCGCCGAAGATCTGAATCGCCAGTGGATGCTCGTCGGAGGCGATCCGCAGATACCCGAGAGTGCGCTCGTTCCGGTGCTCGAGGCCTGCGCAGCTGACCATCTCCGAGCAGACGAGCCCGGCCCCGTACCGCCGTCCCTGGCGGCGAAATGCCTGCACGCTGACACCTGCCATCGGAGCGAGGACGACGCGGGTCGGGATCTGGACGGGCCCGACCCGCCAGGGAGTCCGGAGATTCACCTGCATAGAGCGGGAAAAAGGTAGCTCAATGCTGTTGACGCCGTCGTCCGGCGTCGCTACCATGCGCCGCTTCCGCGACGGCCTTTCGGCCGCGCGTTTTTTTGGGTCAAGGAGGCCATTGACGTGAAGGAAGTGATCCTCACTCCCGAGGGTTACCAGAAGCTGAAGGACGAGATCGAGTTCCTCTCGACCGAGAAGCGCCGGGAGGTCGCCGACCGTATTCGCATCGCGCGGGAGTTCGGCGATATCAGCGAGAACGCCGAGTACGACCACGCGAAGAACGAGCAGGCAATGCTCGAGCACCGCATCATGCAGCTCGAGGAGCGCCTCCTGGCCGCACGCGTGATCGACAAGAAGGAGATCTCCAAGGACGTCGTCAGCGTCGGCTCGAAAGTGCGCCTGCGGGACGTCGCCGCGAAGGAGACGGTCGAGTACCACATCGTCGGCTCCGCCGAGGCGAACCCGCTCGAGCAGAAGCTCTCGAACGAGTCACCTGTCGGCCGGGCGATCCTCGGCAAGAAGAAGGGCGAGACCGTCGAGGTCGCCACGCCGCGCGGCAAGGCGCTCAAGTACAAGATCCTCGAGATCAAAGCGGCCTAGGCCCTCTCGCGGAAAGTCTTGCGACTTTCCGCGACCGCATGGAGCCGGGCGATCGCTTCGCGATCGCGCGGCATTCGGGCGCCACGAAGCGTCCCCCTCTAGCGGCCTTGACTGGCGGAACGGGCAAAGCCCGTTCCGCGGCGGGAGGGGGCTTCGTCCCCCTCGGTCACTACGCTCGGTGCGTGTTCGAGCGGTTCACCGAGAGCGCGCGGCAGGTCGTCGTCCTCTCCCAGGAAGAGGCGCGCGCGCTGAAGCACGGCTACATCGGCACCGAGCATCTGCTCCTCGGCCTCATGCGCGAGGACGGCCGTGCCGCCACCACGCTGACTGCGCACGGTGTCGCGCTCCAGCCGGTGCGCGAGTGGGTTGCCGAGCGAATCGGCGTGGGGGAGGAGGAGCCTCCGCCGGGTCAGCTTCCGCTGACGCCGCGGCTGAAGAAGATCCTCGAGATGTCGCTCGACGACGCCGAGGCGCTGGGCCACCGCGCCATCGGCACCCAGCACCTGCTCATCGCGCTCCTGCACGAGGGGCAGGGCGCCGCGCTCCGCGCCCTCCGCGACCTCGGGGCGCCGCCGGAGGAGGTCTGGATCTCGGCCTTCCGCCAGCTAGGCGTCGAGGCGCCGGAGTACGTCCGGGCCGGCCTGCCGAGCCGGTCGAGCCGACCGGAGCCGACCGCGCCCTGGGAGCGAATCTCGCGGCTCGCGGCCGGGGCTGCCGGAGGAGCGTTCCTCCTGGGCCTCTTCCTCGGCTGGCTGATCTGGGGCTGAGCCGACCCCGCCACTAGACTCGCCCGCCATGAGCGCGCTGCCCAAGCGGTTTCCCGGCCGCGCCGAGATTGCGTCCGTCCGCGCCGAGGCCGAGCCGCTCCACCCCGGGCAGGAGGCGGACGAGAGCCGACGTGTCGCCGGCCGGGTCATGGCCCGGCGGGACATGGGGAAGCTGGTCTTCCTGGACGTCGTCGACCGCTCCGGCCGGATCCAACTCCTCTGCGCGCAGGAGCGCACCGGCCCGATCGACCTTGACTTGGGCGACATCGTCGGCGCCGAGGGCCGTCCGGCGAAGACCCGTCGCGGTGAGCCGTCCCTCGCCGTCGACGAGCTGACGCTCCTTGCGAAGATCAAGCGGCCGCTGCCGGATACCTTCCACGGTGTTCAGGACACAGAGACGCGGTACCGGCAGCGCTACCTCGACCTGCTCGTCAACGAGGAGTCGCGCCGGGACGCGGAGATCCGCACCCGGATGGTCGCGGCCATCCGGCGCCGCCTCGACGAGGCCGGCTTCATCGAGGTCGAGACGCCGGTGCTCCAGCCGCGGTACGGCGGCGGCTTCGCCGAGCCGTTCGTCACGCACTACAACTACCTCGACCGGGACTACTTCCTGCGGATCGCGGACGAGCTCTACCTCAAGCGTCTGATCGTCGGCGGCCTGGACAAGGTCTACGAGATCGGCAAGGACTTCCGCAACGAGAGCATCTCGTACAAGCACAACCCCGAGTTCACGATGCTCGAGTGGTACGAGGCGTACGCCGACTACCGGGACACGATGGAGCGGATCGAGCAGCTCGTCCCGGCGGTCGCGGAGGACGTCCTCGGCACGACGCGCGTGACGTTTCGCGGCCACGAGGTCGACCTCGCCGGACCGTGGAGGCGCGTCAGGCTCGTCGACGCACTCGAGGCAGAAGGCGTCTGGACGCGCGACGCCGACGAGCTGCGGGCGCGACTGAGCGAGCGAGGCATCGACACCTCGGCCGACGCGAGCTGGGCGCAGCTGGCGGACCACGCGCTCAGCGCCTTCGTCGAGCCGGCGCTGATCGAGCCGACGATCCTCTACGACTACCCCGTCGAGCTCTCGCCGTTCGCGCGCGCGACCGACGAGGACCCGATGACCGTCGAGCGGTTCGAGTACTTCGTCGGCGGCATGGAGCTCGGGAACGCCTTCAGCGAGATCAACGACCCGGACGAGCAGGCGGAGCGCTTCGCCCAGCAGGCGGGGGAGGCCGGCGGCGAGCAGGGCGATCCGGACTACGTCGAGGCGCTCGCGTACGGGATGCCGCCGACGGGCGGCCTCGGTCTCGGGATCGACCGGCTGGCGATGGTCCTGACCGGACGGGACACGATCCGCGACGTCGTCCTCTTCCCGGCGCTGCGAGAGCGCGACTGACCTCCCGATTACCATTCGGCGCGGTGGTCGACGCGGATCCAGAGCGGGTCGCGGCCTCGCTCGTGACGATCGGGGTCGGCATCGGCTTGGCCATCGCGGGCGTCCAGGCGGTCGCCCACCTCACGAACGTCTTCGCCCTCGACGCGGACGTGGACTCGCTGAGCGCGGACATCGACGGCGCGAACGCCTTCGCCTGGGCGAGCTCGATGGCGACGCTTGCCGCGGGTCTCGCCGCGCTGACGCTCGCGATCTTCGAGCCGGCGCGGGCGCGGCGTCATCTCCTCCTCGCCGGGATCCTGATCTTCTTCTCGCTCGACGACGTCGCCGCGATCCACGAGAAGCTCGGGACCGCCGTCCGGGGCGACGTCCTCGGCCTGCCCACGGGCTGGGGGCGGCTCGTGTGGCCGGCGCTGTTCTTCCCTCTCCTCGCGGCCGCGCTGCTGCTGCTCTGGGAGCTGCGCCGGAGAGCGCCGCGCGCCGCGGCCACCGGTCTCGGGCTGGGACTCGCATGCCTCGTCGCAGCGGTGGTTGCCGAGGTCGCCTCGACGCCGTGGTACACGACGGGAGGCACGGGCGAGAGCTGGTTCGGGGCGCTCGAGGTCGTCGTGGAGGAAGGGCTGGAGATCGTGGGATGGGCGGCGATCGCGACGGCCATGGCCGGAGCCGCGTACGCGACCCTCGTCCGGGGTCGACTGGGCCAAGCCGAACATGCCTGAGCCGTTCGCCCACACGAGGGCGGTTCGCATC
>DASVEW010000015.1:0-18826 GCA_036380355.1 Gaiellaceae bacterium | reverse complement strand
CGAGCTGACGCCGGGCGACCTCGAAGGGCTGCTCCGGCGGCGTCGCGTGATCGGGCTCGCGGAGATGATGAACTTCCCCGGCGTCATCGGCGGCGACGAGGGCGAGCTCGCGAAGCTACGGCTCGACGGCGCGGAGCACGTGGACGGGCATGCCCCCGGCGTGCTCGGCAAGGCGCTGAACGCCTACGCGGCGGCCGGGATCCGCTCGGACCACGAGATGAGCACGATCGAGGAGGGCCGCGAGCGGCTCCGGGCCGGCATGTGGGTCCTGATCCGGGAGGCGTCCGGCGCGCGGAACCTCCACGCACTCCTGCCGCTCGTCCACGAGTTCGGGCCGCACCGGCTGGCGTTCTGCACGGACGACCGCGAGCCGGAGCACATCGCCGAGGAGGGTCACGTCAACTCGATGGTGCGCGAGGCGGTCGCCGCCGGAGTGTCTCCCGAAGACGCGCTCGTGATGGCCACGTTCAACCCGGCCCAGTGGCACGGGCTTCGCGAGCTCGGAGCCCTCGCGCCCGGCTACCAGGCGGACGTGCTCGTGCTCCCCGACCTCGAGCGCTTCCTGCCGGAGCTCGTGCTGAAGGCGGGGCGGCCGGTCGCGGAGATCCCGCGGCTCGAGGTGCCCGAGTGGGTGCGGCACACCGTCCGCATCCGGCCGCTCTCGACGAACGACTTCACCGTGCCGTGGGAGGGGGACGGCGGTGCGCGGGTGATCGGGATCGTCCCCGACCAGATCGTGACCGAGTCGCTCGTGGACGAGCCGCGCGTGGAGGGGGCGAAGGCCGTCTCCGACCCCGAGCGCGATCTGCTCAAGATCGCCGTCGTCGAGCGCCACCTCGGGACGGGCCGCGTGGGCCTCGGGTTCGTCCGCGGCTTCGGCCTTCGCTCCGGCGCCCTCGCGTCGACGGTCGCGCACGACGCGCACAACGTCGTCGTCGTCGGGGTCAAGGACGACGACATGCTGCGCGCGGTGCGCCGCCTCTCCGACACCGGCGGCGGAGTCGTCGTCGTCGACAGCGGAATCGTCAAGGCCGAGCTCAAGCTGCCGATCGCGGGGCTTCTCTCGGACGCCTCGCTCGACGAGGTGATCGCCGCGAGCCGTGCCTGCGTACAGGCCGCTCACTCGCTCGGCTGCGATCTGCCCTCGCCGTTCCAGACGATGGCCTTCCTGGCGCTGTCCGTGATCCCGAGCCTGAAGATCACCGACCGCGGCCTCGTCGACGTCGACCGGTTCGAGCTCGTCCCCCTGCAGACTTGAGCACGCTGCTCCGCAACGCCCACGTGGCCGTGATGGACGACGCGGGGACCGAGCACGAGGACGGCTGGATCCTCGTGGCTGACGGTCGGATCGGACAGGTCGGATCGGGCCATCAGCCGGAGGCCGAGGAGACGATCGACCTCGGCGGCGCGCTCGTCACGCCCGGCCTCGTCAACACCCACCACCACCTCTACCAGACGCTCACCCGGGCGCAGGCGCAGCAGGCCGACCTCTTCACCTGGCTGAAGACCCTTTACCCGATCTGGGCGCGCCTCGACGGCGAGGCCGAGTACGCCGCGGCCCGCACGGGCCTGGCGGAGCTGCTGCTGTCCGGCTGCACGACGGCGTTCGACCACCACTACGTCTTCCCGCGCGGCCAGCCCGACGTGATCGACGCGCTGCTGCGCGCAGCGGAGGACGTCGGCGCCCACCTCGTCGTCGGCCGCGGCTCGATGGACCTCGGAGAATCTCAGGGCGGCCTCCCGCCGGACAGCCTCGTCGAGGACCGTGACACGATCCTGGCGGAGACCGAGGCGCTGATCGAGCGAGGCATCGAAGTCGCCGTCTCGCCGTGCTCGCCGTTCTCGGTCACCAAGGAGCTGATGGTCGAGTCGGCCGAGCTGGCGCGGAAGCACGGCGTCCCGCTCCACACGCACCTGGCGGAAACGGTCGAGGAGGAGGCGTACTGCCGTGAGCTCTACGGCGTTACGCCGGTCGAGTACCTCGAGGAAGTCGGCTGGGTCGCGAGCGACGTCTGGTGCGCGCACTGCGTCCACCTCTCGGACGGGGACATCCGGCTCTTCGGCGAGCGGGGCGTCGGAGTCGCGCACTGCCCCACCTCGAACATGCGGCTCGGCGCCGGCGTGGCGAAGGTTCGTGAGCTGCTGGACGCCAAGGCGCCGGTTGGGATCGGCGTCGACGGCTCGGCGTCGAACGAGCGCAGCGACCTGTCGTTCGAGGTCAAGCAGGCGCTACTCGTCGCCCGCGGCCGTCAGGGGCCGCTGGCGATGACGACTCGCGAGTCGCTTGCACTCGCAACGCGGGGCGGGGCCGCCGTCCTGCGGCGGGACGACATCGGCTCGCTCGAGCCCGGCAAGCGCGCGAACATCGCGGTCTGGCGCACGGACGGGCTGGAGATGGCCGGGGCCGCCGATCCGGTCGCCGGGTGGGTCCTCTCGGCACCGCACCGCGTCGACCGCCTCTTGATCGCCGGCGAGGAAGTCGTGCGCGACGGACACCTCGTGCAGGCGGACGAAGACGAGATCGCGAGGGAACACCGCGCTCAGGCGCGAAGATTCCTGCCGTGAGCGCCTCGCTCTCCACCCACGTGCTCGACACGGGTCAGGGGAAACCGGCCGGCGGCGTCCGGGTGGAGCTGCTGCGGGGCGACGAGCCGATCGGCGCGGGCGAGACGAACGACGACGGCCGGATCCCCGAGCTCGCCTCGGGGCTCGACCCGGGCGACTACCGCCTCATCTTCCATCCGCCGTCGCCCTTCTTCCGCCGGGTCGAGCTGGAGATCTCGCTCGACGACGGCCACTACCACGTCCCGCTCCTCGTCTCGCCGTACGGATGCGCGAGCTACCGCGGCAGCTGAGCAAGCGCGAGCTCGAAGAGCTCTTCAGCGGCCCCTCGCTGCTGGTCGACCTGCTCGCCGACCTCGACGATCCCCTCGGGCGCGCCGAGGACGTCGCGCTCTCGCTCGACGAGAGCGAGAAGGCGGCCGCGCTCGCACAGCACCCGCGAATCGGCGAGCCCTCGCCGGAACAGCGCGGCGGCGACCCGGCGCTCATCACCGAGCTCGCCTACCTGAACCAGGTCTACGAGGAGAAGTTTGGCTTCCGGTTCGTCGTCTTCGTCGCCGGCCGGTCGCGGGCCGACCTTCTGTCCGTCATGCGTGAGCGCCTCGAACGGACGCGGGAGGAGGAGCTCGAGACGGGCATTCGCGAGCTCGTCGCAATTGCGAAGGACCGATGGCAGCGGCGCTGATCGACTCGTACTGGCAGGACTGGCTCGACCTCCTGATCCGCTGGCTGCACGTGATCGCCGGGATCGTCTGGATCGGGACGTCGTTCTATTTCGTCGCGCTCGACAACCACCTCGGCCGTCCGAAGGAGCAGCGGGACGTCGACGAGGGCGTCGGCGGCGAGTCGTGGGAGATCCACGGCGGCGGCTTCTACCGGATCTCGAAGTGGACGGTCGCTCCGCGCGAGCTGCCGGAGCCGCTCCACTGGTTCAAATGGGAGGCGTACACGACCTGGCTCTCGGGCTTCGCGCTGCTGGTCGTCCTCTACTACGTCGACGCGGAGACGTACCTCATCGACCCGTCCGTTCGGGACATCAGCCCGGGCGCGGCGATCACGCTGAGCCTGCTCGGGCTCGGCGCCGCCTGGGTGCTCTACGACGTGGCCTGCCGCGTGCTGCGGATCGAGGCGCTGATGGGCGTCTTCATGCTCGGGCTGGTCGTCGCCTCGGCCTACGCGGCAAGCCAGGTCTTCTCCGGCCGGGCCGCCTACCTCCAGGTCGGCGCGATGCTCGGGACGATCATGGCGGCGAACGTCCTGCTCAACATCATCCCCGCGCACTGGCAGCTCATCCGGGCGAAGGAAGCCGGGGAGGCGCCGGATCCGGCGCCGGCGATCGAGGCGAAGCGCCGGTCGGTGCACAACAACTACCTGACGCTCCCGGTCGTCTTCACGATGATCTCGAACCACTTCCCGTTCACGTACGGGCACGCGCACGGCTGGCTGATCCTGGTAGCGCTGGTCGTGCTCGGCGCGTGGGTGCGGCAGTTCTTCAACTTGCGACACCAAGGGCGGAACGCGTGGTGGATCCCCGTGACGGCGGCGATCGCGGCCGTGGCCCTGGCGGTCGCGGTGCAGCCGGACGAGGGCGGCGGAGGCGAGCCGGCGGCCACGGTGAGCGCCGAGGAGGCGCAGGCGATCGTCGAGCAGCGGTGCGTGCCGTGCCACTCGGAGGAACCGACCCAGGAGGGCTTCGACTCGCCGCCGGCCGGCGTCACGTTCGACACGCTCGAAGAGATCGAGTCCCAGGCGGACCAGATCAAGTCGCAGGCGGTGGACACGACGGCAATGCCGCCGGGGAACCTGACCGGCATGACGGACGACGAGCGCGAGCAACTGGGCGCCTGGATCGAGTCGTTGGAGTAGGTTCGGGCCGTGCTCGCGATCGAGGCAGGCCCGTTCGCGTTCGTCGCGCGCTTCGAGGAGGAGCTCGCGCCGAAGACGGTGGAGGCGTTCCGCTCGATCCTCCCGCTCGAGGACCGGATCATCCACTGCCGGTGGAGCGGCGAGTCGAACTGGATCCCCTGGGGCGACCGCGACCTCGGCATTGGCCCCGAGAACGCGACGAGCTACCCGCACCCCGGTGAGATCGCGCTGTACCCGGGCGGCGAGAGCGAGACGGAGCTCCTGTTCCCCTATGGCTACTGCCACTTCAAGAGCAAGGCGGGTGAGCTCTGGGCGAACCACTTCGCCACGCTCGTCGAGGGGCAGGAGAACCTGAAGGAGCTCGGCCGCCTCACGCTGTGGGAGGGCGCCCAGCCGATCTCGTTCCGCGAGACCTAGGACCGCACCGCCCAGAGCTGCCAGTCGCCGGGGATCCCCTTGAGCGTCGCGGTTCCCCGGTCCTCGAACTCGAGCCCGGAGCCGACGACGAGATCTCTCACGGTCCCGGAGACGAGAACCTCCCCTGCGTCTGCTTGTGCCGAGACGCGGGCACCGATGTGCACCGCGATCCCGGCGACCTTGCCGTCCACGATCTCGCACTCGCCGGAGTGGACGCCGACGCGGACGTCGAGCCCCAGCTCCCGAAGGGCGGCGACGATCGCGAGCCCGCAGCGGACGGCCCGCGCGGGCCCGTCGAAGCTCGCGAAGAAGCTGTCGCCCGCCGTGTCGATCTCGCTCCCCCGGAACCGGGCGAGCTCTCTCCTGATCGCCGCGTGGTGCTTCTGGAGGAGCTCGCGCCAGGCTCGGTCGCCGAGCTCGACGGCACGCTTGCTCGATCCGACGATGTCGCTGAAGAGCACGGTGGCGAGCACCCGGTCGGGCTCCTGCTCCTCCCAGCCTCCACCGGCCCAGACCTGCTCGAGGAAGGCCTTGGTCTCGTCACATGCCTGATCGAGCGGCTCCCCGATCGGAAGGTGGTGGGCGCCGGCCAGCTCGATCAGCCGCGCGCCCGGGATCTGCTCGGCGACGAAGCGCGCGCCGCCGATCGGAAGATGATCGTGCTCGCCGTGGAAGAGCAGCGTCGGGGCGACGATCGCGGGGAGAGCCTGGCGCACGTCGATCTCGCGGTTCATGCGGTTGATCGCGTCGACCGCGCCCGGGCTCGCGCTGCTGCGGAAGTAGTCCGCGAGCGACTCCGCCCGCTCTCCGACGGCCGCCGAGATGTACTCGATCGCCGCTTCCCGCGAGCCGTAGAGCCGGCGAGTTTCCTCGCGCGCCCCGGCCGTGTAGTCCTCCTCGGACATGCCCCAGGGATAGTCGGGCGCCCAGAGCACGCGCGCGAATGAGGCGACGAGCACGAGTGCCGCGACACGGGTCGGGTAGGTCGCCGCGAAGAGGATGCTCATCGGTGCGCCTTCCGAGATCCCGACAAGCGCCGCGCGAGAGGATCCCGCCGCGTCCATGACGGCCCGGATATCGTCGATCCGCTCCTCGAAGGAGGCCGTTTCGACCGCCCGGTCGGACATGCCCGTCCCTCGCTTGTCAAAGACGATCAGGCGGGCGAAGGAGGCGAGCCGACGACGCAGCTCACCGTGCCCCGGAATCCCCCAGCCGAGCTCTACGTGAGAGACGAACCCCGGGACGACGACGATGTCGAACGGGCCCTCGCCGGCGACCTGGTAGGCGATCGCGACGTCCCCGCTCCGGGCGTACCGCGTCTCGGGACTCGGCTCCACGGGCGAAGTCTCGTTCACGCGTTCGCGATGCGGCGCAAGGTCGCGGTCAGGACCTCGACCGCCAGCGCGATGTCCTCGTCGCTCGAGTGCTCCTCGGGCGAGTGGCTCGCGCCGCCGTTCAGGCTCCGGACGAAGAGCATCCCGGCCTCGACGCCGGCGCGGCCCAGCGGGGCCGCGTCGTGGCCGGCGCCGGAGGGGAGCTCGACGACGGGCGCGCCGTAGCGCTCGACTTCCGCGCGGAGGACGGAACGGACGCGCTCCGACATCGCCACCGGCGGGATCCGGTACTGGGCGTCCTCCAGGCCCAACACCGCCACCAGGCGATCGAGCCGTTCCGAATCCGGGGCGCGGGCGTCCACGGTCAGGCGCGCCGACGCGGGAACGACGTTCGCGGCGCCCGGCCAGACCTCCAGCTGGCCAACGGTCGCCACGGCGCCGTCGATCGCCGCCGCCCGCTCGCGCACCTCCAGCACGTACTCGGCTGCCGCCGCCAGAGCGTCCTCCCGGACGTCCATCGGCGTCGTCCCGGCGTGGTCGGCACGACCCTCGAACTCGCGTGTGCATCGGACGATCCCGGCGATGCCCGACACCACCCCCAGCGGCGCGCCGGCATTCGCCAGCACCGGCCCCTGCTCGACGTGCACCTCGACGTAGACGCCGGGCAGCGACGCGTTCCGAACGCGCCAGCGACTGCCGTGGCAGCCGGTCTCCTCGTCGCGGAAGACGACGACGCCGAGCGTCCGCTCCGACGGTCCGATCGCCTCCACCGCCGCGAGCCCGGCCACGACGCCAAGCACCCCGTCGAACTTCCCGCCCTCGGGCACCGAGTCGAGGTGCGATCCCGTCCAGACCTCCGGCAGCTCCGGCCGCCGGCCCGCCAACCGCCCGACGACGTTCCCGCGTGCGTCCACCTCGACCTCGAGCCCGGCTTCTTCGAACCAGCCCACGGCCAAGCGGCAGGCCTCGTCCTCCTCCGGCGAGCCGCCGATCCGGTTGGCGCCGAGGCCGCCGCCGATCGCATAAACCTCGTCCAGGCGCCGCATCGCCGCAATCATCTCGCTCCGGGCCGGCTCAGGCCGACTTGAGGCCTGCGTCCTCCAGCGCTGCGGCGATCAGCGCGTCGTAGCGCTCGGAGGCAAGGTCGCCGAGCGGGTCGCGGGTGTAGAGGAGGAGCTGACCGTACGGGAGCGAGAAGGCGGCTCGCATCGCGAGCAGGCGCCGGCGCTCGGGCGTCGCGCGGTCTCCGAGCACGGTGGACGCTGCCCTGAGCTTCCTCACCTGGTCGACCCGCCGGGGCACCCACTGCGAGAGCAGAAGGAGGGCGGGAAGACCGAAGGTTGCGAGGCCGAGCACAATGGCCAGGTCGTGTGCGCTGTCCTCGCCCTCCTCGCCGAGCTCGACGACCTCGCCGCCCGACCCCTCGCCGGCCGAGCGCAGGCCGTCGGCGATGTCGTCGCCCACCACCGGCGTCCCGTCAACCGCATCGGCAGCCGACTCGAATCCTCCCTGCACCACGCCGCCCGTCGCCTGGACGCCCTCGCCGAGGACGGCGAGCCGGTCGACGGCCTCGTGAACCTTGACGCCCGCCCAGGCGAAGAGCACGAGCAGGATGATCGAGGAGATGTCGGCGATGACCGCGCGATTCCGCGGTCCTGCAAGCTGTGGGTAGAGACGCATGCGCGCCTCATACCCGTTCCCGCAGCCTCCCGAGCATCCACCAGCCGACGAGTGGCCCGGCGGCGGACGCCGCGAAGGCCGTTCGCCAGGAGGTCGACTCTACGAGCGCCGCGAACAGGACCGGGACGCCGACGCCGACCACGGCCAGCGTCGTCTGCTGGAAGCCGATCGCTGCGCCGCTTCGCGCGCGGCCGGCGAGCTCCGCAGCCGCCGTAAGCGAGAGGCCGTTCCAGGCCATCGAGATCGCACCGGCGACGACGATCGTGGTCACCACGACTGCGAGCCGCCCCTCAGCCACGGCCGCGGTCCCGAGCAACCCTCCCGCGCTGACCAGGCCGATCCAGCGCAGCGGCCGGAGACGGCTGCCGAGGCGGTCCGACAGCCGGCCGGCACCGATTCGCGTCGCGACGGCTCCGGCCTGGAACACGGCCAGGACGGCCCCGGCGCGCGCCACCGACATCCCGTGCACGTCGTGGAGGAACAGGACGGCGAACGACATCAGCGGGATCTGCCCGAAGAGGTAGAGGCCGCTGCCGAGGGACAAGGTCCACAGCCGCCGGTCCCGCAACGTCCAGGGAATCGCGTCCCCTTCGAGCTCCGCATCCCTGACGGGCGCTTCCCGGATCACGACCGCCGCCGCGGCGGCTGCGGCGACGCACAACCCGCCGAGATAGGCGAAGGCAGCCTTCAATCCCCCGGCCTGGGCGACGAGCGGGAGGGTCGCCGCGGAGATCCCGGCCCCGAGCGGAATCGCGGTCTGCCGGATCCCCAGCGCTAGCCCTCGCTCCTCGGGCCCGAACCACTGCATCACGGCCCGTCCGCTGGCGGCGTTCACGCTCGCGCCCGCGGCGCTGGCGAGGAGGAGAAGAGCCACGAGCGGCCAGAACTCGCTCACCCACCCGGCCACCGCCGCCAGCAGGCCGCAGGCCGTGAGGCCGGTCCCGAGCACGACGCGCTCGCCGAAGCGGTCGGCGAGCAGCCCCCAGCCCAAAAGCGTGAAGATCGTGCCGACCCAGAGGCTCGCGAGAAGGACGCCGACCTGCGAGAGGGTGAGGTCGAGCTCGTCGCGCAGCTCCGGCGCGAGCACGGAGATCCCGATGAAGAGCGCGGAGCCGGCCGCCGCAGCCGCCGTCCCGGCCGCGAGCACCGCCCACCGATACCTCACGTCCCTGGCCGGCGCGGCTCCCGCCGGGCAAAGCCCGGCTCCGCCCGCGCCTGACGCCGCTGGACGGCAGGATGCTGCGCCCGCGGCGCTTGTCCGTACTGGATGTACTGTCCTGCGCCCCGCGGGCTTGCCTCCTTTGCCAGCGGCGCCCCAGGAACGTGAGGTACGCGCAGCGCTACAGCCCGAAGGGGTTAAACGGCTTCGGCGAGGTGGAGACGATCACGCTCTTCGTCTCCAGGTAGAGCTCGAGCGTGTCGAGGCCAAGCTCGCGTCCGAAGCCGGACTGCTTGTAGCCGCCGAACGGAATCCCCGGGAAGGCGGTGTACGGCATGTTGATCCCGACCGTCCCGGCCTTGATCCGCCGCGCCAGGCGGTGGCCCTTGGCCGGGTCTCCCGTCCAGACCGTCGCCATCAGCCCGTAGCGGACGTCGTTCGCGATCCGGGCCGCGTCCTTCTCGTCCGCGAACGGGATCACCGTGACGACGGGGCCGAAGATCTCCTCCTGCGCGACGGTCATTGCGTTGTCGACCTTCGCGAGCACCGTCGGCGGGTAGAACGCACCTGCACCGTCGGCAGGCTGGCCGCCGGTGACGACCTCGGCGCCCTCGTCGACGCCCTGCTCGACGTAGCCGTGCACCTTCGAGCGGTGCTCCTGCGAGACGAGGGAGCCCATCTGCGTCTCGGCCTCCAGCGGGTCGCCGACCTTCAGCGCCTCGGCGCCCCGCGCGAACCGCTCGACGAACTCGTCGTAGAGCAGCTGCTCGACGAGCACGCGCGACCGGGCCTCGCAGCTCTGGCCGGCCGAGTAGTAGATCGACCAGACCGAGCTCGGGATGGCGTCGTCGAGATTCGCGTCGGCAAAGACGAGGTTCGGGCTCTTGCCGCCGAGCTCGAGCGTCAGGCGCTTGATCGAATCCGAGCCCAACCGCATGATCTCCGCGCCGGTCGCCGTCGAGCCCGTGAAGGCGATCTTGTCCACGCCCGGGTGACGGACGAGGTGCGCGCCGATCGTCTTCCCCTCACCGGGAACGACGTTGATGGCGCCCGGGGGGAAGCCGACTTCCGAGGCCAGCTCGGCCATGCGCAGGGCGGTCAACGGCGTCTGCGAGTCCGGCTTGAGGACGACCGTGCAGCCCGCGGCGAGCGCCGGCGCCAGCTTCCAGGTCGTCATCATCAGCGGGTAGTTCCAGGGGACGATCTGGCCCGCGACGCCGACCGGCTCCTTGAGCGAGTAGAAGAGGAGCGACCCGCCGATCGGGTTCGAGCGGCCCGCGATCGAGCCGATCGCAGAGGCGTAGAAGCGGAAGTTCTCGACGCCCTGGTTGAGCTCCGCCTTCACCGAGGAGATCGCCTTGCCGACGTTCCGGACCTCGAGCTCGGCGAGCTCCTTCCGGTTCGCCTGGATCGCATCTGCGAGCGCGTGGAGGAGGCGCGAGCGCTCGGTGGGCGGCGTCCGGCCCCAATCGCCGTCGAGCGCGGCGCGGGCCGCGTCCACGGCGCGGTCGACGTCCTCGGTCGAGCCCACGGCGACCTTCGCGAGCAGCTCGCCGGTCGCCGGCTCGGTCAGCTCCGTGACCTCTCCGCCCGAGGGCTCGGCCGGCTCGCCGTTGACGAAGAGAAGGTATTCGCGCGTCGCCACCGCCATGCCGCGCGGGACGATACCCGGTTTCCCCGTCGTCTCCGCGGGGGCAGAATGGAGACGTGCAGGCAGTCGTCGACGCGCTCACCGAGCACGGGATCGAGTCGTTCGAGGTCGAGGAAGAGGGCTACGTGCTCGTCGACGTCCCGTGCGGCGAGGGCGACACGCGCGACTGCCACGAGCTGATCGTGGAAATCGAGGCCGGGCTGGCCGACCGGGGGCTGCCGTTCGTCCCGGAGGAGGTCGAGGGCCGGATCCTGATCCGCCCGCCGGCGACCTAACCGGCGAGGTCGGCCGGGATCAGTTGCTCGGTGAGGAGCCGCCGGAAGCGCGCGCGGTCGCCGTCGACCCAGTCTCGGCACAGGTAGTAGCCGTCGGCATACGTCGTCACGTACGAGCGCCAGACGGGGTGGGTGATGAACTCGACGTTGTGCCGCGCGCGCCTCTCCGAGACGAGGCCCCAGCGCCGGAGGTACTCCCTCGCCTCCTCGGCCGAGGCGCCGTCCTCGTGGACGAGCAGCGCCGCGTTTCCCATCACGCGCTCGAGGGGGCGCCGTGCCCGGCGGATCGCCCGCCCGGTGTTCGCGTCGTACTCGATGCCGAACTCCCTGAACACCTCCGCTGCGAAGCCGTCCTGATCGTCGAGCACCATCTCGACGGCCAGCCCGGCGATCCCCTCGGCGATCAGCGACTGAGGGGCGCCGATCATGAGCGCGCTCTCCTCGAGGCGGCCGCCGTCACGAACGAGCTGCGCCTCCTTCCAGGCGTGCTCGGTGTGGTGGCCCGGATAGAGCTCGTGCGCGACGAGCTCGACGCCGAAGGACGCGTTGAGCGGCACGTCGGTGTTCACCGCGACACGGCTCCTCAGCCCGCCGAGGTAGTAGTTGTAGGCCCACCAGGGCTCCTCCGTCACGAAGCCGAGCTCGAAGCTCTCGCCCTCCGGCAGGCCGATCAGCTCGCCGGTCCGCGCGCGGAGGCGCTGGGCGATCCTCTCGAGGGCCCTCGGCACCAGCTCGGCCGGGACGGGGTCGCCCTCCCGCCAGCGCTGGTAGCGCTCCGCGAGCGTTCCGCCGTCCGGAAGGACCTTGTCGAGCTGCTGCTGCGCGGCCTCGAAATCCGCCTCCGGCACTCGGCTCGGGCGGATGCCGTAGCAGCGCTCCACCTCGTCGGCGTACGGGATCTCCTCACCGGCCAGCTTGCGCGCGACCGTCTCGAGCCCGACGACCTGCGCCCGGAGCCATGCGTCGTCGGTCTCGCGAACGAGCCATTCCGCATCGCCGACCAGCTCCGAGGGCGCGCGCAGGGGCTCGGCGTCGACGCGCGAGGCGATCTCCGGCGGTCCGTAGTAGGCGTCGACGAGCCCGTCGACGTGCCGGCCCAAACGAAGGCAGAGCTCCAGGTAGGCCTCCGGAACGCTCACGTCAGGTCGGCCGGAGTCAGTTGCTCGGTCAGCAGCCGCTTGAACCGTTGCCGGTCGCCCGCGACCCAGTTGCGGCAGAGGTCGTACCCCTCCGTGTAGGTCGTGATGTACGCCCGCCCCCATGGATCCATGACGAAATCGACGTACTGCCGGGCCCGTTTCTCGGAGGCGAGCAGCCAACGCTGGACGTACGCGGTCGCCTCGTCGGCCGACACGCCGTCCACGTGGACCAAGATCGCAGCGTTGGAGAGCGCGCGTTGAAGCGGCTTCCCCGCCCGCCGGATGCGCCGCCCGGTGTCAGCGTCGTACGCGATTCCCCACTCGCCGAGCGCCTCGGCGACGAACGCGCCGTGATCCTCGACCACGGTCTCGATCGCGAGCTCGGCGATGCCCTCGCCGATCACGGACCGCGGCGTCCCGTACGGGAGCATGCTCTCCTCGAGCTGACCTCGGCCCACGTACAGCAGCTGCTCCTTCCACGCGTGCTCCGTATGGTGGCCCGGGTAGAGCTCGTGTGCGAGGAGCTCCGCCACGGCCTGGGCGCTGATCGGCAGATCGGTGTTCACGGCGATCTTGCTCCGCAGGCCGCCGAGGTAGTGGTTGTAGGCAACCCAGTGCTTGTCGTTCACGAGCTCGAGCTCGAACGTCTCACCTTCGGGTAGCCCGACGAGCTCCTGCGCCAGCTCCCTCAGCCGCTCGCCGAGCGTCCGGAGCACCGGCTCGAGCTTGTCCGCCGGGACCGGATCGCCGTCCTCCCACCGCTGATACCGATCGGCAAGCGTGCCGCCGCGCGGGAGCACCTCGTCGAGCGTCGCATGGGCCGCCTGGAACTGCTCCTCGGGAACGCGCCGCGGCCGCATCGCGTAGCAGCCTTCGACTTCGTCCTCGTAGGAGAGCTCCTCGCCGGCAAGCTTGCGGGCGACGATCTCCAGGCCACCAACCTGCGACCGAAGGTATGCGGAGTCGGTCTCCTCCGCGAGGGCGCGGGCGTCCGCAACCAGCTCGGCCGGCTCTCGCAGCGGCTCTCGCTCGACTCGCTCGGCGATCTCCTTCGGGCCGAAGTAGAAGTCAACGAGGTCCTCGTCATGCCGGCCGATGCGAAGGCAGAGCTCGACGTACCGCTCGGCGGCGCTCATCGCTCGAAGAGCGCGGCCTGACCCTGGCCGACCCCCACGCAGAGCGTCGCCAGCCCGTAGCGGCCGCCGCGGCGGCGCAGCTCGTGGAGCAGGGTGACCACGAGTCGCGCGCCGCTCATCCCGAGGGGATGCCCGATCGCGATCGCACCGCCGTTCACGTTCACCTTCTCCGGATCGAGCCCGAGCTCGCGGATGACGACGAGGCTCTGTGACGCGAACGCCTCGTTCAGCTCGACGAGGTCGAGGTCGTCCACTCCGATGCCGGTGCGCTCGAGCAGCTTCCGGACGGCGGGGATCGGCCCGATGCCCATCACCCGCGGGTCCACGCCCGCGACGGCCGAGCCGACGAAGGCGCCGAGCGGCTCGGCGCCGAGCTCCTGCGCCTTCTCCTCGCTCGCGATCACGAGCGCGGCGGCCCCGTCGTTCAGCCCGCTCGAGTTCCCGGCCGTGACGGTGCCGCCCTCCCGGAACGCCGGCCGGAGCGACCCGAGCTTCTCGAGCGTCGTCTCCGGACGGGGATGCTCGTCCCGCTCCACGCCGTTCACCGCGACCAGCTCGTCCGAGAAGTCGGCGGCCGCCCAGCGCTCCTGCGACCGGAGCGCGAACTCGTCCTGTTCCTCCCGCGAGACATCCCAGCGCTCGGCGACGTTCTCGCCCGTCTCGCCCATCGACTCGAGCGGGAGCATCTCCTCCATGCGCGGGTTGGGAAACCGCCACCCGAGCGTCGTGTCGTAGACGGTCTGGTTCCCGCGCGCGAAGCCTTGCTCGGGCTTCGCCATTACGAGCGGCGCGCGCGTCATCGACTCGACGCCGCCGGCGACGAAGAGGTCGCCGTCCCCTGCCGCCACCGCATGGCAGGCGGAGACGACGGCGGAGAGACCCGACGCGCAGAGCCGGTTGAGGGTGAGGCCGGCGACGGACTCGGGGAGCCCGGCGAGGAGCGCCGCCATGCGAGCGACGTTCCGGTTGTCCTCGCCGGACTGGTTGGCCGCGCCGAAGTAGACGTCCTCGATTCGGGCGGGGTCGACGCCGGACCGCTCGACGGCCGCCGCGATCGCCGTCGCGGCGAGGTCGTCCGGGCGAACGTCCGAGAGCGCCCCGCCGTATCGGCCGACCGGCGTGCGGACGGCCGACAGGACGACCGCTCGGCTCACGAGCCGACGAAGTCGACCTGGACCGGCGCGGTGAAGGCGCCCGCGGCCTCGCCGCGGCGCAGCAGCTCCTTGACCGCCGCGCGCCCGTCGTCGCCGTAGTCGCGCGTCAGGTCGTTGACGTACATCCCGACGAACCTGTCGGCGAGGTCAGGCTTGAGGCCGCGGCCGAAACGGAGCGCGTAGTCCATCGCCTCACGCCGGTTCGCGAGCCCGGCGTCGATCGAGTCGCCCAGCACCGCGGAGAGGTCTGCCAGGACGCCCGACCCCAGGTCGCGGCGCGCGACGTTCACGCCGAGGGGGAGTGGCAGGCCCGTTTCCTTGAGCCACCACTCGCCGAGGTCGACGACCTTCTGGAGGCCGATCGCCCCGTACGTGAGCTGTCCTTCATGGATGAGCAGGCCGGCGTCGGCGCGGCCGGACGAGACCTCGTCGAGGATCCGGTCGAACGGCACCTCGCGATGGTTGAAGTCCCCGCCGAGGTAGAGGCGGAGCGTCAGGAACGCGGTCGTCATCTTCCCGGGAACGGCGATCTCCACCTCGGCGAGGTCGACCGGCTCGCGCGAGACGACGATCGGCCCGTAGCCGAAGCCCATGCTCGCGCCGTGCGGCAGCAGCACGTACCGGTCCTGCACGAACGGGTACGCGTGCAGCGAGAGCGCCGTCACCTCGAGCCGGCCCTGAAGCGCCCACTCGTTCAGCGTCTGGATGTCCTGGAGCACGTGCTCGAACTCGAAGCCGCGCGCGTCCACGCGGCTCCGGGCCAGCGCCCAGAACATGAACGCGTCGTCGGGATCGGGGCTGTGGCCGAGGCGGATCAGCACTTCGAGCGCACCGTATCTAGAATCGGCCTCGTGGCCTTTCGAGACTTCCTCCGGAACCCGTTCTCGTTCCTGGCAGCGCGGTCGTCGGCGGAGGACCGGATCGCGCAGTACGTGATCCGGGAGCACGAGCGCGGCCGGCCGCTCGCGGAGATCCTCGAGGACCCGTACATCAAGAACCGCACGACGCCGCAGGAGCGGGCCCGGTTGCTGGACCGGCCGGAGGTCGTGCGGGCGCTCGGCCACGACGTGGTCGAGGCGGCCCGGACGCAGCCCTCGGCCTAGACCTTCCGGCCGACCTCGCGCTCTCGCGCCCGCTCGAGCGCAAGCGCGCCGGCGGCGACATCCCACGCGGCGAGCCCGTTCGACTTGAAGACGACGATGTCCTCGTCGGACTGGCGGCCCTGCACCTCGCCGGCGACGACCTCGTGGAGCTCGTGCACCTCGAGCCAGTCGAGGATCCCCTGCTCGACCGGTTCGATGAGATCTCCCGACTCCTGCCTGGCCTGCTCGATCGAGTCACAGCAGACGAAGGCGGCGCGCTCGAGGACGACGTTGTCGAGCTCGCGGGAGCGCCGGTCGTTCGCCCCGATCGCACAGACGAGCGCGCCCTCCTTCAGCCACTCTCCGCGCAGGACCGGATCGCGCGAGGTCGTGGCCGTGACGACCACGTCCTGGCGGGCGGCCTCGCCGTGCGTCTCCGCAGCCTCGGCGCCGATGCGCCTGCAGAACTCCTCGAGCCGGTCCTCCGTCCGGCAGTAGGCGACGACGTGCTCGATCGTCGGCACCGCCTCGCGGATGCACTGCACCTGGCTCTCGGCCTGCCAGCCGCAGCCGAGGACCCCGAGCGTCCCGGCGCCCTCGCGCGCGAGGTACCGGGCGGCGACTCCGCTCGCCGCGCCCGTCCTCAGCTGGCCGAGCTTGTCCGCCTCGATCACGGCCGCCAGCTCGGCCTTCTCGAGGTCGAAGAGGCAGACGACGAAGGGCGTCCCCTGCGGGAGCCATACGTAGGACTTGAGGCCGGCGAAGCCGAGCCCGTGGTCGACCGCGGACATGACGGCGAAGGCGCCCCCGTCCAGCCGATGCCGGTGCCGCGGCTTGTTGTCGACCTCGCCCGCCGCCATCCGTCGAAACGACCCCTCCACCGCCTCGATCGCGTCGGCCGGCGTGAGGAGCTCGCCGATCTCGGCTTCGGTCAGGTAGAGAGGCACGCCGTCGAGTCTAGGAGCGCTCGGTAGGACGTCGCGGCACAGCCGGCTCCTACCGAGCCCTCCCCTTAAGCGCGCTTGGGGATCACGCTGATCTGGCCGCTGGTCTCGAGGACGGCCCATTCGATGTCGGCGACGTGCGCGACCTGCTGGAGACGCGCCTGCGCCGCCAGCTCCTCGAGCGTGATCCGGTTGCGCCGCAGGTTGCGGTCGATGGTCTTGCCGCGCTCGACGAGGATCACCGGATCTCCCTCCAGGACGGGCTGCAGCCGCCGGAAGCGGAAAGCGAGCCAGGAGAAGAGGACGGTCATCGCCGCCACAGTGCCGCCGGCGAGCATCGCCCCCGTGACGGAGAAGTCGTTCTGCGTAACGCCCTGCTGGATCAGGTCGCCGAGGACGATCAGGAGGATCAGGTCGAACGGCTGGAGCGTGGAGAGCTCCCGCCGGCCGACCGCACGCGTCACGAACCAGACGAAGACGAAGAGGACGACTGCCCGGATGACGATGTCCATTACGGAAAGATCGTGATCGTGCGGTGGATGGTCGCCAGCAGCTCGTCGCCGTCGTAGAGGCGGACGTCCTGCGAGCGGTGGCCGACGTTCGTCGGGTTGACCTGCAGCTGGAGGAAGAGGACGTGCTTCGCGCCCGACGGAATGCGCCCGAGCTCGTACACGATGTCGCCGTCCCGGCTCGCCTCCCCGAGGGGCGAGGGGGCGGTCGTGTTGATCGTGATGCCCTCCGCCCAGCCGGGGTCGAGCACGACGGTCGCCTCCTCGAGCTCGCGGCGCGCCTCGACCGTGAAGCGCGCCTCGTAGAACAGCCCCGCGCGCACGCGCTCCGGCGCGTAGACCTCGAGCGACGCCGGCTCCGGGCTGACCGTGGAGGTCGAAGGCCGCTGCCCGAAGACGTTGACCAGCCCGAGCGCCAGGAACGCGAGAAGGACGGCCAGCGCCGCGCGTCGAACCAGAACGTCCCTCTTGCCCTCCCGGTCGCGGTTGACCTCCAGCGTCAGCTGGTCGGGGATGTCGGACACGGCTTGTGACTTCGCCCGACTGCGCGCCGGTCCTTCGCCTGGACGCGGCTACACTGGGCGGCCTAGCGCCCGTAGCTCAGGGGATAGAGCGCTGCCCTGCGGAGGCAGAGGTCGCATGTTCGAATCATGCCGGGCGCAAGACGGAAAAGGCCCGCAAGCGCGGGCCTTTTCGCTTGGGCGGGTGAGTGCGATAGTCAGTCGCTTGTGCCCAAGATGTGCTCACCCCGCTTCGTTTTCGGGCGGATAACTCGTCGCAGCCACGAACGTCGGCAAAGAGGCGGTTAGGAAACGATCGGGCATCGTCAAGCTGAGGGGTTTGGGGTTTACGTACGAGCCGATCTCGCCAGTAACCACGCCGCGAGGACTTTGGCCCGAACTTTGGCCCACCTGAGAGCATCTCAGCCGATCGCAGGCGTGATAGAACCGCGCAGCCCAGCCAATCCGAGCCGTAGCTGACCGCCGCCGCGGCGGCTCATACCCGGAGGTCGCAGGTTCAAATCCTGCCCCCGCTAATGCGAAAAGCGCTGGAAACGGGGCATGTCGCTTACTGAGCTGCTGCTTCGGGGAGTCGCATGGCGACGCACCCCGGTGTGTTCTTGGGATTAGTCCGTTGGCCGAAACAGTCGTCGGGCCTTTCGGAGATCCAGGCGAGGACATTCACCCACACGTACTTCTTCTCCGGAATGGGAACAGCGAGGGGAAGGTCAACTGCTCCGGAGGCATCCGAACCCATTCGAGCATCCAACAGACGGTCTTCGATAGCTATCCCAGTCACGTTGTTATCAGGAGCCGTATTCGCAACAACACGGACCTTGAGGGTCTCGCTCGCGGTCATCTGTTCGACCTTTATCGAGCCGCCGATCGAAAGTGCGGGGTCGGTGTTGAAAGCGACCTTGATACTCGGGGGCGGCCGTTCGCCACGCGCGTCGATTAGGAGCCAGATACCGGCTCCCGCCGCGATACCAAAGACGACTAGGCCGACGATCCCGAGGATGGTCTCGGTCGTTCCCGACAACAAGCCAGCCACCACGACGATCACGCCGGCGAGCACTGCAACCGAGAAGACGAGCGCGGTCAACTGAGGGTGGTTCCGTTGCATCTGCTCGAATGCCCCCGTGGCATTCGCCACGACCGCGATTCCAGCCCCCAAAGCTGTGACTCCGGCAAGTGCCTTGACGAAATCAATGTTCATGTGTCGATGATTACATGGGACGCACACTATGAATCGAGGAGTCGAGGCTCGTTGGGTCAACGACCTCCGGCAGTCGGTTCCGATCAGCGAAGCGCGGCTCATCGACGAGGCTCGTCGCGGGGGCACAGGGAGCTCAAGCATGGCTCGTGCGGCCACCCCGAGCGCCTGATCTGCTCCATCTGGGACGTGGCGTTCGCGAAGC
>DASVEW010000014.1:0-17933 GCA_036380355.1 Gaiellaceae bacterium | reverse complement strand
AGGGCCTGCCGGTCCACCACGACACGCACGACGTCTTCGTGCTCCAGGTGGCGGGGGAAAAACGCTGGCTGGTCTACGAGCCCGCGCTCGAGCTGCCGCTGAAGAAGCAGAAGTACTCGCGGGAGCTGGGCGAGCCGGGCCAGCCGGTGCACGACCTCGTGCTCCGTCCCGGCGACATGCTCTACCTCCCGCGCGGCTGGCTCCACGAGGCGCTCACGTCCGACACCGACTCGCTGCACCTCACCGTCGGTGTCAACGTCGTGACGTGGCTCGATGCCTTCAAGGCGGCGCTGGAGGAGTGCGGTGGCGAGGTGGCTTTTCGCCGTTCGGTCGAAAACGGCGATCCCGACGAGCTGGTCGAGCTCCTGCGGCGCCGGCTGGAGCCCGAGGCCGTCGAGCGGCTCGCCGCCCAGAAGCTGGCCCGCACGCGGCGCCCGATCCGCGACGGACAGCTCTCGCAGCTCCGGGCGCTCGAGGACCTCGACGCCGACACGGAGGTCGAACGCAGGGAAACGGCGCTCGTCTACTCGTCCGAGCGGAACGGCTCCGTCGTGCTGACATTCGACGGCAAAGACGTGGAGCTCCCAGGCCGCATCCGGGACGATCTCTCCTGGATGCTCGAGCTCGACGGGCCCTTCACTGCTGCGGATCTGCCCGGCGACCTCGACGACGAGAGCCGGCTCGTGCTCATCCGGCGACTCGTGCGCGAAGGCCTCCTGCGCGTCACCTCGGCATAGCGACGTAGCGGCGCGGCCGCCGCGCCACCCGCGAGCTGCAGGTGAGGAGCGTCAGCTCGCCGAGCTCCTCGACGACGTCGACCTCGCGCGGGCCGACGCGGGTCTGGAACCTGACCGTCCAGCGGTTCTCCGCTTCGCGGGTCACGCCGTCGAGGGACAGGTCCGAGAGGCCCGTGAGCCCCTCCTCGGCCCGCACCCGCCGCTCCGCCGCCTGAACGGCGAACGACCAGCAGGACCTGCCGCGGTAATGACCGAGGGCGAGCTGCCCGGCGAAGTGGTGGTCGAGCACGTCGGCGACGTCGTCGCGGTCGACGCGCCCGTAGTAGAGGCCGTGCGGCAGCGCGACGAGGTTGCCGGCGAACCGGTCGCCGCCCACGTGCGTGCACTGCCACGCAGACGACTCGTCCAGCTGCTCGCTCACGCCCTCCCAGAGCGGGCGGCCGTACCTCGCGCAGCAGCGGTCGTGCTTTCCGTGCGTGCAGACGAGGAAGAGCGGCTGGTCGATCGGCTCGGCACGCTCGAACGGGTCGAGCCGGCGGAGCTCCTCGTGCTCCCCGATCTCGAGGCCGGCCAGGCGCTCCTCGCCCTCACGCGAGTCCGCCACGTACACGGCGAGGCCTTCGTGGTGACGGCGGCCCGGCCGCCGGATGAAGAGGAGCCGGGTACGGGGCCTGGCGGCGGCGAGCTCGCGAAGCCGCATCTTCACCTGGTCGGAGAACCCGCTGCCGGCGAGCGCGTCGTGGCTCCAGAGGCCGCGGTACTCGACGAGCAGCCAGTGGTCGATGCGGCTTGCGGTGCCGCCGAGCGGCTCGTCGTTCTCCCGGGAGATGTCGGAGCAGAACGGCCGGCTGGACGGCCCGCTACTCACTCTGGACGACGCAGATCACCTGGCCGGTCTTCACCGCCTGCCCGGCCTCGACGGACAGTTCGGTGACACGGCCCGATCGATGCGCCGTGATCTCGTTCTCCATCTTCATCGCCTCCACGACGCACAGGACCTGGCCCGGCTGGACCACGTCACCCTCTGCCACCTCCACGGCGAGAACGGTGCCCTGCATCGGGCTGACGACGGCGTCGCGGGCGGCGGCGTGATGCGCACTCTGTGCGACGCGTTCGCGACGGCGGCGGACGAGCTCGGCATGCGGCGGTTCCGGAAGGTGGAGCTTGAGCTCGTAGCGACGACCGTCCAGCTCGGCGTTGACGACTCGCTCGCGCGTGGCGATGCTGCCGTCCGGAGGCACCGGTACCTTCGTTGCCCGATGAGAAAACTCCTCCGCACTTTTTGCAAGCTCCTCGGACTCCACGACGCCGTGGCACGTCTCGCCCTGGACGAAGCACGGGTGGTCGAGCAGGGCCTGGTGGAACCCGAGCAGCGTGGTGACGCCCTCGATCCGGAACTCGCCGAGGGCTCGGAGCATTCTGCGCCGCGCGTGCTCCCGGTCTACCCCGTGGACGCAGAGCTTCGCGATCAGCGGATCGTAGAGCGCGACGACCTCGCTCCCGGCGTCGACGCCCGAGTCGACCCGGACGCCGGGCCCGCCCGGCTCCCGGTAGCTCGTGATCCTCCCGGGCGCCGGCAGGAAGCCGTTGGACGGATCCTCCGCGTTGATCCGGCACTCGATCGCGTGCCCGGTCAGTCGGACGTCCTCCTGGCGCAGCCATAGCGGCTCCCCGGCCGCGATCAGCACCTGCTCGCGGATGAGGTCGAGCCCCGTGACGAGCTCGGTCACGGTGTGCTCCACCTGGATCCGGGTGTTCATCTCGAGGAAGAAGTACTCGCCTTCCCGAGAGAGCAGCCCCTCGACGGTTCCGGCGGAGCGGTAGGCCACCGCCCGTGCCGCATCGACCGCGATCTGCCCGATCCGCACGCGCAGCTCCTCGGACACGGCGGGGGAGGGCGTCTCCTCGAGGAGCTTCTGGTGGCGGCGCTGGATCGTGCAGTCGCGCTCACCCAGGTGGATGACGCCGCCGTGCGCGTCGGCCAGCACCTGGACCTCGACGTGGCGCGGGTCCTCGAGATACCGCTCGACATAGACGGCTGAGTCGGAGAAGTACGCCTCGCCCTCCCGGCGGGCCGACTCGAAGGCGCGTTCGACCTCGTCGGCCGAGTGGACGACCTTGAGGCCCTTGCCGCCTCCGCCGGCCGACGCCTTGATCGCGATCGGCCAGCCGAGCTCGTCGCCGAGCGCGCGGACCTCGTCCGCCGTGGAGACCGGCTCGGTCGTCCCCGGGATGATCGGCACCCCGGCTTCCCTCATCCGCTCTCGGGCGGCCACCTTGGAGCCCATGACGTCGATCGCCTCGGGCGGCGGTCCGATCCAGACGAGGCCCGCGTCCTCGACTGCCCGGGCGAAGGTCGCGTTCTCCGCCAGGAACCCGTAGCCGGGGTGGACCGCCTCCGCACCCGAGCGCTTCGCGGCGTCGAGCACGCGCTCCTGGACCAGGTAGCTCTCGGCGGGCGGCCCGGGGCCGAGCAGGTACGCCTCCTCGGCGGCACGCACGTGCAGAGACTCGCGGTCAGCCTCCGAGTAGACGGCCACGGGCGAGATCCCGAGCTCCCGCAGCGTCCGAAAGACACGGATCGCGATCTCACCGCGATTGGCGACGAGCACCTTCGAGAAGCCGGCCACGACCGGCATATTGTGTCGGCCCTGCCCGCGGCGCTCGTCGTGACCTGGGTCTAGGGCTCGACGACGCGCGGCTCGCCCCGCGGCTCCGCAGCCGAGTCCGCGCCCAGGTCGTCGAAGCCCGAGAGCCACCAGGCGCTGACCTGTCCCGAGGCGGCGGCCTGCTCTTCGGCAAGCGCCCGTTCCAGCGCCGCGATCAACGCTGCCCGCTCGGCCTCGTCGGCCGGCTCGGGCTGAACGCTCCAGCTCACGCGCCTCAGCCTAAAGCCTCGGAGCGTCTCCGACGATACGGACCAGGTGCGTCGACTGATTGCGGCCACCGTTTGCGCGTGCCTGACCCTGGGCGCCCCCACCGCCGTGCTCGCAGCGAAGCGGTCGTGGGCGGACCGCGAGATCAAGGTCGTCACCGCTCAAGGCCTGATGGGAGGCAACGCCGCAGTGTTCCGGCCCGACGCTCCCCTCACGAAGCGCGCGCTCGCAGATCTCGTCACCCAGCTGACGGAGCTCCCCGGGTCGGAGCCCGGCAACCCGAGTGCCCACGCGACTCTCGCCGAGCTCGACCAGTCGCTCGTCCGCGGCCTCGATCTGTCCGACGACGCCCGCCGCTTCTACCTCGGTGCCCGCGCGACGGGCGCCAAGCCGCCTGCTCGCTTCGGCAGCGAGGTCGTCGCGCGGCTCATCGGCCTCCGGAAGAATCACGAGGCGCGCTTCGACGCGCTGGAGCTCCGCCCGCATGACGTCGCGACGCGCGCCGAAGCCGCGTACTCGGCCGCGCAGATCCTGCGCTTCGCGGGCTGGGAGGTCGAGTCCGTCGAGGAAGCGTCGCTCGAGTTCGAGCTCCCCGTCTACACGCCGTGGCAGCGGCGGATCCTCCAGACGGCGTTCAACCTCATCGGCTACCCCTACGTGTGGGGCGGGACGAGCTCCGGCGAGCAGTCAGTGTTCGGCGTCCGGTCCCGCGGAGGCTTCGACTGCTCGGGTTTCGCCTGGCGGGTCTACAAGCTGCAGTCCTACGCCGGTGGCGAGAAGCTCAAGGACACACTCCGCGGCCGCACAGCCGCGCAGATGGCAGGCGAGGTGCCGCGGGGCCGCCGCGTCGCGCTCGAGGGCCTCCAGCCCGGCGATCTCCTCTTCTTCGGACCCGGCGGCCGGCGCGCTCGGGCGGCGGCGGTCGACCACATGGGCATCTACGCGGGCAACGGCTGGATGATCCACTCCTCCCGGTACGGCGTCGCCCTCGTGCGCGTCGACGGCTGGTTCGCGAAGCGCTTCGCCTGGGGCCGCAGGCCGTTGGCAGAAGCCGGCCTCGCCTAGCCGGAGGCTCGGCCGGACCGCTGCTCGTCCGGCCCAAGCCTCCACAAAATCCGCAAAGAGCGAATAACCCGAACGGGTGATGGCGGGCCGGGCGCGGCGCGGGACAATCGAGCGCGTTCGACGAATGCGAAAGGGGAGCTGGATGCTCGAGTGGAAGGCACGCCTGCTGACCTTGCTGGTCGTCTTCGCCTCTACGGTCGGCGAGGTCACCAGCTACAACTGGAACTGGTAGCGGCGGCAGCGATGCGACGCCTGCCGCCGCGCGTCCTCCTGCTGATCGCGCCCGTCTGGGCCGCCGGGTTCACCGTGGCCGCGGCTGCCGCGGTGTCCTTCGCCACGACGCCTCACGACCTCGCCGAGGTCGCGGGCCCACTGGCGTTCCTCCTCGCGTCCACGCTCGCCAGCCGCTATCCGGTCCCGATCGAGGGCGCCGAGAGCGGCGGCGTCACGCTGTCGTTCGTCTTCGGGGCGAGCGGCATCGTCCTCTTCGGCTGGGACGCCGGCGTGCTGATCGCGCTCGCGGCGCCGGCCATCGTGCAGCTGCTCGAGCACCGGCCGCTCGAGCGAGTCGCCTTCAACGCCTCGGTCTTCGCGCTTGGAGCGGGCCTCGCCGCGATCCTCGTCTCGCTCGTCGACGGATCGGGGACGGCCGTGATCGTCGCCCAGGTGGTGATCTCGGCGACGACGCAGTACGCGCTCAACCTCCTGCTCGTCTCCGGCGCCGTCGCGGGCACCGCTCGCCGCCCGTTCGCCGAGCTGGTCGTCTCCTCGGCGCGCTCCACGGCGGTTCCATTCGCGCTGATGGGCTCGGCTGCGCTCATGCTCGTCGTTCTCTGGCAGCGCTCGCCGGTCCTCTCCGCCGCGCTCGTGGGGCCGCTGCTCGCGATCTCGCTCTACCAGCGCTCCGCATACCAGGCCCTGCGCGCGATGCGGCTCGCGCTCACCGACCCGCTTACCGGCCTCGGCAACCACCGGAGCTTCCAGGAGCGGCTGCAGCGGGAGCTCCTGCAGGCCGAGGCCGACGGCGAGCCCTTCACGCTCTGCATGATCGACATCGACGACTTCAAGCGGATCAACGACCTCTACGGGCATCCGGTCGGCGACCGCGTGCTCGCCCGTGTGGGCGCACGCCTCCGTCAGAACGGTGAGGCGTTCCGGCTCGGCGGCGACGAGTTCGCGCTCCTGCTACCCGGTCTCAGCGCCGAGGAGGCCCTCGCCTCGGCTTCGTCCGTGCTCGCCCGGATCGGCGCGCTACAGCTGGCCGACGTCGGCTCGGTCACCGCGAGCGCCGGCGTCGCGGGCTACCCGCGGCAGGCGTTCGACCGGGACGAGCTGATCCGGCTCGCGGACAGCGCGCTCTACTGGGCGAAGGAGCACGGGAAGAACCGTGTCCACGTCTACCGGCCGGACGTCGTCGAGCTCGCCGAGCTCCGGCGCCTCGCGCACGGCCCCGACCGCGCCGCGCGCTTCCGGGCGGCCGCAAGCCTCGCGAAGGCCGTCGACGCGCGAGACACGTACACCGGAAGCCACTCCAGCCGCGTCGCGGAGCTGGGCGCCTGGATCGCGCAGCGGCTCGGGCTCGACCAGGAGCAGGTCGAGCTGACGCGGCTCGCCGGCAGCCTGCACGACCTCGGCAAGCTAGCGATCCCGGAGGAGATCCTCCGCAAGCCCGGTCCGCTGACACCGCCCGAGCGTCTCGTGCTCGAGCGTCACCCGGAGATCGGCCACCGCATGCTCGAGAGCCTCGGCGTGGACCCCGTCGCCGAGTGGATCCTGCACCACCACGAGCGCTGGGATGGCACGGGCTACCCCGACCGGCTCCGCGGCGACGAGATCCCGCTCGGCGCGCGGATCATCTTCGTCGCGGACGCCTACGACGCGATGACCTCCGACCGCGCCTACCGCGGCCGGCTCACACCGCGCGGGGCCATCGAAGAGCTCGAGCGCTGCTCCGGAACCCAGTTCGACCCGGAGATCGTCGCCGCCTTCGCCCGCGAGCTGGTCGACCGGACTCCGGTCGTCGCGGCGGCAGCCAGATAGCAGTCGCCGCGGAACGGGCTTCGCCCGTTCCGCCAACCAGGCTCATGGAGAAGGAGGCGGCGCTGCGCGTCTAGGCCGCGCGGCGCGAAGCGCCGCCCGGCTTCGTCGGGTCGCCGAAAGTCGTGAGACTTTCGGCGAAACGCTCAGAGTGGGATGTTCCCGTGCTTGCGACGCGGGCGCGGCTCGCGCTTCGTCAGTGACGTCTCCAGCGCGTCGATCAGGACCGGGCGCGTGCGTCGCGGCTCGATCACGTCGTCCACGTAGCCCCGCTCCGCCGCGACGTACGGGTTGGCGAACTGGTCGCGGTAGTCGGCAATCAGCTCCTGCCGGCGCGCCTCAGGGTCGTCGGATTCCTCGAGCTCCTTCCGGAAGACGATGTTGACCGCGCCCTCCGGTCCCATCACCGCGACCTCGGCGGTGGGCCAGGCGAAGTTGAAGTCGGCCCGGATGTGCTTCGAGCTCATCACGTCGTAGGCGCCTCCGTAAGCCTTCCGGGTGATCACTGTCAGCTTCGGCACCGTCGCCTCGCAGTACGCGTAGAGGAGCTTGGCGCCGTGGCGGATGATCCCGCGCCACTCCTGGTCCGTACCGGGGAGAAAGCCGGGCACGTCCACGAACGTCACGAGCGGGACGTTGAACGCGTCGCAGGCGCGGACGAACCGCGCGGCCTTGACCGACGAGTCGATGTCGAGCACGCCTGCGATCGAGTGGGGCTGGTTGCCGACGATGCCGACCGAGTGGCCGCCGAGCCGCGCGAATCCACACACGATGTTCTCGGCGAAGCGGGCGTGCACCTCGAGGAACTCGCCGTCGTCGACGACCCGCCGGACGACGTCCTTCATGTCGTACGGCTTCGTCGGCTCGTCGGGGATGAGCGTGTCGAGCTCCGGGTCCTCCCGGTCGGCCGGATCCGCGGCCGGGAAATGCGCAGGCGGGTCGACGTTGTTCTGCGGGAGGTAGGAGAGCAGGTACCGCGCGTCCTCGAGCAGGCTCTCCTCGTCCGGAGCCGTGAAGTGCGCGACCCCCGACTTGGACGCGTGCGTCGCGGCGCCGCCCAGCTCCTCGAAGGTCACCTCCTCCCCCGTCACCGTCTTCACGACGTCGGGGCCCGTGATGAACATGTACGAGCTGTCCTCGACCATCAGCACGAAGTCGGTCATGGCGGGCGAGTAGACGGCGCCGCCCGCGGTTGGGCCCATCACGAGCGAGATCTGCGGAATCACGCCGGAGGCCTGAACGTTGCGCCAGAAGATCTCGGCGTAGCCGGCGAGCGAGACGACGCCCTCCTGGATCCTGGCGCCGCCCGAGTCGTTGATGCCGATCAGCGGGCAGCCGAACTTCATGGCCATGTCCATGACCTTGCAGATCTTCTCCGCGAACGCCTCGGAGAGGCTGCCGCCGAAGATCGTGAAGTCTTGCGAGAAGACGAAGACCTTGCGGCCGAAGATCGTCCCGTAGCCGGTGACGACCGCGTCGCCGTAGGGCCGCCGCTCCATCATCCCGAAGTGGGGGTTCCGGTGGCGCACGAAGCGGTCGAGCTCGACGAACGAGCCCGGATCGAGCAGCTTCTCGATCCGCTCGTGCGCGAGGAGCTTGCCCTGGCTCCGGTGCTTCTCGAGGGAGCTCTCCGAGGCCTGGTGCGCCGCCTCCTCACGCAGCTTCCGGAGCTGCTCGAGCTTGTCCTCCGTCGAGTCCGTGCGATCGTCGGTCGCCGCCACGAGGTGAGCCTAACCGGTGCCCCTCCAGGCAATGCAGGCGATCACTTCCGGCGCGCGATCAGACGTCGCCATGCGTCGTCCTCAGTCGCACCCGTACCGTTCAGGTATGGGTGCTCCCTGCGTCCTAGCCTGGCTTGCTGCTCGCGCACCGGAAGCGGGGCGGCATCGCCTGGAGGAGCACTAGCATCGCGGCCATGCTCGACCGCTCGACGATCTGGCCGTACCGGGACGGCGAGCCGGGCGAGTTCTACTACCAGCGCTACGCCCATCCCGCCGGCGTCGAGGCCGAACGGCGGCTGGGCGAGCTCGAGGGCGGGCACGCGCTGCTCTTCCCCTCCGGCTCCGGCGCGACGACGGCGCTCCTGCTGACCTTCCTCGAGCCCGGCAAGACGGTCGCGATCGCGAGGGACGCGTACTACGGGACGCCGACGCTGATGCGGGAGCTCGAGCGCTGGGGACTCCGGATGGTCGAGTACGACCAGACGGGCCCGCCACCCGAGAACGCCGATCTCGTCTGGGTCGAGTCGCCTTCGAACCCGCTCCTGACCGTGCCCGACCTGGAAGCGGCGGTGAGCTACCCCGCGCCGGTCGTCGTCGACTCCACGGCCTCGACGCCGGTCTACCTGCGACCGCTCGACCGGGGCGCCGACTTCGCGCTGCACAGCGCGACGAAGTTCCTCGGCGGCCACCACGACGTGCTGCTCGGCGCCGTCGTCTGCCGGTCGGAAGGCGACTACGAGCGTCTGAAGGAGTTCCGCGGCCGCTCGGGCATCGTCGCCGCACCCGATGCCGCGTGGCTGTTGCGGCGAAGCCTCGAGACGCTCGAGCTGCGGATGCGGCGGCACACGGAGAACGCGACGGAGGTCGCCCGCCGTCTCGACGAGCATCCGGCCGTCGAGCGAGTCCGCTATCCCGGCTTCGGCGGGCTCATGTCCTTCGACGTCGCCGGCGGCGCCGAAGCGGCCCAGCGCCTCGAGCGCTCGGTGCGGCGGATCAAGAACGCCACCAGCCTCGGAGGCGTCCGGTCGGTGCTCGAGACCCGAGCCCGCTGGGAGGGCGACCGCGTCCCGGAGAACCTCGTCCGCCTCAGCGTCGGCCTGGAGCCTGTCGAGGACATCTGGGCGGACCTCGCGCAGGCTCTCGGCGGTTAACCGTTGATCTACCAGCACCCGTTGGCGTATCTCCTCGGCCTGGAGGGCGTCGCACTCCTCCGCGCGTTCGACGGCGCATACGACCGCGAGTTCACCCTCGCTCGTCTGCGCGAGATCCGAACGCTCCTGGACTCGGCTGAGGAGCTCGGCGAAGCCGTCGAAGCGCATCCGATCGCGGCGCGCGAGGTGTACGCGGGCTGGGCCGAGTCCTACGACGAGCCTGGGCGGAACCAGCTCCTCGACATCGAGCAGCCGGTCGTGTGGGAGATCCTCGATGACTTCCCAGTGGGCGTCGCGCTCGACGCCGCCTGCGGGACCGGGCGCCACAGCGCCTATCTCGAATCGCTCGGCCACACCGTGATCGGCGTGGACGACTCGCCCGAGATGATCGAGCGCGCTAGGGCCAAGGTGCCCGCCGCCGAGTTCCACGAGGGCGACCTGCACGCCCTCCCGCTGCCGGACGACCACGTCGACCTCGTCGTCTGCGGGCTCGCCCTGATGCACGTTCCCGACCTCGATCCCGTACTCCGCGAGTTCGTCCGGGTGCTGCGGCCCGGCGGGCATCTCGTCATCTCGGACTGGCGAGGCATCATCGGCGACATCCGCTTCCCCGTCGTACGCGAGACTGCCGACGGCCGCGCCGGATACTTGCCGACCTGGTGCCGCCCGACGAGCGAGTACCTCGCTGCGGCTTTCCCTCTCGGCCTGGAGCTTCGCCGCTGCGAGGAACCGAGGCGACCGGACCCGCTGGTGGACGACGAAGGCACGAGCACCTACGACGTCGAGCACGGCAACGAGCCGCCCGAGCCACACACGCGGGGCGACCCTCCGAACGTCTGGTCGCTGCACCGGCGTGCTCCCGAAGCAACGAACGCAGCCTGGCGCGGAAGTCCGGCCGCGATCGTCTTGCACTTCCAGCTCGCGGAGGCTTGAACAAGCCGGAGGTCGGACTCGAACCGACGGCCCCCTCATTACAAGTGAGGTGCTCTACCAGCTGAGCTACTCCGGCGCCCGGTACATGGTAGGCGAGGCTCGCGTTGTCCGATTTGGACACGGCCCAGCCGATCCGATAGGCGAAAGACTTCGAGATCGGACTCGTCTCGCTAGCAGGGGCGCCCGGCCGGCGGCGGGATCGAGCCGGCCGGGCGCCTTGGTACGCCGGCTAGCGCGCCGGCGGGATGAGGACGCTGTCGATGACGTGGATCGTGCCGTTCGAGGCGCCGATGTCCGTCTTCACGACGCGCGTCTTCCGGTTGAGGTAGACCCGCTTGCCCTTGACGCCGATGCGAACAGTGGCGCCGTTCAGCGTCTTGGCGCGGCGGAGCTTGACCACCTGAGCGGCCTTCACGTTGCCCTTGACGACGTGGTACAGCAGGACGGCCCGGAGCTGGGCGCGGTTGCGCTGCAGCTTCTGCAGGGTCGCCTTCGGCACCTTCGCGAACGCCTTGTCGGTCGGCGCGAAGACCGTCAGCTTGCCCGGGCCCGTGAGGGCGCCGGCCAGTCCGGCCCGCTGCGCGAGGCTGATCAGTGTCTTGAACTGACCGGCGTCGCTGGCGGTCTGGACGATGTTCTTGTTCGACGAGGCCTGGTCGGTCGTCGCCGTGGCGCCGCCCACGGCGGCTACCGAGGTGAGGGCCGCAACGCCGAGCGCTGCGATTCCCATGCGGATGCGTGTTGCCTTCATGCTGCGTCTCCTTTTCGATCGAGGTTGACGACGGCCGGCGCGGCGTAGAGCTCCGGCTCGGCCGGCCGGCCGTGCCATTACGCGACGTTTGTCCTCGTCGCCTTACGCGGCCGCCGTGTGCGGATCGCGCTGCTCGCGAGAGAAATACGCCGGGAGCCTCGTCGCCTGGTAGACGGCCGAGAGCCCGACGAGCCCGTAGACGATCCGGCTGAGCGCGTTGGTCTCGCCGAACTCCTCGCCGACGACTGCCGCGACGAGGTCGAACTCCGCGATGGCGACGAGCCCCCAGTTGAGACCTCCGACGATGACGAGCACCGCGGTGATCAGATCGAGTGCTTTCACGTTTCCTCCTTCCCTGTACGACCTTTGTACAGAGACTGTACAGAGATCCGCTTAGTGTGTCAAACGTCTGTACAAATTTCGTACAATGCTTAACGTGGAAGCAGGCGGCTATCTGCGAATCGGCGAGCTGAGCCGGCGCACCGGCGTCGCGCCCGAGCTGCTGCGCGCCTGGGAGCGGCGCTACGGCTTGCTCCGCCCTGCGCGCTCGGAGGGCGGCTTCCGCCTCTACTCGGAGGCAGACGAGCGGCGGGTCGAGCTCATGCGCCGGCACCTGCGCGCCGGGCTCGCTGCGGCGGAAGCAGCCCGTCGGGCGCTGGAGGGCGCCACCGAACCGGAAGCCGCATCGCGCGACGGAGCGCGACCCGAGCTGGAAGCCGGCGCAGCCCGCCTGCGAGCCGCCCTGGACGACTTCGACGAGGGGGGAGCACAGGCCGCGCTCGACGATCTGCTCGCCGCCTTCACCGTCGAGACGGTCCTCAGCGCCGTGATCCTCCCCTACCTCGCCGAGCTCGGCGAGCGCTGGTCGACCGGCGAGGCGACCGTCGCGCAGGAGCACTTCGCCAGCAACCTGATCCGCGGCCGCCTGCTCGGGCTCGCGCGCGGGTGGGATTCGGGCCAGGGCCCGCGCGCGGTGCTCGCATGCGCGCCCGGCGAGCTGCACGACCTGGGGCTGATCGCGTTCGCGCTGACCCTCAATCGAAGGGGCTGGCGCATCACGTATCTCGGCCCCGACACGCCGGTCGAGAGCCTCGTCGACACGGCGGCCCGGCTCGAGCCCGACCTCGTCGTGGTCAGCGCGACGACGAAGCGGAGGCTGACACCGCTCGTCGACGCCCTTTCCGCACTCGGCCGCGAGACGAGGGTGGCGGTCGCAGGGGCCGGCGCGGCTGGAGGCGTCGACGGGCTTCAGACGTTCGCCGCGGACCCGGTCACCGCAGCGCTCGACGTCTGAGCGCTACTGGAGGACCTGGCGCGATTCCTGGTGCTGCAGGATCTTGCGCTTCACGCGCTGCAGCGCGTTGTCGATCGTCTTCGTGTCGACGTCGAGCCGGTCGGCCATCTCCTCGTACGACGAGCCCTCCAGGTACAGGCGCAGCGCGTCGGACTCGAGCTGCGAGAGCCCGGTTCCGAGGCAGAAGACGAGGCTCTGGAGCTCCTCGGTGGAGATGACCATGATCGACGGCTCGTCCACGCCCGGGCCAGGAAGCGCGTCGCCGAGGGTGCAGTCGCCCTCGGATTCCTGGCCGGCAGGCGTCTGCGAGAACGAGACGTAGGTGTTGAGCGGCGAGTGCTTGAAGCGCGTCGCCGTCTTGATCGCCGTGATGATCTGCCGGGTGATGCAGAGCTCGGCAAAGCTCCGGAACGACGTCTCCTTGTCCGAGCGGAAGTCCCGTACCGCCTTGTAGAGCCCGATCAGCCCCTCCTGGATCAGATCCTCGGAGTCGCCGCCCGCGAGGAAGTACGAGCTCGACTTCAGGCGGACGAAGCCCGTGTACCGCCGGATCAGCGTGTCCATCGCCTTCGTGTCGCCGTTCCGCGCCCGGATCACGAGCTGCAGGTCTTCGAGCTCTCGCTCGGCCCTCTGGGCCGAATACGTACGGGTGACTGGTCTGGCGGCCATGTCGGTTGGGAGCGGATGAATCGGGTCCGTTTGCTAGTGCGGGACCAGTCTCATCCTCAACTTGAACAGGAAGGTAGCAGGACGTCATCCGCATTACAAGAGCATTGCAGCGGTCCTGGTCCAATCGGATTCTTGCCGCGGACCTGGTGCGACCGGTCCGAATGTCAGCCGTCGGCGCGCCGCAGGCGCTCGAGCCGCTCCCGCGTCTCGGGATCGACGCGGTCTCCGACTCTGCTGGGCCGGTCCTCCCGGTGCTCGACCGAATGGAGCGTCGAGGCGAACTCCCGGGAGCTGATCTTCGCGACCTCCTGCCCGGACGTGCCCCGAACGGCCGCGTCCGAGGAAACGAGACAGACCCGCTCGCGGTCGCGGTTCTCGGCGGCAAGGCGCTCCAGTACGGCGTCGGCATGCTGAGCGAACCGGACCTCCAGCGAGCCGTAGCGCTCGTCCCGTCCCACCCCGTCGAAGACGACGACTCCCCGTGCGCCGCGGGTTGCGACGAAGCTCGCCAGCGCGTCGATCAGCTCGCTGCGCTCCTCGAGACCGGCGGCGTGCAGGACGTTGTACCCATCGAAGAGATACAGGGTCGGCTCAGGCATTCCGCCGCCGCCTCGCTTCGTAGACGAGCAGCGCGGCCGCCACGCTGACGTTGAGCGAGCTCACCTGTCCGAGGAGTGGGATGGAGACGATCTCGTCGCAGGCGCGGCGGACGAGCGGCCGGAGCCCCTTGCCCTCGGCCCCGAGGACGAAGGCCGCGCCGCCGTCGCCGAAGTCAGCGTCCCAGAGGCCGACGTCGCCGTCGGCCGCCGCGCCCCACACCCAGAGGCTCGGCCCCTTCACCTCGTTCAGGTACCGCGCGAGGTTCGGCACGACCGCGACTGGAAGGTGCTCGACCGCACCGGCCGACGCGCGGCAGACCGCGGGCGTCACCCGCGCGGCGCCGTGTGCAGGGACGACGACGCCGGTCGCGCCGGCCCCCTCCGCGCTCCGGATCACCGCGCCGAGGTTGTGTGGGTCCGTCACCTGGTCGAGGCAGACGAGCAGGGGCCGGTCAGTTGCAGCGAGCTCGTACGCGTCGGCGTAGCGGTAGGGCTCGCACCTCGCGACGACGCCCTGGTGGTCGCGCGTCCCGACCGCCTCGGTCAGCTCTCGCTCCGGCTTGACCTGGACGCGGACGCCGTTCGCGTCCTTGAGCCAGGGCTCGGCGGTGAGCGCGCGCTCGGTCGCCCACAGCTCCCGCACGGAGCGCGGCCCGCGGACCGCCTCGCGGACGGCGTTTCGCCCGTAGACCCGCTCGGTCGTCATCGCGGGACGAGCTGGAAGCCGTCGTCGGCGTCTCGGACGACCCAGCCGGCGGCCTCGATCTCGCCGCGGAGGCGATCCGCCTCGCCGAAGTCGCGATCGGCGCGTGCCTGCTTCCTGCGCGCTGCAAGCTCGGCGACCTCCGGCGGTGCTTCGCGAGACTCGGCGAGCGACTCCAGGCCGAACAGCTCGAGCCCCCGGCGCACCAGCTCGTGGTCGCGCCAGCCGTGCATGATCGCGAGCGCCTCGGGCGTGTTGAAGTCGTCGTCGAGCGCGGCCACGAGCCGGTCCCACTCGCCCGCCGGCGTCGGCTCCGACGGGTTCCGGAAGACCTCGCGGAGCCCCTCGGCTCTCGCGGCCGCCTGCTCGACGGTCTCCTCCGAGAAGTCCATCGGCTTCCGCCAGTGCGCGCCGAGGAAGAGCATGAGCAGCGTCTCCTTGCCGTGCTCGTCGATCGCCTCGCGAAGGGTGACGACGTTGCCGAGGGACTTCGACATCTTCTCGCCGGTGAACTCGAGCATCCCGTTGTGCATCCAGACGCGCGCGAACTCGTGGCCGAGCGCGGTGGACTGCGCCAGCTCGTTCTCGTGGTGCGGGAAGACGAGGTCGAGCCCGCCGCCGTGGATCTCGAAGACCGGGCCGAGGAGCTCCTCCGCCATCACCGAGCACTCGATGTGCCACCCGGGCCGTCCCCGGCCCCACGGCGACTCCCACCACGTGTCCTCGCCCGGCTTGTTGGCCTTCCACAGGGCGAAGTCGCGCGGATCCTCCTTCAGCGGGTTCGGCTCCTGCTCCTCCACCTGGTCGGGCCGCTGGCCGGAGAGGCGGCCATACCCCGGGTCGCGGGCGACGCGGAAGTAGACGTCGCCTTCGACGGCGTACGCGTGGTCCCACTCGATCAGCTCCTCGATGGCGCGGACGATCTGCGGAACCATCTCGGTCGCCTTGGGCAGGTGGTCGGGCATCCCGAGGCCGAGGTCGCTCGTGTCCTCGAGGTACCACTCGGTTGCCTCCGCGGCGCGTTGCGCGCTGGCGCCGGGCGCAGCCTCGTAGATCTTGTCGTTGATGTCCGTGATGTTGTGGACGAGCGTCGCGTCGTATCCGCGCTCGCGGAGCCAGTTGCGGAGCCACATGCCGACGACGAAGGGCCGCGCGTTGCCGACGTGGGCCCGCTGGTAGACGGTCGGGCCGCAGAAGTACATGCGCACCGGGCCGGGGGGCTCCGGAAGAGGGTCGAGCCTACGAGTGAGTGTGTTGTAGAGCCTGATCGACACGGCGCAGGGCTTCCTCCCTGGGCAGGGCGGCCAGTATCGCCGCTAGCTCCGGCCCTCTGTCGCGGCCGGTCAGCGCCAGCCTCAACGCGCGGAGGTCGCCCCCGACCGCCTTCAGCTCGCGGACGACCGAGCGGGGGTCGGCGCCGGCGAGCTCCCGGAAGCGCTCGAGGGTCTCCGGCGCCTCGGTGGCGCGGGGCTCCGGTGGCTGGAGGACCTGCGCCGCGTAGTCGCGCGCCTCGCTCAGGTCGCGGGCGCCGCGGGCGGCCGGAACGGCCTCGAGCGCGATCCCGGCGCGCGCCGCGAGCTCCTCGTCGGTCATCGCCTCGATCGCATCGACCGAGAGACGCCGGATCCGGGGCAGATCGTAGTGGACATCGTGGCGCGGGAGCTCGAGCTCGTCGAGGTACCGGCGAACCGCCTCGGCGGGAAAGCCGAGCTCCCGCAGCGAGGCAACGGTTGCCCCCTCGGCCCGCTTCGACAGCTTCTTGCCGTCCTCGCCGAGCACGAGGCCGTGGTGGACGTACTCGGGCGGCGTCGTGCCTAGCGCCTCGTGGAGGCTGCGGTGGAGGGGCTCGTTCGGCCGGTGGTCGTTGCCGCGGTAGACGTGCGTGATCCCGAACTCGGCGTCGTCGACGACGCTCGCCAGGTGATACGTCGCGCTGCCGTCCTCTCGGAGGAGCGTCGTTCGTCCGAAGCGCTCGCCGCCGAGGCGCTCGGCTGCGGCGCGGTAGAGGTCCTGCCGCTCGCTCTGACGCACCGGGCCCTCGTCCCACTCGATCCCGAGCCACTCGAGGTCGCGAAGGATCGCCTCCTCCCCACCGGGAACGTTCCGAGCCGGGTCGGTGTCGTCGATCCGGAGCAGCAGCCGGTCGCCCTCGCGCCGGTTGATCACCGCGCTGAGCGCGTTGCCGACGTGCAGCGAGCCGGTAGGGCTGGGCGCGAAGCGGACGCGCTTCATCGCGCGAATGTAACGGCCGCCCGGCCCGAGGGCCGGGCGGCCGTCATGACCCACGAGGGGTCAATCGTCGTTCATGCGCTGGAAGTAGTGCTTCGCGCGGTAGCGCGCGATCTGTCCTGCGATCCGGACGCTCGCCTCGTCGGCGTTCCGGAAGTGGATTCCCGACCACACGCGGGCGTCGACGATCTCCTCGATCGCATCCGAGACCCGCGTGAAGTTGCGCGTTCGCCCCGCGAGGTTCGTGTCCGTCCACGCGAGCTTGTCCGTGCGGAAGAACTGCTGGAGGGTCCTCCCGACCGAGCCGCTGAGGCCCAGATGGCCCGACGGGTGCTCCGGGTACGGCGGATTGGCGATCAGCGGCAGCCAGCCCGGGTCCGGGTCGGTCCTCGAGTTGCCGTCGGTATCGGCCTCGCGGATCGCCGTGATCGGCCGCCAGAACGAGGAGTGAGCCTTCTCGTCCCAGACGGCGACGAAGGCATCGGCCGCCGTCAGGTAGAGCTCGGCGAAGAGCCGTGCGTTCTCGACGAGGGACAGGCCCTTTGCAGCGGACAGCGTGTTGACGATCCGGTTCCACGTCCTCGGCGGGTTCTCCATCCAGTAGAGAGCCGCCTGCGTCTGGTCCTCCTTCCGCGCCGTGCTGTTCAGCGAGCCGACCGACTTCACCTCGTCGAACTCCTTTGCGTACCTCCGGCTCTCGAGGTCGTAGGGCCCGCGTGACCTGAACTGCGAGGCGCGTTCGATCAGGAACGGCTTCACGTCCTTCACCCACGCATTCGGATCACTCCCGAACGCCGGGAGCACCGGCTTCCACACGCCCGGGCCGCTCCCGGCCAGGAAGCGAAACAGGCCGAACCGCCCGTCGTCCGTTCGCGCCGCGATCATCGCCGACGCCGCGGCATCTCCTACCGCGATTCCGCGCGTCTTCGCCGACCCGGCGGGGATGCCCGCGAGCGTGGCGTCGTAGAGCGCCTGCAGCGCGGCCTGCTGGCCGGGGACGACGGCAACGAGCATCTTGTAGGCGGCAGTTGCGGCCGCCGCGTCCTTCGAGTCGGTCGGCGTCGCGACGCGTGAGCGGAGCAGATAACCCTCGTGGCCACCGTCGATCGCATTCACGGCGTCGTACACGGCACCCTGCACCATCGCCATGTGCAGGACGGACACGTTG